>NZ_AP024233.1:3290000-3596428 GCF_025998535.1 Desulfolithobacter dissulfuricans | reverse complement strand
AACGCTCAAGATCAACCCGGAGCCCAGGGTCCGGAATTGCTTTTTTCAGTACATAAAATTCCTGCGAGAGCAGCAGGAAGAATCGTTTTCCACGTTGAATGCCAATCCAGACAGCGCCCCGGGGGGGTGCCGCAGTGACGGGCATAGATGTAGCCCTAAAGCCCGGTCCGGTCAAAAGCCGTTTAGGCGAATTTCCGGTTCAAAATCAAAGAATGAGAGGGAAAATACCTCTTCCAGCCTGCATCAGGGTTTGCAATGGGTCATACCGTCAAAGGTCCATAAAATCGTACTTTTTCTTTTCATGCGTTAATTATCTTTTAAAATCAAAGCATTATGATTGTTACCGAAAAACTATCCACAAGTTATCAACAATTTTAAACTCTACGATACGATATTTTTCTCAAAAAAACTCCTTAAAGCTCAAAAATGCGGTTACAGACCGTCGGGTCTTTTTAATTCCGCTTTACTGCGGCCGATACACCATCCGGGCATCGAAAAAAAAATTATCCGGACCCGGAATGGTAATACCGCATCCCGGTTGCGGGACAGCCTGTCCCCGGTCTCAGTCCGGAACCGCCATTGCCAGAACAAAGACCTCGATCCGGCGACAACCGGCCCGACGCAGAACCCGGGCACACTGGCCAATGGTGGAACCGGTGGTCATCACGTCGTCAACAAGCAGCACGTGGCGCCCCCGTAATCTGTCACCGTCAGCCACCGCAAATGCCCCCTGGAGATTTCTCCGCCGGGCAGAGCCGGACAGGGTGGACTGGGGAATGGTTGGCCGGGTCCGGAGCAGCAGATCGGGCGCAATACGGTCCCGAAGCCGGGGAAAAAAACTGCGGGCCAGCAGGAGACTCTGGTTGAAACCCCGCTCCCGGAGCCGGGTCGGATGGAGGGGGACCGGAAGAATAATCTCAGGATCGCCGATTTCCCGGTAACCGGCAGACTGGCTGGCAAGCCAGGCCATGGAGGAGAGGCCGGCCAGCTCACCCCCATATTTGAAACAATGGATCAGGGTGACCAGGGGTTCATGATAGGTGAGCGCCCCCCGGGCCAGGTCGAATCCGGGTGGTTCCTTAAGACAGCGGCCGCAAAGATGGTCCTGACCGGAGACAAAGGGTATGCCGCAACAGGAGCAGCAGGGAGAAGAGAGTGGCGAGAGACGGGTAAAGCAGGAGGAACAGAAAAGCGGCAACTGCCTTGCCGGCAGCTGCCGCCCACAACCCAGACAACAGGGTGGAAAGAGGAGATCCTGCAGCGCGGCTACAAACCCCCTCATCAAACCGGAAAAACCCTGTTACTACATATTACCTATGATGGCGTCGCCAAAGGCGGAGCAGGAGAGCTTGGTCGCCCCTTCCATCTGCCGGGCCAGGTCATAGGTCACGGTCTTGTTGGAGATGGTGGTGGAAAGCGCCCGCTGGATCATGTCCACCGGCTCCTGCCAGCCGAGATACTCCAGCATCATCACCCCGGAGAGCAGGAGCGAGCCGGGATTGACCTTATCCTGGCCGGCGTATTTGGGCGCCGTGCCGTGGGTGGCCTCGAACAGGGCATAGCCATCACCGATGTTGGCCCCCGGCGCCATGCCCAGTCCACCCACCTGCGCGGCCAGGGCATCGGACATGTAGTCGCCGTTGAGATTGGGCATGGCCAGGACCGAGTATTCATCGGGCCGCAGCAGAATCTGCTGGAACATGGCGTCGGCGATCCGGTCCTTGATAAGGATCTTGCCCTCGGGCTGTTTGCCGTCGAACTTTTCCCACATCTCGTCTTCGGAGATGGTCACATCGCCGAACTCGTCCCGGGCCAGCTCGTAACCCCAGTTGCGAAACGCGCCCTCGGTATACTTCATGATGTTGCCCTTATGGACCAGGGTCACGGAGCTGCGGTTCTGATCAATGGCGTACTGGATGGCCTTGCGAACCAGCCGCTTGGTGCCGAACTCCGAGATCGGCTTGATACCGATACCGGAGCCGTCGCGGACGTCCGCTCCCATCTCTTTTTGCAGAAAGTCGATCACCTTGTCGGCCTCCGGCGAGCCGGCCTGCCACTCGATACCGGCATAGACGTCCTCGGTATTTTCCCGGAAAACCACCATGTTGACCTTTTCCGGGGTTTTGACCGGACTGACCACGCCCTGGAAATAACGTACCGGCCGGACACAGGCATAGAGATCCAGCACCTGGCGCAGGGTCACGTTGAGCGAGCGCATGCCCTCGCCCACCGGGGTGGTCAACGGGCCCTTGATAGCGACAATGTACTTGCGGATGGCCTCAAGGGTGGACTCGGGCAGCCACTCGCCAGTCTTTTCCACTGCCTTTTCACCGGCATAGACCTCGAGCCAGTCGATCTTCCTGTCGCCCCCATAGCATTTTTCCACCGCCGCATCGATCACCTTGCGGGTCACGGCCCAGATGTCGGGACCAATGCCATCCCCCTCGATAAAAGGGATAACCGGGCTTTCGGGTACGTTTAAGGATCCATCCTCGTTTACGGTAATTGCCTTGCCACTCAAAATAATTCCCTCCTTCACTACGTCTGGGACCAGGAATCCTGATCCAGTTCCTTCTCAAATCCAAAAAATACGAAAAAATGAAAATATATTCGATCCGCCACCCTCCGTCAAGATACCTGCCCGGGGGACAGGGAGAACAGGTGGGTATAAAATACTGTGGAAATGCGCTATTATTATGCTATATTTGGAAATTCACAGGTATGCCATGACAACAGAGATAAAAAAAACAGATACCGTCCAGAGGCGGCCCATCATCGAGGTCCAGGAAAAACGGCTCGGGGTCCTGATCGGCGGCTCCGGCCTGATCGGCGGCACTCTTGCGCACTATTTCAAGACCAAGACGCCGGATGATATCGAGATCCGGGCCCCCAGTTCCAAGAAGCTCTCCATCCGGAACTCCGAGGATATCAGAACCTACCTGCGCCGGGTCAAGCCGGATTTTGTCATCAACACCGCCATCGCCGCCCTGGATTCCGATGCCCAGCTGGCTTTCGAGGTCAACTACCTGGGCACGGTCAACCTGGCCCGCGCCTGCACGGCCCTCAATATCCCCTACATCCACATGAGTTCGGCCGCCACCCTGCCCAATGGCGAAAACCTGACCGAGGATGACCACCTGCCCCTGTCGCCGACCCTGAACAACTACGCGAAGTCAAAGCTCATGTCCGAGCGGACCCTCAAGTTCATGGGCCAGCACCGGGGACTTGACTATACGGTGATCCGGCTGGCCATTGTCTATGGCGAACATGACCACAAGATCCAGGGTTTTCACCGGCTCTTCTTCACCATCGCCGATGAAGCCATGCCCTTCATGATCACCAAGAGGGGGATCAAGCATTCCTACACCAACTGCAACAAGGTACCCTATTTTGTCCACCATGTGCTGGACAACCGGGACGAGTTCCGGGGCGAGACCTATCATTTCGTCGACCGGGAACCGGTGGAGCTGGCCGAACTGATCCTCACCATCCGCTCCTATCTGGAGCTCAAACGGCCCCGGGAGATCTACATTCCCTACCCGGTGATCCGTTCGGGCAAGTACTTCCTGGAACGGCTGGCCAAGGTCCTCAACTGGTTCGGCATCATAGTCCGGCTGCCGCCGGAGCTGATGTTCCTGGAAAATTTTTACAAGTCCCAGACCCTGTGCACGGACAAGCTCCGGGCCTCGAGCTGGGTCGATCCTGATCCCGACGAAACCATCTATACCGCGCTGCCCCGGCTGGTGATCTACTACCTGACCCGGTGGGGACACCTGAACCTGATCACCACCTTCAACGAGGAGTTTTTTGGCGATAATGAGCTGGAAGAAGATTTCCGAAACTCACCCCGCGAGCTGCTCAACTCCATCCACGAAGACTCCACGGCCCCATTTTATGATATCCTCGACCAGGATACACGGCCAAGAAACTAACCAACCCGTCACCCCATGTCCCCTGTACAATATCTCCGCGCCCTCATTGATCTGATTCTGATTCCGCCCCTGACCTTTGCGGTCTGCTCTCTGGCCCTGATCGACCTGATCTATATCCGCAAATCAGAGACCAAGGCCCAGGCTTTCCCCCGGTTCTGGGGCCGGGTGCTTTGCCGGATAGCCGGTATCCGAGTCCGGATCGAAGGGCTGGAAAACATCGATCCGAACAAGACCTATATCTTTGCCGGCAACCACTGCTCCCAGGCCGACATCTATGCTTTCCAGGGCTATTTCCCCCACGATTTCCGCTGGATCGCCAAAAAGGAGCTGTTCAGGATCCCTCTTTTCGGCCATGCCATGCGCCGAAGCGGATTTGTTGCCATGGACCGCTCCCGTGGACGCGAAGCCCTGAAGAGCCTCAACCAGGCGGCAGAACAAATCGCCGCCGGCACCTCGGTCATCATCTTTCCCGAAGGGACCCGCAGCCCGGACGGCCGTCTGCAACCGTTTAAAACCGGGGCCGCTCTCCTGGCCATCAAGTCCGGGGTTCCGGTGGTGCCCATCGGTTTCAACGGCACCCACAGGGTTCTGCCCAAGCACAAACTGCTGGCCCGCTCCGGAGACGTGGTCCTGCGGATTGGCAAACCAATTCCAACCATCGACTTCAAACCTAAAGACAAGCAGATACTCGCCAAGCGCCTCCACGACGAGGTGGCCAGGCTGCTTGACCCGGAGCAGCAGCCCGTGGAGGAAACAGGGGCCCACTGATCCCTCCCGGCGCCCTCCCCTCTGACGCCGGACACCCTTCACCGGCCGCCCCGACCACCTTAACCGGTCAGCGACTGCTCCCGGAGTGCCATGGCCGGGTAATTGATTTGCAAATTTCCAGGAACATGGCATAATGATGGCCAATTTTCCCCGGACTGCCCGGCTTCCCGTCGCATGCGGTCCGGGTTGCCCGCAACCGCAACCACACTGAAAAAACCAATTCAGGTTCCCCACTTATCAGGACGCCCTATGCAGTCAACAACCAAAAATTCCTGTCGGTTTGCCAGCACCCTGGTGCTCATACTCTGTCTGCTGTCCGCCATGCCGGCGACCATGGCCAGGGCCGCGGTCCAGAACACGACCTTTCTGCCCCTCAAGATAAACGCCCCTGATCCCGAGGCCATCGCCCCCCGGGTGGACAAGACCATGGACGCCATTCTCAGAGACAAGGGGTTGACCCTGCTGTCCAGGCAGGAAGCGGAGAAGCTGGTCGACTACCGGGGCAGCTGGCCGCCCCCGCCGGCGGTGCTCGCCAGGGTGGCTGAAAAAACCGGCCTGGACTACGTGGCAGCCGGCAGCCTGACCATGATCGGAGACCAGATCTCGGTGGACATGCAGGTCTATGATGCCCTGGCACCGCAGAAGCCGCACGTCGCCTACCGGGAAGGGACCTCGCCGGACATGCTGGCGACGGTCCTTGACGAAACCGTAGCCGATGTCCTGGGCTACACCAACCGCGCCTATCTCGTCGCCTCCATTGCCCCGGCCGGCAACCAGCGCATCGATTCCGGGGCCATCCTCAACAAGATCTCCACCAAGCCCGGTGATTTCTACGATCCGGCCCGGCTGCGCCAGGATCTGAAGTCGGTCTTTTCCATGGGCTATTTCGACGACGTGACCATCGAGACCGAGGACACGCCGGCCGGCAAGGCCATCACCTTCCGGGTCAAGGAAAAACCGGTCATCACCAGGGTCTCTTTCAAGGGCAACGACAAGGTGGAGCTGGACGAGGTTCGCGAGGCGGCCGGCATCCAGACCGGCACCATCTTAAACCCCAGCCGCCTCAACCAGGCCGTCAAGCGGATCAAGGGACTCTACCGGGCCAAAGGGTTTTTCAATCCCCGGGTCAAAGCCACCCTGGACTACCCGGACAGGGACAGCGTCGAAATCACCTTCAATATCGATGAAGGGACCAAAATGAAGATCCGCAAGATCGTCTTCCAGGGCAACAAGAGCTTTGATGACGACGATCTCCAGGACGTGATCGAGACCGGTACCTGGAGCTGGCTCACCTCCTGGATCACCGAGGATGGTGTCCTGAAGATGGATGTCCTCCAGCAGGACGCGGCCCGCCTGGCTTCCTTCTACCACAACCACGGCTTTATCGAAGCCAGGGTGGGTGAGCCTGTTGTCGAGGACAAGGATGGCTCGCTCACCATTGTCTTCCCCATCGAAGAGGGGCCCCGCTACCGGGTGGGACTGGTGGACATCCAGGGAGACCTGGTGGAGGACAAGAGCAAGATGCTTTCCATGCTGAAGATCCGCCGGGAAGAGTTCCTCAACCGCCAGGTTCTGCGGGACGACACCATGAAACTGACCGATCTTTTCGCGGAACACGGCTATGCCTTTGCCGAGGTCAGGCCCAAAATCAACAAATCGGCCACCGGCAAACGGGTCAACATCCTGTTCCAGGTCGACAAGGGATCGCTGGTCTATTTCAACCGGGTGGAAATCCAGGGGAATACCCGGACCCGCGACAATGTCATCCGCCGGGACCTCAAGGTCAGGGAAGGTGGAGTGTTCGATTCCAAGGCCATCCGCCAGTCGACCCAGAAGCTACAGCGCCTCGGCTTCTTCGAGGAGGTCAAGGTCACGCCGCAGCCCACCCTGCAGGAAAACCTGATGGACGTGGTGGTCGCGGTCAAGGAGAAACCCACCGGCCAGTTCTCCATCGGTGCCGGCTACTCCTCCTCGGAATACCTGACCCTCATGGGCGAGATCTCCGAGAACAACCTTTTTGGCACCGGCAACCGACTGGCCCTGTCCGCCAACCTGAGCGGCACCACCACCCGGTTCAACCTCAACTTCACCAATCCGAGACTCTTCGACTCCCAGGTCATGGGCGGGATAGACCTGTACAACTGGACCCGGGAGTACGACGACTACACCAAGGACTCCACCGGTTTCGGCCTGCGGCTTGGCCACCCGCTGTGGAAGAGATGGCGGATCTCGTACGGTTATTCCTTTTCCCACATCGTACTCTCCGATATCCAGGATACAACCTCGTCGATCATCCTCCTGTCCGAGGACATCAACTATATCAGCTCGCTGCAGGTGGCCCTGGTCCGCGACACACGGGACATGACCTTTGACACCCGCTCCGGGTCCCGCAACGAGATAAGCGTCAAGCATGCCGGGGTCTTTCTCGGCGGCGACGCGGAGTTCACCAAGATCCAGGGGGCCAGTTCCTGGTTCTTCCCCCTGCCCTGGGACACGGTCTTCCATGTCAAGGGCGCGGCCGGCCAGATCTTCACCGGCAACCAGGACAAACTGCCGGTCTATGAACACTTCTACCTGGGTGGCATGAACTCCATCCGCGGCTTCAAATCGAGCAAGATCAGCCCCATCGACGCCGTTACCGGCGACCGTATCGGTGGCGACAAGATGTGGTATGCCAACTTCGAGTATATCTTCCCCCTCCTCGCCGATGCGGGCCTGCGCGGAGTGGCGTTCACTGATTTTGGTAATGTCTACGCCACCTGGGAGGACTGGGACGTGAGTGATTTCAAGAAAACCGCCGGCATCGGTGTGCGCTGGATGTCGCCCATGGGTCCGCTGCGCCTCGTCCTGGGCTTCAACCTGGATCCCAAGGATGACGAGGACAGCTCGGTCTGGGACTTCTCCATAGGCGGTCAGTTCTAACACCCATGCAGGCTCGTAAGGCCTGCACAACGAAACATGAAAGCTGTTTGTCCCCCTGGAGGATGGGACGAGACTTTCATATAAACCAGCATGGCTGGACCATATTTCGATACGTCCCAGCCACAACAACCTATGAAAATCACAATGGAATTATCAAAACTTGCGGTGATTTTCGGATAAAAGACAGAGTATCTGCCGGGACAGGTCTGGATGCTTGAATCAACACAAAACATAGGCTGGTCATCCGCTGCGGGCGGGCCTGCCTGACAGGATATACTGGTTGTGCAATCGATCATAGGGCTATTGCCCGACCGGAAACGAACCGACATCTGCGGGCTGCACGGTGGTAGTGCAGCCCTTTTTCTTGCCCGGACCGCGGCCGGACTGTGCCGAAGTGTATGCTGTATCGTCCCCTCGGACGAACAGCTTGAACCGCTGGCCCAGGATATCGGCCTGTTCACCGGACTGCCGGTCCTGGTCTATCCCAGCTTCGAGATTCCGCCCTACACCCCGCTCGCCCCGGACCCGGCCACTGTGGCCCTGCGGCTGGCCACCCTCTACCAGCTGCAGGAACAGACCGGACCGGCCATCGTCCTGGTCTCCATCGAGGCCCTGCAGCGCCGGATCCTGCCCCATCGGTCCTCAACCGTTATGCCGAGTTGGTCATGGCCGGCGAAGAGACCGACCGGGACCAGCTGATCGAGTCCCTGACCCGGGCCGGCTACCAGATGTGCGCCATGGTCCAGCACGAAGGGGACATGGCGGTGCGCGGCGGGATCGTCGACATCTATGCCCCCCTTCCTCGCCGGAGATGAGCGGCCCGGTGCGGCTCGACTTCTTCGGTGACACCATAGAATCCATCCGGGTCTTTGATCCGGTCAGCCAGCGTTCCCTGTACGAACTGGAGGAGGCCGTCCTCCTGCCGGCCTCGGATATTCTGTTCCCGGGCCACGAAGCGCAGGAAAACTGGCGTACCTATCTTGCGACCACGGCCCGGGAGCTTAAATGGGATCCGGACCAGGCGGCGACACTCTTCGAGTCCCTGGACCAGCAGATTCGTTTTCCCGGGATCGAGTTCTCGCTCCCCCTGCTCTACCCACCGCCGGAAGTGGTCCAGACCTTTTTTGACTATCTGCCCGGTGATGTCATCATGGTCCAGCATGATCCGGCAGGAGTGCAGGCCAAGCTGGAGCTGGTCTGGGAACGGATCACGACCAACTACGACGAGGGGAGGGCCAAAGGTCTGGCGCTGCTGCCTCCCGAGCGCCTCTTTCTTGACCAGGACGCCCTGAAAGAGACCCTGGCCCCCGAACCCTGATCAACCTCTGCCAGCTCCCGGATCCCGACGGACCAGCCCCACCGCTGACCATCCCCTGTGGCGACCATACCCTGCTGCGCCAGGAGATCGACCTCCAGCGGCGCAAACGGGGTGTTCTGGCACCGTTGGCCGACAAGCTGGTGACCTGGCTGGAACGGGAAGACCGGGTCTACCTGGCCTGCCGCTCCCCCCGGCAGGCAAAACATCTGGGCGAAATGCTCCAGAGCTACCATATCCGCACCGGCCGGAGCGATATTCCCCTGGACCTGGCCAGGGGGACCACCGGACAGGTGACCCTGGTGGAACATCCCCTGTCGTCCGGCTTTGACCTGGTGGAGGAAAAACTCCACATCCTCTCGGCCACCGAACTGTTCGGCGAAAAGCGACTCAGGCCCGGCAAACCAGGCCGAACCAGAGGGAAGGAGGCCCAGCCGGTCCAGGTGGAAGAACTGGACGTGGGCGATATCGTCGTCCACCGGGACCATGGCCTGGGCACCTTCCAGGGCCTGGTCAACATGGAGTTTGCCGGTCAGCGGGGCGACTTCATGGAGATCCGCTACCGGGACGGCGACACCCTCTACGTACCCGTGGATCGGCTCCACTGGGTGAGCCGCTACCAGGGGTTGCCCGACCAGCAGCCCAGGCTGGACCGGCTGGGTTCGGAACGGTGGCAGACCACCAAGAAAAAGGTCACCGACGCGGTATGGAAGGTGGCCCAGGAGCTGCTGGAGATCTATGCCCGGCGGGCCATCCGCAAGGGACACCGGTTCTCGCCCCCGGGCGAGCTGTACCGGGAGCTGGAGGAGTCCTTTCCCTACGATGAGACCCCGGGCCAGAAAAAGGCCATCGAGGAGGTCCTGGACGATCTGACCTCGGACCAGCCCATGGACCGGCTGGTCTGCGGCGACGTGGGCTATGGCAAGACCGAAGTCGCAGTCCGGGCCGCCTTCAAGGTCATGGAGGACGGCTATCAGGTCGCGGTCCTGGTGCCAACCACGGTGCTGGCCGAACAGCACGCCGCCACCTTCCGGGACCGGTTCGCCGGTTTTCCGGTGGAAATTGCCTGCCTGAACCGGTTCCGCAGTTCGGCTGAGCAGAGAAAAATCGTTGCCGGACTCGCCGATGGTACCATTGATCTGGTGGTGGGCACCCACCGGCTGCTCTCCAAGGACATTGTCTTCAACCGCCTGGGCCTGCTTATTGTCGACGAGGAGCACCGGTTCGGGGTCTCCCACAAGGAAAAGATCAAGAAGATGCGGGCCGAGGTGGATATCCTGACCCTGACCGCCACCCCGATCCCCCGCACCCTGCAGATGTCGCTCCTGGGCATCCGGGACCTGTCGGTGATCTCCACCCCGCCGCAAAGGCGACGGGCGGTCAAGACCTTCCTCGCCCGGCACGACCAGCTGGTCATCCGCGAGGCGGTCCTCCGGGAGCTGCAGCGGGGCGGACAGCTCTTCTTTGTCCACAACCGGGTGCGGACCATCGAACGGGTGGCGGAAAACATAAACGAGCTGGTGCCCCAGGCCCGGGTGGCCGTAGCCCACGGGCAGATGCCGGGCAGCCAGCTCGAAGAGATCATGGTCCGGTTCATCAACCATGAGATCGATATCCTGGTCTGCACCACGATCATAGAATCCGGTCTCGATATCCCCAATGCCGGAACCATCATCATCAACCGGGCCGATCACCTGGGCCTGGCCGATATCTACCAGCTCCGCGGCCGAGTGGGCCGCTCCAGCCGCCAGTCCTATGCCTATCTGCTGGTCCCCTCCCTGGACGCGCTGACCCCGGATGCCAAGAAGCGGCTCCGGGCCCTGATGGACTGCTCGGAACTGGGCGGCGGCTTCAAGCTGGCCATGAACGACCTGCAGATCCGCGGGGCGGCAACCTGCTCGGGGTCTCCCAGTCCGGCCACATCGCCGCTGTGGGCTACGACCTCTACCTGGAGCTTCTGCAGTCCACGGTGGCGGAACTGAAGAAAAAAGCCGAGCAGGGAGAGGACGCGGATCAGGCCGCCATCGACCCGGAGATCAACCTGCACCTGGCTGCCTTTCTGCCCGAGAGCTACATCGCCGACACCTCCCAGCGCTACCACATCTACCGGCGGATCTCAGCCGCCGGCAGCCAGGGACCGGACGAACTGGCCGACCTGCGCGAGGAACTGGAGGACCGCTACGGCAACCTGCCCCGTGAGGCCGGGACCCTGCTGCAGATCATCGGTCTCAAGCACCAGCTGCGGGAGTTCGGCATCCAGAAGCTGGAACAGGGTCCCAGGGCCCTGGTCTTTTCCTTTGCCGACAACGCGCCGGTGGATCCCCGCTCCATTCTGGAGCTCATCGAGTCCACGGCCAGGGATAAAACGGTCATCCGCTTGACCCCGGATCAGCGCCTCGTTGTGCCCATCGAAGAATCAACCGATATCTTTTTGAAGATTCGTGATATACTGAGCCGTCTCAAGAAGAATCCGTGACGGAAAAATATTGTTTCTTTGTTATCTGCCTTGAATAACCATCAAAAAGAAAAGATAACCTGAGATGTTTCTTTTCGCCCATTACTATGAAGCCGCCCTTCGGGGCTTCACGGATTCAGGGAAGAGATAAACAGCCATTGGATGGACCTGGATGATGAGTACACAGACGGAAAAAATCAGCCCTGATTTTGACTGGAAGGACATTGACACCGTCCTCCTGGACATGGACGGGACCCTGCTGGACAAGCATTTCGACGACTATTTCTGGGAACAGTACGTGCCCGAGCACTACAGCCTGCTGCACAATATTCCCATTGAACAGGCCAGGGAGGAACTGCTTGGAAAATACCGGGAAGTGGAAAACACCCTGGACTGGACCGATCTCAACTACTGGTCCGAAAAGCTGGGGCTGGATATACCCGAGCTCAAGTTGCGGATCAATCACCTGATTGGGGTTCACCCGTACGTGATCGAATTCCTGGAGTTCTGCCTGGGCCGGAGAAAAAAGCTCTACCTGATCACCAATGCCCACTCCCGGACCCTGTCCATCAAGCTGGACAAGACCGCCATCGGGGCCTGGTTTGACCGGATTGTCTGCGCCGAAGAGGTGGGCCTTGCCAAGGAAGATCCCCGGTTCTGGGAAAAGCTCCAGGGGATGCTCGGCTTTGATCCGAAACGAACCATGCTGGCCGATGATACGGAAAAGGTCCTGGAGTCAGCGGAAAAATACGGGATCAGGTACCTGATCTACGTCGCCCGGCCCAGCTCCCGTAAACCGGTCCAGTATTCAGACCATTTTCCCTCCATCGAATTCTTCAAGGAACTGATTTCCCCGGCAAATGACTGAGCCTCCGCTCCGGTTCACCACCATCCAAAAAAATAATTCTGATTACCACCGAACCTCAGCTTGAAGAAGAGATACCATCGCCTGCGTGCCACGGAGCCGGGCAGCAATAAAAACCGCCCGAACTTCTCGTTCCTCCGCTCCTGCGGTGAACGTTCCATTACCCCTGGTACCGCTCCCGCGGTACGCTGATGTACCCTGGCAGGGATGGCCCTTGGTTCGCAAGGCCCGCAGACAACCCTTGCAGAGACCAGTTGCTCCGACACCTGTTTCCGGCATCACCCCGCAGAGCGGGGCATGGCCTGCCGGCCACTTCGTCGGCTGTCCGGTCACCTGCGTGACACCGCGGAGCGGTGATCACGAGTTTGAGTTTTTCTCCAGGTAGAGAGAAAAAGCGATGGTATCCCTACTGTCGGTGACAGCTGAACTTTGGTGGTAATCACAAAAAAAAATAGCCACGACCGCAAATAGTGCGGTCGCGGCTATGTCGTTTGGCCGTCTTTTTACCAGGACCCGCCGGTTTCAGGCGCTGCGGCGGCGCTGGCGGATGTAATCCTTGGTCAGGGAGGGATGCTCACTGATGATCCTGGCCGCCTCGGGACCCATTTCCTGGCCGATAAATTCCATGACCTGGGAGTAGGTCATATCCTTCTTCAGGGTAGAGCCTACCAGCTCGGCAAGTTTTGCCCGGTCGGCGGGATCCTCGAAGTAGCTGAACAACCGGTGTTCCTCTTCTCCACCATTCCCGGAACCGCTCTCGTCACCTCCAGCGGCAGGACCGGCCTCGACCCGGGAGGTGATCACCTGAACCGCCGACATGGTCTCGTCAAGCCCCCTGCGGATGGCAACGATCTCTTCCTGCAGGGCAACGATCTTTTCTTCCACACCGCTGCCTTCCTGGCTCTCCAGGGCTTCGATCCGGGCGGGCAGATCACCGAGCAGAGAATCGGGCGACACGGCCTGGACCTGATCCATGGCCTTTTTCACCTCGGCCTCGATCCGGGCAATTGCCTGGTCCAGTTTGGCCAGGGTCTCTCCCGAATCGGCCACGGTTGCAGCCAGCTCCTCGACCTGGTCGGCACCTGCCTTTTGCTCTGCTTTCTCTTCCATGTCACGGAGCCTGGAAACCAGGGACTGGAGCTTGTTTTCCAGAACCTCCTGGGCCTCGCGCAGCTCCCGTGCCGTACGGTTCAGACCGCTGGAAAGTTCTGTTTTCAATTCCTGGCCAAAGCTCTCGAGACGGGCCTCCAGCTCTGCGGCCCGGTCCCGTCTGAGGAGCCCGGTGCAGGGCTGCAGCCAGCGGCCAACGGTCTCGACCAGGGCTTCATACATGCGCCGGGCACCATCGCGGTTGACCAGGGCCACCGCGCCGAGGAATATGCCTATCAGTACCGCCAGGCAGATGAGGAGGCTCAGGGCCAGGCCCACGGCCAGCTGAACAGTGCGAAACAGGAACACGATGATACTTCCCAGGGAATTCCAGACGCTTCCCTCGGCAGAGGTGCTGGTGAAATAGACCAGGAGGGCAAAAATGCCCAGAACCACACCCGCCTTGATGAGCGGGGCCCGCAAGGTATTGTTTTTCATGGTTCCATCCTCCAGATGGGCGATACTACAGATACAGGTGGAAATAAATTGGTGCCAACTTGATGCGGACACGGTATAACTTCATTATATCAATGAAGAATATATCCTTTTTGTAGTGTATTTCCGGGCAGACGGCAAGCGAATTTTCACCCCGCCTGACCTGACCACCACGGTGTGTCAGACCCGGAGCAACTCCCAGGGAAGGTCGATCCAGATGTCCTGCATCCACTCCAACATCATTCTCATCGGCATGGCCGGAGCCGGCAAATCGACGGTGGGCCGCCTGCTGGCCGATCGTACCGGGCGGCCATACATCGACACCGACGACCTGATCAGCGCCGCCGGCAACGGCACCCTGCAGGACATCCTTGACCGGGATGGCCTGGCGTCGTTCCAGGCCCTGGAAGAGCGCGTCCTGCTGAATCTCTCCTGCCTGAACCATGTCATCGCCACCGGTGGCAGTGTGATCTATTCCCGGAAGGGTATGGCCCATCTCAAAAAGATCGGCTGGATCGTTTTCCTGGATGTGGACCTGGATGAACTGGAGAAACGGGTCCGGAACCAGCACAGCCGGGGCCTGATCAATCCCTCGGGGATCGGCTTTGACGCCCTCTACCGGGAACGGTTACCCCTCTACAACACGTACTGTGACCTGCGGATCAGGGCCACCGACCTCTCGCCTGAAGAGATATGTGAGATCATCGTCGACCGGCTGGAGCGGCAGGCGGACAAGTCGCCAGAGTGAACTGAAACCCCTTATCTGCCCTTATTCCGGACCCGGGGGAAGGAACCGGCCGGACCCGGTGCGCTCCGTCACCGTCCGGTGCAGGGTCAGGTTGCGCCCGGCAACTCTGCCCTCTTCAAAACTGTCCCGGTACACGGTCCGTCGCCGGCCACGGCGGGTGGCCAGGCGCGGAAATCGAAACCTGACCCACGCCTCCAGGCGGGCATCGGCGGCCACCTGCAGAGCCCGGAGTTCTCCGGCAGATACCTGGAGGGACGCCTGCCCCGCCGACTCCTGGTCCTGGAGCTGGAGTTTTTCCCGAAACCCTTTCAGGAGCCCCAGATAATAGCTGTTGCGGGCCCGCAGGCCATTGCCCGGGAAACGGGCCCGGTTCTGCTGCCACAAAACCTGGAGCCGGTTTTCAAGGAAATGGTAACAGTGCTCGGCGATACGGACATTCTCATCCCGACCGAGCAGCTCAAAGGTCTTGAACGACTCTCCCACGGCTGGATCATACAGGGTTGACACAATAACCCGAACCTGGAAAAAATCCGTCAGCAGGGCACCGATGGCCTGCTGGTGGCCGGCCAGCCGCTTGCGGCCGGTGGTGATGACCACCGACCTGTACTGGCATTCTTCCACCTGTTCCAGATTCCAGGCCGTCTGCAGGGCGCGGGCCTTCTGCATGGCAAGCGCCGCCTCGTGCTCGTTATCCGAGCCGGCCAGGGCCAGAAGCTTCTGGATCCTGGCAAGTACCCTCCGGCCGGCTTCGGTGGTGGCAGAAGCCGGGCTGAAGACCGGTCCGGAGGCCAGGTCCCCACTGGCACCGCACCAGGCTGGATCAAGGCCGATCATCCGGGCGCAGCGCTGAAAGACCTCCCCGTGATCCGGGCGGCGCACACCGAAAAGATCGGTGCTCATCTGATGGGCCATCTCATGCTTGAGCACCTGGAGCACCTGGTCCCAGCGGCCGCTTGCCACCAGGTGGACGCTGATGCCGATACTCCTTTTTACAGGATCCCAGACCCCGAAACAGTGCCTGGAGTCGGTCAGTTCCATCACCGGGGGCCCCAGGTCCACTCCGTAGAGCAGACAGATATCACCGTGCTCCTGATGGAGTTGGCGCAGGCAGAGATTTTCAAGCTTCTCATTCATGAGAACCTCGTAAAAAGTCAGCTTCTCTTTCAAAGATGGCTAAGTAAAAACACAGATATACAAGGAGTAGTGTTCCAGGGCGGGACTCGACTATACATCTAGTATGTCGAGAGTCGCCCTGGGACACACGACGCAGTAGATCGAAGTTTTTACGACGCCATCATTCATCTGCACAGCCACAGCTTGTCTCCTCGGCCAGGCACCAGCGGCACAGATCGGGCCGCCGGCTGTTTTCCAGCCTGTCGCGCATGGTTATTCCCCGGTTGCACAGGGCACACCGGCCAAAATCCTGGCTCGACACCTCCGGGTCCTGCCGGTCCTGGAGCCGGGCAATGGCCCGGATCCGCTCAAGCAGGGGCGGATGGCTGTAGTGGAGCCAGACGTCGAGGGGATGGGGATCGGGATTGGCCAGGTTGGCCTGGCCAAGCTTCTTGAGACCGCTGATCAGTTCCGCAGCCAGCCCGGTGGTCCGGACGGCAAAGGCGTCGGCCTCAAACTCATATTTCCTCGACACCCGGTTGAACACCACCGAGAGCAGGGTCGAGATGGGCGCATAGAGAAAGCCGAAAAAAACCAGGCTGGCATAGACCGAGACGTGCTCCATGCCAAAGGCCGCAAACAGCCCCTGATTGCCGATGAAAAAGGAAAGGATGGCGAACATGATGCCGGTCTGGACCATGGAGGCAAGCATCATTTTCGGAATATGCCTGAGCTTGTAATGGCCCATCTCGTGGGCAAGCACCGCCAGGATCTCCCCTGGTTCAAGCTTTTCCAGCAATGTGTCGTAGAAGACAATGCGCCGGAAACGGCCAAAACCGGTGAAAAAGGCGTTCAACCTGGCAGAGCGCCGGGAGCCGTCCATGGTATAGACCCCCTGAAGGGAAAAACTCTGCTGCCGGGCATAGATCTCGATGGCCTCTTTCAGCCCCCCGTCCGGCAGGGGGGTGAAACGGTTGAAAAGCGGCATGATAACCACCGGGGCAAGCCACTGCACGACAAGGACAAAGGTGATCACCAGGAGCCAGCAGTAAAACCAGGCAAGGGACCCGGCCGATTCGAAGAACCACAGCACTCCGGCCAGCAGCGGTCCGCCGAGCAGGATCGCCAGAAGGATGGTTTTCAGCAGGTCGAAGACAAAGGTCCGCACCGTGGTCCGGTTCAGGCCGAACCGCTCCTCGATGACAAAGGTGACATAGATGGAAAAAGGCAGGTTGAGAAGCCCGGAAAGCAGGAGCAGGAGACCTGTGAAAACGAGCCCGGTGGGGATGGGGCCCAGTTCCAGAGCCCGGGCAGCCCGGTCAACCAGGTTGAATCCCCCGGCCAGGATGAATCCCAGCAGCAGCGCCGTGGTGATACTGTTTTGCAGCAGGGCAAAACGGGTGGTGGTCCGGATATATTCGCGGCTCTTCTGTAACCGCTCGGGATTCCACAGATCGCGGATCTCGGCCGGCAGCTCCCGGTCCAGCCGTCCAAGCGTACCCAGGGCGACGAGTACGTCCAGCAGGTAGCCCAGCAGGAGAACGGAAACGACAAAAAGCAGCCAGGGATTCATGCACCCTCACAACGGATAAAAACGGTAAATCTGACCGGACAACAGGTGGTGCCCGGCAACCCGCCGGAGACGAAGATAGCTGGCAGGAAACAGCGCGGAGACGAGACACCCCCTGTCAGCAGCCGGCAACGCTGATCAGGGGGTGAGATACAAAACTCTACTGGATGTACGTCAGGCCCACCAGGTGGTTTTCACTGTCCTCCCAGACCACCCGGCAACGGAATTCACTGCGGCGGCCCCTGCCGTTCTCCTCCCGCGGCGAAGGCAGGGAGGCAAACTCCAGCTCGCTGCCCACAGGCAGCGACTCACCGCCGGTCACCAGCAGCCGGACGCCGTTCCGGCCGGCATCAAGTATTTCGGCAAGATGCCAGTCGTCTTCGCTGGAACTTCTGGCCACCCGCATGTTGATCGGGTAGTAGAGCTGATACCGGTAACTGCTTCGCCTATCCTGTGCAGACATAGCCAACCTCCTTTTCGCGCTCACACCTGGTTTTCCAGCCCGTTGAAAAACTACTGCGCTCGCTACGTTTTTCAACAGCCTGCTCCTCTTCCCGGAAGGGAATGCGAACACCGTGCCAGGGAAATCACTGACCCCAACAATAACGCTGTTCCAGTATTTTTCAACACAAAATAGCAGAGCGCGTCAGCGGCTGCGGCCCGGACCAGACCCCGCCTGACAAGATAATGACACCGGGTGGGACAACAGGGCCGACTCCCGGTTCAGGGCCCCTCATAGTGCAGCACGATCCCCTGTCCACTCTCCCGGGCCAGGATCCCCAGCGGCCGGAGAAGCTGGAACAGCGGCCGACCGAAGTAGAAGAGTTCCAGTGCCACCGACAGCCCATGCTCCCGGACCGCCCGGTCGCGGAGCATCAGGTCGAGCTGCACCTGGCGGGAAAGGGCGTGTAGCCGGGCTTCCCGGCTGGCCGGATCCTGGAGCAGGTCGGACAGGCAGGACAGGTCCGGACAGGGACACTGGGATTCATGGAACCGAACAAGCGTAAGCAGGGGATCATCGGCAGCGATACAGGCAAACCGATCCAGAAGGTCACGGCCGGCGATCTCAAGCAGCGGCCCCGGCTCCCAGCATTCGAGAACCCGGCAGGCCAGCGGTCGATGGTCATAGACCGTGCAGCCGGAATTCTTCCGGTCAAAAAAACAGCAGCACCAGGAACCGTCCCGGCCCTGGATCTTGAGAAACTCGGCCTGGACCGGCTCCGGACGGGTGCCAAGCGGCGGCAGGGCAAGTTCGCCCCGACGGACGGTCACCAGCTGCTCGGGGTGCAAGCTGCCGGATTCGAGCAGGGCCAGGTCTTCGGTGTGCAGGGCCGGTCCGCCCTGCTCGCAGCAGGAGCCGCAGCGCAGGCAACCGGTCTGCGGCGAACCGCTCTCCGGATTCACACGACTTCCAGGGTATCGCCCGTGCGCAGGGTACCCGGCACGATCACCTTGGCAAAAATACCCTCCCGCGGCATGATGCAGTCGCCCACCTGCTGGAAGATGGCGCAGCCCTTGTGACATTTCTTGCCGATCTGGGTTACCTCCAGCTCCACCTCGCCGGCCCGGAGCCGGGTTCCCACCGGCAGCCTGGCCAGGTCAATGCCCTCGGTGGTGATATTCTCGGCAAAGGCACCGGGCTCCAGCTCCAGCCCTTTGGCCCGCATGAAGTCAATGGCCTCCTGGGCCAGCAGGCTCACCTGCCGGTGCCATTTGCCGGCATGGGCGTCGCCCTCGATACCATGGTCCACCCGAAGCTCCACCGCCTCGACCGGCTCCTTGTTCACCCCTTTCTTACTGCTTATATTAAGCGAAACAATCTTTCCCATCAGTCCTTCCTGTTGTTGTTATAAGCCGTCGGGCAGCTCTACCCGGGGCCGTTCCATCCGCCCTGCTCAGGCCATCAGATCGGTGCTCAGGTAACGCTCGCCGGTATCGGGGAGCACCACCACGAACCGCTTGCCTTCAAACTCATCCCGATCCGCCAGCCGCAGGGCCGCGGCCATTGCCGCTCCAGATGATATACCACAAAGAATCCCTTCTGTCCTGGCAAGCTTTCGCGCCATCTCCAGGGCCTCATCGCCTGTGACCTGCACCACCTCGTCAATAAGGCTCGTATCGAGGATTTCAGGGATAAATCCGGCCCCGATACCCTGGATCTTGTGGGGCCCGGGCTTGCCACCGGACAGGACCGGAGAATCGGCCGGTTCCACTGCCACGGCATGGAGCGGCGCCAGTTCTTTGATCCTTCCGGCCACACCGGTGATGGTACCGCCGGTGCCGACCCCGGCGATGAAGACATCGAGTCGGCCGCCGCACTGGCCCCAGATCTCCTCGGCGGTGCGCTGCCGATGGATCGCGGGATTGGCGGGATTGGAGAACTGGTTGGGCATCCAGGCGTCCTCAAGTTCGCGGGTCAGCTCCGAAGCCCGGCTGATGGCCCCCTTCATGCCCTGATCGCCGGGGGTCAGGACCAGCTCGGCCCCAAGATGGGCCAGCAGCTTGCGCCGCTCCATGCTCATGGTCTCCGGCATGGTCAGCACCAGCCGGTAGCCCCGGGAGGCACAGACAAAGGCCAGGCCGATGCCGGTATTGCCGGACGTCGGTTCAACCACGGTGGTGGACGGCCTGAGAATACCTTCCCTTTCAGCGGCCTCGATCATGGCCACTGCGATCCTGTCCTTGACCGAACCCAGGGGATTGCGAGACTCCATCTTGGCCAGGATATCCACGCGGTCGCATATCCGGCGCAGGTGGATAAGGGGCGTCCGGCCGACCGAGCCGGCCTGAGAATCAAAAACCTGCATCACCTCTCCTCCGTTTTTTTGGTGCCATTCCCCAGGTAGACCAGTTCGGCGGGTTTGAGGATGACCTTGGTATCCGGCCCTATGGACTGGGTAAGCCACACGTTGCCGCCGACAATGGAGCGGGCGCCGATGACCGTGTCCCCGCCGAGAATAATGGCATTGGCGTAAATGATCACATCGTCTTCGATGGTGGGATGGCGTTTCTTGTCCCGCAGTTTTTTGCCCGCGTCCCTTGGCAGGGACAGGGCCCCCAGGGTGACCCCCTGGTAGAGCCGCACCCGGTTGCCGATCTCGGTGGTGGCACCGATGACCACGCCGGCCCCGTGGTCGATGAAAAAGGAGTCACCGATCCGGGCCCCGGGGTTGATATCAATGGCGGTGCGGTGATAGGCGTACTCGCTCATGATCCGCGGGATGATGGGCACCTCCAGCTCCACCAGCCGGTGGGCCAGCCGATAGACAAAGGTGGCGAACAGGCCGGGATAGGAGAAGATCACCTCGTCGGCATTGGCGGCCGCCGGATCACCGGCCAGGGTGGCCTCGATGTCGGATTCGAGCTGCTCGCGGATACTGGGCAGCGAACGGATGAAATCCAGGGCGATCCGGTAGCTGCGCTCACCGCACTGGGAGCAGACCTGATCGTGGCGCAGGCAGTCGTGACGGATGGCGCAATTCACCTGGCGGGCCAGGTTCTCGTAAAACAGGCTCATCTCCTGGCCCACATGGTATTCCAGGCTGGCCGGGCTGAGGATGTCCGGGGTGAAAAAACCGGGAAAAAGGATCCGCTGGGCCTGATTGATGATGGAGATCACCTCGTCCCGGGACGGAATCGGCACCGGTTCGATATGGCTGGACCACCTGCCGTCGAGAAAGCCCCGGGTCAGCTCGCTGACAATGCCCGGCACCTCGCTGAAATACCCTTCCGCCGGCTGAACCTCGGTGTTGCACTCGCCGGTGATTATTTCCTGTTTTCCCATGATTGGTTCACCTGAAACACGTTCCTGCCACGCATCCGGGCAGGTCTCTCTTGCTGGAAACCGGACCATGTCAGTGGGGCCGCTCCAGCATCATGATGCCATAGGTCGCCCGCAGGTTGGTCCAGTATGTGACGATATTACCCGCCCGGTCATGGTGGTGGGTGTTGATGGCCACCTCCCGGGCCAGCCGCACGCCGACCACCCGGAGGAACCGCTTGAAATCACGGATGGTGATAACCCGGATGTTGGGGGTATCGTACCATTCGTAGGGCAGCTGATCGGTCACCGGGGCCTGGCCCTTGAACAGCAGCTGCAACCTGGAACGGTAATACCCGAAATTGGGGAAACTGACAATCACCCGGTCACCGATCCTGAGCAACTCCCGAATGAGGTTCTTGGGATCCATCACCTGCTGCAGGGTCTGGCTGAGGATCACCACATCGAAACTGGATTCGGGATAATCATGGACCTCGTCGCGGAAGTCTCCCTGGAGCACCGAGAGCCCCTTCTCGATACAGCGGCTGACCTTTTCCTCGTTCTGCTCGATGCCGGTTCCCCGCACCTGCTTGGTCTGCTGGAGATGGAGAAGGAGATCGCCGCTGCCGCAGCCAAGATCGAGCACCCGGGATCCCGGTTCGATCCATGAGGCTATGATCTGCAGATCAAAACGCATGGTCAACTCACCTTAAGCT
This sequence comes from Desulfolithobacter dissulfuricans, assembly GCF_025998535.1. NCBI lineage: Bacteria > Pseudomonadati > Thermodesulfobacteriota > Desulfobulbia > Desulfobulbales > Desulfobulbaceae > Desulfolithobacter > Desulfolithobacter dissulfuricans. The sequence continues at coordinate 3,574,680 of NZ_AP024233.1, read as the reverse complement.
CCCGGTCCACCCTGTCGAGAAACCGGTTGACCAGGGTATAGAGCCGCTCGGAGGGCATGAGGAAGGCGTCATGCCCCCAGCGGGATTCAATCTCGCAGAAACTGACATCGCAGCCGTTCTTCTTCAGGGCCGAGACAATGGCCCGGGACTGGTAGGTGGGGTAGAGCCAGTCCGAAGAGAAAGAGAGGACCAGAAAGCGGATATGCTGCAGCCGATCGTCCACCAGGTTGGAGCCATCGCCCGACTCCAGGTCGAAATAATCCGCCGCCTTGGTGATGTAAAGCAGCGCATTGGCATCGAACCGGTCGACGAACTTGGCCCCCTGGTGATGGAGATAGCTCTCCACCTGGAAATCCACCCCGAAATCAAAGGAGAGCGAGCTGCGGTTCTGCAGCCGGCGGCCGAACTTCTCGCGCATGGACTCGTCCGAGAGATAGGTCACATGGCCGATCATCCGGGCCACTGCCAACCCGTGCCTGGGACCGGGCCCGTCGTAGTACTGGCCGCCCTTCCAGTCGGGATCCGACATGATGGCCTGGCGGGCCACCTCGTTGAAGGCAATGGCCTGGGCCGAGTGACGGGTGGTGGTGGCCAGGGCAATGGCCGAGCCCACCATCTCGGGATACTCCACGCACCAGCGCAGCACCTGCATGCCGCCCACCGATCCGCCGATAAGCGCCATGATCCGGCTGATTCCCAGGTGCTCGATGAGCTGGCGCTGGGCCCGGACCATGTCGCGGATGGTGACCATGGGAAAATCGAGTCCGTAGGGTTTACCGGTGGCCGGATTGATCGAGGCCGGGCCGGTGGAACCCATGCAGGAGCCGAGGATATTGGAGCAGATGACAAACCAGCGATCGGTGTCGATGGGCTTGCCCGGTCCCACCATCCCGTCCCACCACCCGGGCCGGGTATTGTCGTCGGGATAGTAACCGGCCACGTGCGAGTCCCCGGTGCAGGCGTGCAGGACCAGGATGGCATTGGACCGGTCCCGGTTGAGCTCGCCCAGGGTCTCGTAGGCGAGCGTAATGGGCCCGAGGCGGGCCCCGGAATCAAGGATCATCTCCTCCGGAGGTTCGGCAAAGGTGAAATACTTCTTTTCCACCAGAAGCGGCGCATCCGGTGTTCTCTTCACACTTGCAGTCATGGCCCTGGACGTCTCAACATATCAGTAGATCACAGGCTGGCCAGAGCCTGCTCCAGGTCAGCGATGATATCATCCACATCCTCGATGCCCACCGAAAGCCGCAGCAGGTCGGAACTGATGCCAATCTCTTCGCGCTCCTGGTCCGGAAAAGAGATGTACTGGCTCGAGGCCGGATGGATGACCAGGGTCTTGCAGTCACCCAGGTTGGCCAGGTGATAGACCAGCTTGAGACTGTTTATGAACCGGAAACAGGTCTCCTGGTCCTTGAGGCCAAAGGCCAGTAACCCCCCATAGCCCTTGCCCTTGAACAGTTCCTGGGCCGTGGCGTGACTGGGATGATCCGGAAGGCCCGGATAGCGGATCCAGTTCACCTTGGGGTGCGACTGGAGGTAGCGGGCCACCTCCAGGGTATTGGCCATGTGCCGCTCCATGCGCAGGGCCAGGGTATCGAGTCCGATCATGGTCAGGTAGGCGTGCAGGGGTGCGGCCGTGGTCCCGAAGTTGATATGGTGCTCGCGCCAGATCTTATCCAGCAGGGCCAGTTCCCCCTTGCGCTCGACAAAGGGCGCAAAATCAGGAAACCGGTCGGAACCGAGCCAGTCAAAAGTGCCGCCGTCGATGACCACCCCGCCCACGGCATTGCCATGGCCTGAGAGATACTTGGTGGTGGAGTGGATCACCACATCGGCGCCGTGTTCCAGGGGCCGACAGAGCCAGGGCGTGGCCAGGGTGGAGTCCACCACCAGCGGCAGACCATGGCGGTGGGCCAGATCGGCGGCCGCCCGCAGATTGGGCACTTCCATGCCCGGGTTGGTGATGGTTTCCAGGTAGAGGAATCTGGTCCGGTCGGTGATCGCCGCCTCCATGGCCGCAAGATCCAGCGGATCGACCAGCTGACAGCGAATATCATACTTGGCAAAGACCCGCTTGAAGAGCAGGTAGGTGGACATGAACAGCGAGCGGCTGGCGACAAACTCGTCTCCGGCCCGCAGCAGAGCCATGCAGGTGTTGGTGATCGCTGCCATCCCCGACGACATGAAGACCGCACCGCGGCCGTTCTCCAGGGCGGCCAGCTTTTTCTCCAGCACGGAGTTGGTGGGGTTGGTCAGGCGCATGTAGATATGTTCCTTCTGCTTGCCGGCAAAGGTATCGCTCAGGCTCTCGGCGCTGCGATGGCGATGCGACGCCGACTGGCAGATGGGCGGCAGGGTAGCTCCGTCCCAGTCTTCCGGCAGAATACACTCATGGACCACCCGGGTTTCAAACTTCAGCTCCGCATTTCTTTCGTTCACTACGGCCTCCTGTCTGGGTTAATGCTTAGGCGTGATACTATACCACCATGTAGCACATCAGAACCGATTTGCAAACCTTTTTCCATCGCATTTCGTCAACAACGACATCCCATGGTGCCTGGTAGACCCGGCCGGCTGGCCGGGCTACGGGAGACAGAGGACCTGCAACCGGAAAGAGATACCTGGCATGGGACGCTAAGGTCCGGGACAGGCCCGGAGCTCTTCCGGAGGGGCCGCCAACGACAAAGGGGCACGAAGCTCATCCATGCTCTTCGTGCCCCTGATTCCTCGTTATGGCGATGCGGGCAAAAAAGCCCCCGGTCCAGCCCTTACAAGATCTGACTCAGGAAGAGCTTGGTCCGGTCGGACTGGGGATTGGTAAAAAAGGATTCCGGATCATTCTCCTCAATGATCTCGCCGGAATCCATGAAGATGACCCGGTCGGCCACGGTCTTGGCAAAGCCCATCTCATGGGTGACGCAGAGCATGGTCATCCCCTCGTTGGCCAGGTCCACCATGACATCGAGTACCTCTTTGATCATCTCCGGATCCAGGGCCGAGGTGGGCTCGTCAAAGAGCATGATCTTGGGACTCATGCACAGCGACCGGGCAATGGCCACCCGCTGCTGCTGACCACCGGAAAGCTGGCCGGGATATTTGTTCGCCTGGTCGGGAATCTTGACCCGCTCCAGGTACTTCATGGCAACCTCTTCCGCTTCCCGGCGCGGCTTCTTCAGGACCCAGATCGGCGCCAGGCAGCAGTTTTCCAGCACCGTCAGGTGGGGAAAGAGATTAAACTGCTGGAACACCATCCCGATATCCTTACGAATCTTCTCGATATGCTTGAGATCGTCGTTGAGCTCGATCCCATCGATGAAGATGTCACCCTTCTGATGCTCCTCCAGCCGGTTGAGGCACCGGATCAGAGTGGATTTACCGCAACCCGACGGACCACAGATGATAATCCGTTCCCCCGTTTAACGGTCAGGTTGATATCCTTGAGGACATGGAAATCACCATACCACTTATGCATGTTGCGTATCAGGATCGCGATCTCTTCCTTGCCCGTTTCGCGCTGCGCTGCCTGATCTGTCATAGTTCTAGTTCTCTACCGTAATGTTTCGTCTCTGGCCACGGACCCAACCAGCGGCTGATCCGCTTCCTTGACCTTTCTTGATGTTTTTTAACGCCGTTCGTGTCCGGTGTGCAGTTTCCTCTCCAGGTACTGGCTGTACCGGGACATGGAAAAGCAGAATATCCAGTAAATGAGCCCGGCAAAGACATAGCCTTCCACGGAAAATCCCAGCCATTTCGGATCGGCAAAGGCGGACTGGACAATGGCCAGCAGGTCGAAAAGGCCGATGATGAGCACCAGGGTGGTGTCCTTGAACAGGGCGATGAAGGTGTTGACAATACCGGGAATAACCGTCTTCAGGGCCTGGGGCAGGATAATGAGCAGCATAGCCTGCCAGTAGGAAAGCCCCAGCGCATCGGCGGCCTCGTACTGCCCCTTGGGCATGGCCTGCAGGCCGCCGCGGATGACCTCGGCCATGTAGGCGGACTGGAAAAAGATAATGCCGATGAGCGCCCGGACCAGCTTGTCCACGTGCATGCCCTCGGGCATGAAGATGGGCAGCATGACCGACGACATGAAGAGCACGGTGATCAGCGGCACCCCGCGCCACAGCTCGATGAACATCACGCTGACCGACTTGGCCACCGGCATGGAGGACTGCCGGCCAAGGGCCAGGATAATGCCAAAGGGCAGAGCAAAGAACATACCGATGGTGGCGATGATGAGCGTCAGCATCAGGCCGCCCCATTTATGGGTCTCCACCACCGGCAGCCCCAGGCCGCCGTAGAACAGGATATAGGCTATTATGGGATAGACCAGGATGGTGAACAGCCCGACCCAGCCCTTTTTCGGAGTCCGCTCGATAAGCAGCCAGGCCAGCAGAAAGGCCAGAAGCCCAAAGGCCAGAAGCGGCCGCCAGTACTCGGAGGACGGGTAGAACCCGAACATGAACTGGTGAAACCGGACCTTGATGAAGACCCAGCAGGCCCTCCCTTGACACAGGCGTCACGGGTTGTGCCGGCCCAGTTGGCATCCAGAAAGGCCCAGTTGATGACCGGCGGTATCGCCCGGTAGAGGATATAGATCCCCAGCAGGGTGAAAAAGGTGTTGGGTACGGAAGAAAAGAGATTTTTCCGGAGCCAGCCTATGGCCCCCACCGAAGTTGCCGGGGGTGGAAGATCAGGATGTGGAGTATGAACCTTGACACTCATGATTACCGTTCCTTCAACATGCTCCGTTTGTTATACCAGTTCATGAACAGCGAGATCAGAAGACTCAGACTGAGGTAGACCGACATGGTCATGGCAATGACCTCCAGAGCCTGTCCGGTCTGATTGAGCGTGGTCCCGGCGAACACGGAAACCAGGTCCGGATAGCCGATGGCCGTGGCCAGGGACGAGTTCTTGGTCAGATTCAGATACTGACTGGTCAGCTGGGGAATAATCACCCTCATGGCCTGGGGGATGATCACCAGCCTCAAGGTCTTGCCCGGCCGCAGGCCAAGCGCATAGGCCGCCTCGGTCTGCCCGTGGCTGACCGACTGGATACCGGAGCGGACAATCTCGGCGATAAAGGTGGCGGTGTAGATGGTCAGGGCTGTGAGCAGAGCGGTCAACTCGGGGATCACCGCGATACCGCCGCGGAAGTTGAAGCCCTTGAGCTCCGGATACTCCCAGTGCAGCGGCTTGCCGGTGAGGAAAAAGGCCAGGGTCGGCAGAATGAGGAACGCGGCCAGCGAGGTCAGGAAGACCGGAAACTGTTCACCGGTGGCCTCCTGGCGCCTGGTGGCCCACCGCTTCAGTATGATGGTCGCAATAATACAGAAAACAAAGGCACCGGTCACCCAGCCGAACCCGTCTTCAAAGATCGGCCTGGGCAGGAACACCCCGCGGATGTTGAGAAACACCCCCGAGCCGATGTGCAGACTCTGCCGCGGCGCGGGCAGGGCCCGGAGCACGGCGAAATACCAGAAAAAAATCTGCAGCAGCAGGGGAACATTACGGAAGGTCTCGATATAGACCGCTGCCATCCGGGAAATCAGCCAGTTGGGCGACAGCCTGGCCACGCCGACGATAAAGCCCAGGATGGTGGCAAAGACAATACCGAGCCCTGAAACCAGCACGGTGTTGAGCAGGCCGACCAGGAAGGTCCGGCCATAGGTGTAGGACTCATCATACGGGATAAGGTGCATGATGATGCCGAATCCCGCCTTCTGGTTCAGAAAGCCAAAACCCGTGGCAATACCCCGCTGTTCGAGGTTGTGCACGGTGTTGCGGCCGATATAGACGAAAAAGGCTATGACAGCGGCCGCCAGCAGGACCTGGAAAACCAGGGCCCGGTTCTGCGCGCTGTTCCACCACGAAGTCGATTTGGGTCGAGTCTGTGTCACGGGTGCCATGATACTCAGGTTCGTTTGCCTGCAGATCCGGTGAGAAAGCTCACCTCAAATGCAGATAAACCAGCATGGCTGGACCAGGTTTTTTGCTCCCGGCCACAACCAATTATGAAAATCTGATCCCGGCTCATAGCTACGGTCGATTTTCGGATAAACAAAAACCAGAAACAGCCAAAACAACACAAGGAGCGCCCGAAGAGGAACGCTCCTTGCGGTATGTACAGGGACGTAATCCTTAGCGGATCGGCGGGGCGTACATGATACCGCCCTTGGACCACAGGGCGTTGAGACCCCGGGCAATCTTCAGCGGCGAGCCGGCGCCCACGTTGCGATCGAACATCTCACCGTAGTTGCCCACCTGCTTGATGATCTGGTAGGCCCAGTCATCGTTCAGGCCCAGGAAGGAACCCTTGACGCCACCGGTGCCCAGCAGACGCTGTACAGCCGGATTGCTGGAGTTCTTCATGGTGTCGACATTCTTGGAGGTCACACCCATTTCCTCGGCATTGATCATGGCGAACAGGGACCACTTGACGATGTTGAACCAGCCGTCATCACCCTGGCGCACAACCGGTCCCAGGGGCTCCTTGGAGATAACCTCGGGCAGGACCACGGCGTCGTCGGGGTTGGCCAGCTTGATGCGCAGGGCATAGAGCTGGGACTGGTCGGAGGTCAGTACGTCGCAGCGGCCGGCCTCGAAGCCCTTGACGGTCTGATCGGAGGTGTCGAAGACAACCGCCTGGTATTCCATCTTGTTCTGGCGGAAGTAGTCGGCCAGGTTCAGTTCGGTGGTGGTACCTGCCTGGATGCAGACAGCGGCTCCGTTGAGCTCCTTGGCGCTCTTGACGCCGAGCTTCTTTGAAACCATGAAGCCCTGGCCGTCATAGTAGTCGGTACCGGCAAAATTCAGGCCCAGGGAGGTGTCGCGGGTGTAGGTCCAGGTGGTGTTCCGGGAAAGCATATCGATCTCGCCGGACTGCAGGGCGGTGAAACGCTCCTTGGCGGTCAGGGGGACGAATTTGACCTTGGTTGCGTCGCCAAGCACTGCGGCGGCGACTGCCCGGCACATGTCCACGTCCAGGCCGGTCCAGTTGCCCTTTTCATCCGGATTGGAGAATCCGGGCAGGCCGGTGGATACACCGCACTGCAGGTAGCCGCGCTTCTGAACCTCATCCTTGGTGGATGCCATGGCCAGAGAGGCGGAAATCATCAGAAAAACTGCCACCATGATCAAAGATAATTTTTTCATGCTGCACTCCTTTGTTTACGTTCTTGTATAACCCGTACGGCCTGCCGGCCCGCAGCCGACAATCCTGTTACAGAAAAGATTACATATCAAAGCTTCCACCAAATGTCTACACCCGATTGCACCCTCGGGCTGAATATATCCAGGCCCCGACAACGGGAGTATCCGAAACCAATCTTCTTTCCCTGAAAACCACCCCGGGCTTGCAATTTCAGTATCCTGCTTTATAACCATGTACCAATTCAAATTGACGAAAAAAACAGCCCCCTTCCGATCATGACCGAGCCCCGTAGACCATCACTGCTCCTGGCTGACGACAGCCGAATTGTCACCAAACTGCTCAGCCGGGTTCTGGGCGAGGCCGGTTACCGGGTAACCGCTGTCCAGAGCGGCGACGAGGCCCTGGCTCTGGCCCCCAGGTTGATGCCGGACCTGATCCTCCTCGATGTGGACATGCCCGGTCTCTCCGGCTTCGAGGTCTGCCGGCGGCTGAAGAAAGATCCGGCCCTGGCCGACATCCCGGTCCTCTTTGTCACCGCCCGCAATGAAAAGGAGGATATCGTCACCGGCTTTGCCGCCGGCGGCCAGGATTACGTGACCAAGCCCTATACCCAGGAAGAACTCCTGGCCCGGGTCCAGACCCACCTGGCCCTCAAGCAGGCCCAGGAAAAACTCAAGGCCTCCGAGGCCCGCTACCGGGAGCTGGCCATCCGCGACGACCTGACCGGCTTCTACAACACCCGCTACCTCTACCAGACCCTGCAGGGTCAGCTGGACATGCACCGGGCCCAGAACCGGCATCTGTCGGTGATATTCATGGACATCGACAATTTCAAGAACGTGGTCGACACCTATGGCCACTTAAACGGCAGCCGCATCATCGCCGAGCTGGCCGATGTGGTGCGCCAGGGGTTGCCCGCCGACTGCTACGGGGTCAGCTACGGTGGCGACGAATTTGTCATCGTCCTCACCGGTCACGACCGGGAACAGGGTCGAATCATGGCGGAAAAGATCCGCCGGGCCATCGAAGAGGCCGAGTTTCTGGCCGAACAGGGCCTCTCCATCCACATCACGGTCAGCTGCGGGCTGGCCACTTTCCCGGACGACGCCCAGACCCTGACCGACCTGCTGGCCCATGCCGACCACGCCCTGTTCGCGGCCAAGAACCAGGGTAAAAACCACGTCACCGCCTTTTCCGAACTGTGAAAAACACCTCCAGCCCCCGCTCCCTTGCCATCCAGGTCCTGGTTGCCTGGCACGATTCCGGAGAGGTCATCGCCTCCCACCTGGACCGCATTGTCTTTGGCCGTGACCTTCCGGCCCGGGACCGGCAGCTGGCCGTCCACCTGGTCCGCGGCGTGCTCCGCCAGCTCCAGTACCTGGACCGCGTCCTGGCCAGCTACTCGAAAACACCGCCGGAGAAGATGAAACCGCTCACCCTGATGGCCCTGCGGGTCGGGATCCTGCAGCTGCTCTTCCTGGACCGGATCCCGGCGAGCGCCGCGGTCAACGAAACGGTCAAGGCCCTGCGCCAGGCCCGGCAGCCCCGCTGGCTGACCGGCTTTGTCAACGGGGTCCTGCGGCGAATCGCCCGGGAACACCAGGAGGGCCGTATTCCACCCCCCGGAAAAATGGATCCCCCGGTCCGCAACCACCCCGACTGGCTGGTGACCCGGTGGGAAAAGCGGTTTGGCCGGCCACTGACCGAGGCCATCTGCACGGCCAACAACCTGGAACCGAGCCTGTGCCTGCGGACCAACACCCTGAAAATTTCTCCGGACGAGCTGCTCCATCTCCTGCACCGCAAAGACATCAAGGCTACCCCGGGCCGCTTTGCACCGGGCAGCATCATCCTCCCCGGTCACAGCGGCGCGGTCACAAGCCTGCCCGGCTTTGACGAGGGACTCTTCCAGATCCAGGACGAAGCGGCCCAGCTGGCCAGCCTCCTGCTCGGACCGCTGCGGGCCGGACAGAACTACCTGGACGGGTGCGCCGGTCTGGGTGGCAAGAGCCTGCACCTGGCCGCCCTGCTGGAGCATGGAGCCGCGCTCACGGCGCTTGAGCCGGACAGCCGGCGGTTCCGCCTCCTGCGGGAAAACCTCCGGCGGCTCGGACTCCTGGACCGGGTCACCCCGGCACAGACCACCCTGGAGGATTTCAGCGCCCGGACCACAGAGCGGTTCGCCGGTATCCTCGTCGACGCCCCCTGCTCCGGAACCGGGGTCATCCGCCGGCAGCCCGATATCCGCTGGAACCGGAAAGCCACGGATTTTCCCCGATACCGGGAAAAACAGCTCCATCTCCTGGACCAGGCCGCCGCCCTGCTCGCTTCCGGCGGCGTGCTGGTCTACACCACCTGCTCGCTCGAACCCGAGGAAAACGAGGAGGTGGTGGCTGACTTCCTGGAGAAACATCCGCAATTCCAGCTCCAGAGCTGCAGGGAGCTGCTGCCGGAACCGGCCCGGAAGCTGGTCGACCGGGAGGGCTTTTTCCGCCCGACCCCGGCCGACGGGCTCGACGGCTTTTTCGGCGCCCGCATGGTCCGCGGAGATGAAGATTGAGCTTTGAGGGCGAATTGCATATACTGAACACCATACCACGGTGCCGACCCGGACAGGGTCCGCCGTATGTTTGCTTACCATTCACCAGTTACTTTCGGACAGGGTCGGCTCAGCAGGCCGTGTGCCGGGGAGAAAAGACAGATGGCTGAAATCAAATCCACCATGGATCTTGTCATGGAACGGGCCGCCCGCATGGGCAAGGCCTCCAGCGAAGAGCTGCAGCAGGAAGAAGCCCGCAAGGAAGGCATGCGGCTGGCCGCCGACTACCTGGCCGGCAAGCTGGCAAGCCTGGCAGCCGAACTGGAGACAAAAGACCCGGCCCTGCAGATGATCATCCGCCAGGGCATGATCGAGGGGCTGATGCGCAACCTCTCACTGCCGCGCGACGAGATCCAGAAACAGCGCGGTGACCGGGCCGCCGACGGCCTCGTCGAGCTCAGCGGCGGTGCCGGCGACATTGCCGCCATCTGCCAGGAGATGGGTCACATCCTCGGCCAGTACAACCAGCACCGCGACCAGCTGCGCACCCAGCTCGAAGAGCAGGTCCGCATGCAGTACGAGCAGCTCATGGGTCAGCAGGGGGCCATGCCGCCCGGCGACATGAAGCTCGAAGCGACCCTGCAGCAGAAGTTCCAGGAGGAATGGGCCCGGATCGAAAACGAGCTCAGCGGCCAGTACAACCAGGCCCTGGAACAGCACAAGACCGTGCTCAAACAGCGACTGGGAGTCTGATCCATGGCGGAGCTGCGCTATCCCGACCGAATCTACCGGCTCCAGCAAACGCTCAGGCGGAGGAAACTCGACGCCATGCTGGTGACCCAGCCCCACAACCGACGCTACCTGAGCGGCTACCGGGCCGCGGACCACGGCATCCAGGAGACCGCAGGCGTCCTGCTCATACCGGCCGCGGGCCAGCCGCTTCTGCTCACCGATTCCCGCTTCCATCTCCAGGCCGGGGAAGAGGCTCCGGGCTTCCGGATCGAGCTCTATCCCCGCGGGCTCAAAAACCGGCTGCAACAGCTGCTGCCCAGGCTCCACGTCCACCGTCTCGGCTTTGAAAGTGATTATATGCTCCATGCCACCGCCCTCAAGCTCCAGGCCATGGCGGACAGAATCAGCCTCACCCTGGTGCCGATCACCGGGCTGGTGGAGCGGATGCGGGAAATCAAGAGCGAAGAGGAGATCAAGGCCATTCGCAAATCGGTCCAGCGTAACGAACAGGTCTTCCAGCTGGTCTACAACACCATCGAACCGGGCATGACCGAGCAGGAGGTGGCCCTGGCCCTGGAGCTGACCATGCGGGAACTGGGCGCCGAGGCCCCGAGCTTCGAGACCATTGTCGCTTTTGGCGAAAACGCGGCCAAACCCCATGCCGTACCCACCGACCGGGTACTCCGGACCGGCGACCTGGTGCTGGTTGACATGGGTCTTGTCCTTGAGGGCTACTGCTCGGACATGACCCGTACCTTTGTGGCCGGCAAACCGGACCGAACCTTCAGGGAGCGGCTGCGGGTGGTTCGCCGGGCCCAGCTGGCCGGCATGGAGGCGATCCGCGCCGGGGTCACCTGCCGGGAAGTGGACCGGGCCGCCCGCCAGGTCATCGCCCGGGCCGGATACGGAGAGGCCTTTGGCCACGCCCTGGGCCACGGGGTCGGCCTGGCCGTCCATGAAGAGCCACGCCTCTCCAGCCGCTCGAAGAAAAAGCTGCGTCCGGGCATGGTGGTCACGGTGGAGCCGGGCATCTACCTGCCCGGATGGGGCGGTATCCGGTTGGAAAACATGGTGGTGGTCCGCGAGGACGGCTGTGAAAACCTCAACCAGGATACAACCTTTCTCGATATCTGATCCGGGCCACGTCCTCCCGGCTGCCAACAATCCTCCAGCATCAAAGAAAAACAGGAAAAACAAAAACCATGCGTCAGTATGTCATAGATGAACTTTCCTTTCTTGAACGCGACAATATCGAAAGCTACCTCAAACGGACCCTGAAGCCAGGCCCCATGGAGGGTATCTTCTGGCTGGAACTGCCCCGTGACCTCTGGTCCGAGGCCCAGCAGGGACACGACAAATGCGCTCCGTTCTACATTGCCGTGGTTCTGGAGGAAAAAGCGCTCAAGTTTGAATTACTGGTCCGCAACTCCGACAACATGCACTGCTCCTGCATTGCCCGGTCCACGCCCGCCCAGCGCCAGTTCGTGCTCGACTTCGCCGACCGGCTCCTGGAGGAGGAGATGATTTCGGCCTGAAATCCAACGGGCACGAGAGGCGACATGAAAAACGACAGAAAAGAAAAAGAAAAAGAAAAAAAGATTCCCCTGGAGGAGCGGATCATCTTCGCCCTCGACGTCCCCACCGCGGACGCGGCCCGGGAACTGGTGGAAGCGCTGGATGGCCGGATACGTTTCTTCAAGGTGGGGCTGCAGCTCTTCCTGGCCGGAGGCTGGCCGGTGGTGGAACATATCGCCAGCCGCGGCAACCGGGTCATGCTCGACCTCAAGCTCTACGACATCCCGGCCACCGTGCGGCTGGCGGTGGAACAGTTCCGGGACCGGGGCATCACCTTTGCCACCGTGCATGGCTACCGGCCGGTGGTCGAGGCCGCCCTTGAAGCGGATAGTGGAGTGAAGATCCTTGCGGTGACCGTGCTGACTTCCATGGGCAGCCAGGAACTGGCGGAGCTGAACTTCGGGGGCACGGTGGAGGAACTGGTCCTGACCCGGGCCCGGCGGGTCCTGGATGTCGGCTGCCACGGCCTGGTCTGCTCGGCCCGGGAAGCATCCATGCTGCGCCACGAACTGGGCAGAAAATTTGACATGGTTACCCCTGGTATCCGCCCGGCCGACAGTGATGCGGGCGACCAGCAGCGCATCGCCACCCCGGGCCGGGCCATTGGTGACGGCAGCGATTACCTGGTCATCGGCCGCCCCATCCGGGACGCGTCCGCGCCCCTGGAGATGGTCAGCCGGATCCAGAAGGAGATCGCCACCGCCCTGGAGCCGCAACAGGACTGACCCGTTACTGTTCACAGTGTGCGCACCAGACCGATCACCACTCACAACATCCTCTGCTGCAGCACATCCAGGCCCAGGCGGCTACCATCCTCTTCCACCTCTGTCTGCCGGTGTTCCCACAACGGACACCGGCGACCGATACACTCCCGGTTCTGCCGGTACTGGCTACAGTGGATCACACTGTCCGCCCGCAGGGAGATTCCGAAATACTGCGGGGCCAGGCGGGCGGTGGTGGTCAGGGCCAGCCAGGTCTCCCGCTGGCAGCAACGGCCGCCACGGATACCACCAATGGCCGCCAGCACCCGGGCGCCGAACTCCTGGGCCTGCTGCCGGGGATGGGGGGTGAGCGGGGTGGCATCCAGGATGAGCGAGGCCGCGATTCCGGCACCTATGGCCGCACCACAGCTGCCCCAGAAACCGCAGGCTCCGCCCGGAATTCCGGCACCGCGCTCAATTCCCGCACCAATGGTTTCGTGGCTGATCCGGCCTCCGCTGTTACGAAAGGCGGCCAGGATGACCCCGGGCACCAGGGCATGGTGTTCAGGCCCGTGCATGGGCACGGCCGGATGGGAGCGGATGATCGTTAGCAACCGGATCATGTCCTGCTCCGACCTCTCCAGGCAGATATGGCGGATAACCTCCAGCCCTTCCTCCTGGTGGCACCGATCGCAGATAAAATGACCCTCCCGGCAGCGGCTGTTGGTCTGCTGGCGGCTGCCGCAGAAATGGCAGGCCTGCTCCCGGGCCTGGTTGTCATAGACCAGCTCCGCGCCACAGAGCATGCAGCCGCTCCGGTGGCGGACAATGGGCTGCACCGGCGGGTGCCGGGGAGCATCGGCCGCCGTGGCCTCTTCGGGAGGGGACGCGCAGCAGCATGGCTCCTGCTCCACGTTGACCACTCCCCCTTCATCATCAAGGACAAAGACCGATTCATCGCACCGGGCGGCCTCCGAGGCGGCCATGGTGGTGATTCGCCCCCGTTCAAGCACGGTCCCCTCTTCGGTGACAAGGGCCCGGTGCGGACCGCGGTACACCACCCGGACCGGATCGCCGGTCGCCCCGTGGGCAGGTTTGCGCGCCTCGTAGGTGAGAGAAAAAAACCGGTCCCCGCCCACCAGGCGGTAGGGATGACGGCTGTGGATGAAAATTCCGGCAAAGCCGCAATCCTCCAGCATCTGCATCAGGTCACCCTGGACCATGGCCCCGCCCAGGCACTCGCCGCGCAGCCGGGCGGAATTGCGAATGGAGGGCGCCACCCGCCCATCGGTAACGATATCGGAGACCACCAGCCGGCCGCCTGGTTTGAGGATCCGGCCGATCTCGAGAAAGGTCTGCCGCTTGTCCGGGCTGAGATTGATCACGCAGTTGGAGATCACCACGTCGGCGCAGCCATCCTCCAGGGGTATGGCCTCGAGAAACCCCTTCCTGAACTCGATATTGTCGTAGCCCAGCCGCTCCTTCACCGGTTTTTTCGAGTCAATGGCCAGCTGCAGCATGTCGTCGGTCATGTCGATCCCGAGGACCCGTCCTTCCGGCCCGACCTCGGCCGCAGCCAGGAAACACTCCACCCCGCTGCCCGAGCCCAGATCCACCAGGGTCTCCCCGGGTTGTGGAGCCGCGTCCCGTACCGGGCTGCCGCAGCCATAGGAACGCTCGGTGGACTGGTCAGGGATAAAAGTGGTCTCCAGGCCGGACGGTCCGAAAGGGTTGACGATATCGCGCTTGGCCTCCCGGGCGGCCTCACCATAGAACTCGCGCACCGACCGGTGGCCGTCCGGTCCGGCCAGGGAAACCACGCAGTTGCAGTGGGTGAGAGAAACCGAGCCATCGGAGCCCGACTCATCCCCGTCGGGGCAATCAAAACGAAGATCCCCCATCCGCAGCCGGAAGAGTCCCTGATCCGGATAACGGCCGGCTTCCCGGGCAATGAGATGCAGGACCAGGCGGTTGGCCAGTTCCAGGTAGGGATCGTGGCCGACAAAGCTGGCCCCGCGCACAAAACTGTGATCCGGGTCACCGCCACCGGTGAGGAAACGGAGCGGATCAGCCGCCAGGTCCGGGTCGTCCGCCAGCGAGGCCCGGCGGGCCTCTGCCAGCACCGGGCTCTGGCGCCAGACCGAGGTGAGACCCTGGTCCAGGCCACCGCAGTCCAGGGCTGCGACCCGGACCAGCGCCGGTGACGGATAGACCCGCCCGTCAGGACCAATGGCCAGTGACTCCCACCCCATGCCGCTCAGGTCATGGCGGGTTCCGGGCATGGTGAAAACCTGGGCCTGCAGGGCCTCCAGGTTATCGAACCTCAGCCCCAGCTCGGCGCAGACCGCCCCGGTCTCCACCATCCTGGCCGCGATATGCTCCGGCGGGACAAACTGGGCATCGGTCCCCCGACCGCGGACAAAATGATACATCACATGCAGGCCGGCGGCCCCCCAGCTGGCCGCCAGCCTGGCCAGCGCGGGCAGCTGATCGACATTGACCCGGTTGACAGCCACCGACACGGTCACCGGCAGACCGGCGGAGCGGACGGACCGCATGCTGGCAGCCAGGGCCGCGAAACTGCCCCTGCCCCGCAGGTGATCATGCTCCCGTTCCAGCCCATCCAGGCTCACCTGCAGGTGCAGCCGCTCCCGGTCCAATCCTGCCAATTCCGAAAGCCACCGCTCAAGCAGCAACCCATTGGTCAGCACCACCGCATGTGCCCGGGGATGCAACTCCTGCACCCGGGCCAGGATCTCGACAAAACCGGGATAGACAAAGGGTTCGCCACCGGTGAAATAGAAGAGCCGGCAGCCCGCCTCCATCCCTCCACCAGGCTCCGGTCAAGCAGATCCCGTTCCAGGGCCTGGCTTCGGGCCGGAGAGGAGCCAAAGAGGCAGTGGCGGCAGGCCAGGTTGCAGGCGTCGGTCAGATGGTACCAGATCTCCCGCAGCCGCCCCAGACGAAGATGGGCCTTGCGGCCCAGGTAAGGCTCCGGTTCAGGGGTATCCAGAACCATGGCCAACCGCTGGTAGTCGCGCCCGAGCTGCTGCGCATCCTCGCCATACAACGCCCGATACCTCAACACCGCCTGTTCGATCGTCTGGCAACCCGCGGCCGCCGTCAGTAAACGGTCGCCCCGGGTAGAGGGGACAAACCAGTCAGGGGTTTCAGGGTTCACATAAATGGGGATACCGTCCTGCTCCAGCCGGTGCAGACGGGCTGACCAGTCTATCATAGTGGTACCAGTTCAAAAACGTATCTGATTACCATCAATCTTCAGCATTGAAATCGGTGTCGGTCTCACTTGTTTCACGGGACGCCATAAACCCGTCCCTGGGGGCTTGACTGTGGCCATCCAGGCCACAGACACCCGTGCAACAAGTGAGGCCGACACCTTCATCCATCGGTGGCTGAATTTCAGTGGTAATCATAAAAAAATATTCAGGGGATCGGAGGTGGGGGCGGCTCCGGCAGTAGACGCCGCCGCTTGACCTCGTACACGGACAGGACAAACAGGGTGGCAAAGGGCTGGGTAAAAAGCGCGCCCAGGCCGGTGGAGTTGCCGATGGAGGTCAGAACCACGTAGACAGCCACCACGGCAAACTGCTCGGCCAGCGGCTTCTGCACCGCCATGCGCCAGGATTCGGCCAGGGCCTCGAAAAGCCCCATGTTCCGGTCGGTCATCAGGGGGACCAGGTAAAGACAGGCAAAACTCACCGCCACCATGGCCAGCAGACCGAGCAGAACCAGCAGGGCAAAACTGGTCAGAAGGACCAGGGTCACCAGAATACCGAACCCGAGCAGGGGAAAGAAGAGACGCATCTGGGAAAAAAGATCCCGGACCTCGGGCCTGCGGTCCTCGCGCAGGGCCAGCAGCAGCGACTGCATGTACCCGGCCGTGCATACCGGGGCCATGATACCAAGGGTGATCATGCTCATCCCGATGAGCGCCAGGGTCAGGAGCAGCACCGAGGGGAGAAAGCGGGCAAACACCTGCCAGGCCCGCTCCATGTGATAGCCGAAATCCATTGATCTCCTCAAATAAGAATTTTTGCAACTGTATCGGATCAGGGGTGGACGGGCAACAAGAAAGAGGTGGCTGGACCCGCAACGCATTCTTCTCTTCTCTACCCGGTGAACAGCTCGCTGACAATATCCTGGACGGTTCGCACCCCGACCAGATCGATACCATCCACCACCTTGCCCTCCAGTTGACGGGTGGAGGAGGCGGGCAGGAGAAAGGTCTTGAAGCCCAGCCGCTCGGCCTCGCGCAGCCGGAGGTCCATCTGACCCACGGCCCGGATCTCTCCGGCCAGCCCCACCTCGCCACAGACCACGGTGGCCGGGTCAATGGTCTTTTCATAGAAACTGGACAGCAGGGCCACCACCATGCCGAGATCCAGGGCCGGCTCGTCGATGCGGATCCCGCCGGCAATGTTCAGAAAGATGTCATGGTCAAACAGGGTGACGCCTATTTTCTTTTCCAGCACCGCCGTCAGCAGGGCGAGGCGCTGGGGATCGGCGCCGATGGCTGTCCGCCGGGCCGTACCCAGGCTGGACGGACTGACCAGCGCCTGGACCTCCACCAGGATGGGCCGGGTGCCTTCCACCGACGGCAGTACCACCGATCCGGGCACATTCACCGGCCGCTCGGCCAGGAACAGGGCCGAGGGATTGTCCACTTCGGCCAGGCCGCTCTCCTTCATCTCGAACACCCCGATCTCGTTGGTGGACCCGAACCGGTTCTTGACCGTGCGCAGAATCCGGAACACCTGGCCCCGGTCCCCCTCGAAATAGAGCACCGTGTCCACCATGTGCTCGAGCACTCGGGGGCCGGCAAGCGATCCGTCCTTGGTCACGTGGCCAATGAGGATCACCGGCAGGCCGGAAGACTTGGCCAGGGTGAGCAGCCGGGCCGTGGATTCGCGCACCTGGGTCACCGAGCCCGGGGCCGACCCCACCTCCTCGGAGTACATGGTCTGGATGGAATCCACCGCCAGCAGCAGAGGCCTGGTGTCCCGGGCCATGTCGGTGATCGATTCGACGCAGTTTTCCGTGGCCAGCAAAATGGTCTCGTCGCATATACGCAGCCGGTCGGCCCGCATGCGGATCTGGCGGGCCGATTCCTCGCCGGTCACGTACAGCACCCTCCCCACCCGGGCCAGGGCGGACAGGAGCTGCAGGATAAGCGTCGACTTGCCGATACCCGGATCACCACCGATGAGCACCAGAGAACCGGGGACGATCCCGCCGCCCAGAACCCGGTCCAGCTCGCCGATCCCGGTCACCAGCCGCCCCTGCTCGCCGGGCACGGCCTCGGTGAGAGGCTGCACGGATGCCTGGCTCCGCTGTGTCTTCCGGACCTTGCCCGGCCGCCGCTCCTCGGCAAGCGACCCCCACTCCCCGCAGTCAGGACAGCGCCCCAGCCATTTGCGGCTCTCGTACCCGCACTGCCCGCAGATAAACACCAGCTGCTCTTTTCCAGATGCCACAGATTCCCCTCAAACCTTTGGGCCCCAATCATTTTGGAGCCGACCTCTCCCAAACCGGAATAAACAGAAGAAAAAGACCTGCTAAATCAAGACGATAGCCTTGCAACGGAGCCTCAAATCTAATTTACTTGAAAGTATCATGGCAAAAGAGAAAAAAAGCAACCCCGCAATACCCGCCCTGAACATGAACAGCTATCTTCGTCGGCCTGATCTCTCGTTACTGATCACAGGGTACGCACCAGGCCGATATTTCCAGGGAAAAAATGTAACTCGTCTCAGGTGCCAAGATTTGTGCAGTCGTGGCTGTCCGCTATAGCCCCCTATGCGGGCAGACGCGACCGATCAGATAAGCGGAGACTTCGAAGATGGGGGCCTGTGACGAGTTACCATACCTCGCGCACCTGCTCCATCAACTTCTGCTTTGAATTGGGACGAAAAGTATTGTATCGCAGTCGATGGCAGGTCGAGCTGTTTTTCAAATGGATCAAGCAAGATCTGAGTATAAAGAGGTTCTTCTGCGTACCCTCCACCCTGGTCGTTCCGACAATATCAATTTATGGGGTTTTCAAGGTTGTATTGCGTGAATCTACAGAAAATGAAGCCCTGCTGGCTGTCGCCGCAATGCAGAAAGGCAATGTCATTGATCTTACTACTTCACTCGCTATGACTGCTTCAAAACTTGGCATGACTCATAACCTGCCGATGGCGGACAGCATTATTCTGGCAACAGCCAGAAAGTATGAGGCGACCCTCTGGACGATGGATTCAGATTTCAAAGGTATTCGAGGAGTGAAGTATTTTGCAAAAGAATAGAGAAAAAGGGATCAGATTTATTTTTCCTTATGTTCTGGACAATGCCCCGATCAGAGGGGATTACGACCAGTCCACAATAAAATCCTGGATCACGTCCTCCCCGGTTTCTGGTTGTCACCGAATCTCAGCTTGATGAGAAGATAGCAACGCCTGGCGCCACGGAGCCTGGCAGCAATAAAAACAGCCCGAACATTCTCGTTCCTCCGCTCCTGCGATGAACGTTTCCCCCTGGTACCGCTTGCCCGGTCACCTGCGTGATGCCGCAAGCACGAGGTTTATTACCTGTGGCCTGCAGACGCGTATCTTGAGTGGTTGTTGTTCGGCGGGTTAAGAAAAAAGCGGTGCGATCGCTTCTGGCGGTACCACTGCTTTTTTTTTGTGCCCCGACGCCCTGACAGCGATTTGTGAGGGACGGCGCCTGACAATGATATTCCTGCGAGGGACCGCATCGCCGGGTTCCTGCATGAGGGTGATTTGCCCTGGCCTCCACTCTGTGCTACTATGTCTTTCCTGCAGGCGGAGCGGGCCACGGGCGCAGGGACCATGTCCGTGGCGGCAGGACCTTCTGTCCATCCTTCATGTACCGGCCATAAATCCCCGGCAGGGGCTTAACCAGGAGTATTCCGATGAAACTTCGATGCCTGATCAGCAAATGCACCATACGACAGCGGTTGATCCTGCTCAACTATCTTGCCTTTACCTTCATTCTCATGCTGATCTCCCTCTACTCGTTCCAGATTGTCTCCCTGGAGAACAAGCTGATCACCATGGAGCAGTTCGACGACCTGCTGCGCGACATCCTGGAACTGCGCCGCTATGAAAAGGATATCCTGCTGGGGGTGGGCAGCGACAACGTGGAAAATGCCGGCCTCTACCTGGACAAGATAGAAGAAAACATCGCCGTGCTGGGACCGAAGATTACGAAGCTGATCGGCATGGAGAGGTACAGGCAGTTCCGGCAGCATTATCTGGACTATGAAAAGATATTCAAGCACTGGCCCAAGGAAGAGGACAAGAGCATGGTGCTGGCCAAAAGCGAAAGCGAAGTCCTGCGCATGCACGGCAAGGCCCTGGCCGACACCGCCTCGGAGCTGGTCGGCATCAAGCGGGAGAACCTCTCCCGGGGGTTGCGGGAACTGCTGTTCTGGTACACCTTTGTCCCGGCCGCCCTGGTGCTGGGCAGTGTTCTGACCATGTATTTTCAGACCAGAAACGTCCTCAACCGTCTCTCCTCTGTCCAGAAGGCCACGGCCGAGTTGCAGAAGGGCAACTTCACCCCCATCAAGGAAGTTCAGGACGAAAGGGATGAGATCTCCGAGCTGATCGAAGGCTTCAACAGGATGGCCGTGGCTCTGGAGGAAAAGCAGGAGGAGTTGCTCCAGTCCAAGAAGCTGGCCTCCATCGGGACCTTTTCCTCGGGTATCGCCCATGAGCTCAACAACCCGCTCAACAACATCTCCCTGTCAACGGATACCCTGCTGGAAGAGTATGACGCCCTGGACAGGGAAGAGCAGATGGAGATCCTGGAGGACATCATGGCCCAGACCGAGCGGGCCAGCAAGATCGTCAAGAACCTGCTCGACTTCTCCCGGGTCCAGCCGCCGGAGATGCAGCCCCTCCACCTGGATTATGTGCTCCACAAGACCGTTGATCTCATCGACAACGAACTGCGCATCCACAACATCACCCTGACCAAGGACATCGAGGACATGCTGCCCCGGATCAAGGGCGACATCAACAAGCTGCAGCAGGTCTTCCTCAACCTGCTGATCAACGCCGAACAGGCCATGGACGAAAACGGCTCCATCACCCTGCGGGCCAGGCGGGCGGATAACGACATGATCCGGGTGGACGTGACAGACACCGGACCCGGCATCCCGCCGGAGGCCATCGACCAGATTTTCGACCCCTTCTTCACCACCAAGGAGGCCGGCAAGGGTACCGGGCTGGGACTGGCCATTGTCTATGGCATTGTCAAACGGCATGGCGGCTATATCGAGGTCTCCAGCAAGCAGGGCAAGGGCACCACTTTTTCAGTCTACCTGCCCTGTTACAGGGAAGAACAGGACAACAAAGCATGATTCGTATTGCTGTCATCGATGACGAGGCCACGGCCCGGCGCATGATCAAACGGTTTCTCGAGCAGGCCGGTTTCGAGGTGGAAGTGTTCAACGCCGGTGAACCCTTTCTCGCCCGGATGCAGGAGAATCCCTTTGATATCGTCTTCATCGACATGCAGCTCCCGGGGATCAGCGGCATGGACGTGCTGCACCAGCTGCGGCTCACCAGCCCGGAAACCGAGGCTATCATCGTCACCGGCCATGGCAGCATCGAAAATGCGGTGGAGGCCACCAAGGAAGGCGCCTTTTATTACCTGACCAAGCCGTGCCGCAAGCATGACATCTGCCTGATGGCCGAGCGGGCGGCGGAAAAGGTCCGGCTGCGGCAGGAAAACAGGACCCTGCGCGGTTCGATGGACCAGCACTGTCTGATCCCGGGTTTCATCGGCAACTCCAAGTCCATGCGAGCCATCTTCGAGACCATCCGCAAGGTGGCCCAGGTCAACTGCAATGTCCTGCTGGAAGCCGAGACCGGCACCGGCAAGCAGCTCACCGCCCGGGCCATCCACGAACTGGGACCGAGAAAAAAACATCCCTTTGTCTATTTCAACTGCGGCGGGTTCACCGAGGAACTCATCTGCAGCGAACTGTTCGGCCATGAAAAGGGCTCGTTCACCGGCGCGGTGTCGACCAAGGTCGGCCTCTTTGAATCGGCCGCCGGCGGCACGGTACTCCTGGACGAAATCGGTGAAATGTCCCTGTCCATGCAGGTCAAACTGCTCCATGTCCTCCAGGAACGCCAGGTCCTGCGGGTAGGCGGCACCAGGCCCATTGATCTCAATATCCGGATCATCGCCGCCACCAACCGCGACCTGCAGGAACAGATCCGCGAAGGCCTTTTCCGGGAAGATCTCTACTATCGCCTCAACGTGGTCTCCATCCACCTGCCCCGCCTGGTGGAACGACGCGAGGATATCCCCCTGCTGGTGCAGCATTTCATCGAAAAATCCAACCGGGCCTTTGAAAAGAAAATCAAGGGTATCACCCCGGAGGCCCTGAACCTGCTGATGCAGTATCATTTTCCCGGCAACATCCGTGAACTGGAAAACATCATCCAGCATGCGGTGGCCCTGACCGAATCGGACAAGCTGACGGCCAGGGACCTGCCACCCCATCTGCTGGAACTGGCCTGGGACGATATCCTGGTCCAGGAGATGCTCCCCCTGGACGAGATGGAAAAGCGCTATATCAGGAAAGTGCTCAAAAAAACCGGCTACAACATGAAAGCGGCCAGCAAGATACTCAAGATGTCCCGCACCACCCTGTGGCGGAGGATGAAAAAATATGGGTTGGCCTCCGGCGCCAACGCGGACCAGGACAGTTCACATTGAAACACCTCTCAAGCTCAGCACCTGATAAAACAACATAATACCAATAAGATAACGTGAAAAATCCGTTCATGTTTCAACCTGAAACATGAACTCCCCCTCTCCCCCATCCTCCCTTGTTTTCCAAATTACCAGCCAATATTTCTTTTCTCGCAATTTACTGTTTTTATTAAACTTCAAGGAAATCTCCCTTCTTTTCCATCCCTCCTGTACCACATGGCACGACGGTTGCTATTTGCCTTATCCAGAGCCCACCGGCATCAAGTGTGCAGCCCAGGTTGTGTCACCACATTACGTATTATCCATATCACCCCAAGGAGGAAGCAAATGGAAGCAGAGAAAACAGACCACTTCACGTAGCGTCAGCCGGCGACGCAACAAGGTTGTCAGCGCGATGGCCTCCTCTCTGGCTCCACAGGAAGGGGACATTGCTCACGTGAAATCAAACTTATGTATTGGAGATTCAATTTGTCATGATACACATGTACTTACCTATTGCCGGCAACAGTGTGAACATTCTGATCATTTTAGGCCTGGGTGGCTTTGTCGGCCTGCTGTCGGGAATTTTTGGCGTTGGCGGCGGCTTTTTGATGACACCGCTGCTGATGATGTTTGGTATTCCGCCGACAGTGGCGGCCGCCTCGGACTCCAACCAGATCGTCGGCGCCTCCACTTCGGGCACCCTGGCCCATATGCGGCTTGGTAACGTGGATATCCCCATGGGCCTCATGCTCCTGATCGGCGGTATTGCCGGAGGCACCCTGGGAGTCCAGATTATCAAGCTGCTGCGGGCCATGGGCAACGCCGATTTTCTCATTGCCATCACCTATGTCCTCATGCTCGGCGGCGTCGGCAGCTATATGTTTGTTGAAAGCCTGCAGGGCTTGCGCCGGGCCAGAAAGGAAGCCGCGGCCGGGACACCGGGGAAGGAAAAACCGGCCTCCAGCGGCAGCTTTCTCAAAAAACTGCCGTTCCAGTACCGGTTCGAGAAATCAGGAGCCGAAATATCTGTCCTCCTGCCCCTGGGATTCGGCATCATGGTCGGCATCCTGGCAGCCATCATGGGCGTGGGCGGCGGTTTCATCATGGTACCGGTGATGGTCTACCTGCTGCGGATGCCCATGCATGTGGTGGTGGGAACCAGCCTTTTCCAGATCCTCTTTACCTGTGTCAACGTCACTATCATGCAGTCCTACAGCAACCATACCGTGGACTTTGTCCTCGCGGTTCTGCTGCTGCTCGGCTCCACGGTCGGAGCCCAGATAGGCACCGGTATCAGCAAGGTACTCAAGGGCGACCAGCTCAAAATCCTGCTGGCCAGTCTGGTACTGCTCGTCTGCGTGAAGATGATGGCCGGGTTGCTGATGACCCCGTCCATCATGGTTGCCTTAAAAGGAGGACATTAATCATGGAAGAAAAGAACCTGTTCTATATGAAACCGACTCTCCTGGTCGCTGCGCTGGTGCTGCTGCTGGCCTCCGCCACCACGGTGCTGGCAGCGGACCAGGTGCAGATGGAGCTCTCGACCAGTGTGATCCGGATACCGGCATTCTACAACGGCACCACCCTTGAGGCCAGCGGCACGGTACCGGCTGACGCCGACGTGGTGATCCGGGTCATGGGCCCGAGGGAAGACGTCCATCTCAAGGAAAAGGGCAAGGTCTTCGGCTTTCTGTGGATGAATAAAACCGATGTCACCCTGGGCAACACCCCGGCGGTGTACATGCTCTATGTCCCGGAAAACAGGGGCAGCGAACTGCTGTCACCGGAACTGGGGCTGGGCTACCAGGCCCTGGAGCAGGAGGTGACCCTGGAACCGGCCTCGGAGGACAAACCCTTTGTCCTTGGCGAGTATGTCAAGCTGATGGAGAAATATGGGGTCTATGACGACCATGCCGGTACGGTCAGGTACACCGACACCCCTGCCGGCGAGCGCCACTTCTCCACCACCCTGACCATACCGCCGAAGATGAAACCGGGCCAGTATCAGGTCCAGTGCTACGCGGTACGTGACGGCAGGGTCAGTGGACAGACCGGTGAGACCCTGACCATCGAGCTCACCGGCATGCCGGCCCTGATCGCCAACATGGCCTACAACCACGCCCTGATGTACGGCATCATCGCGGTCTGCATCGCCATTGCGGCCGGACTCCTGATGGGCATGCTGTTCAAGGGCAAGGGCGGCGCCCACTGAGCACCTCCGGGGGCGGTTGCCCTGAACAACCGAACGCCTGCCAGGAAGGAAAAAACAACTTTTTCAAGGCAACCGCCCGTTTGATGATAAAGGTATAACCAGGGGTATCCTGCAAAATTGCCTTTTTGCAAGGTACCCACAAGTGAAGACTGCCTAATATGAGTTTTACGACGCAGGGTTACGCAGCTACCCCCTTTGGATGACAGGATTATCAGGTAATGAGAAAAATTCTTGACTGGATCAAACAAAACCTCCTGCGGAGACACCCTGAAACGGCTCGTCTGTCTGCGACAGACTCCTTCAGGACCCTGTTTGCCAATTTCCAGGAACTCATCGACCTGAACAACCGGATCCTGCACCATGTTGCCGAGGCCAACGACAAGCTCAGCGGCGACTACATATTTGATTCCAACTACATCGAGACAACCTGCAGCAAGATATCGGCCATGGTCAAGGATCTGATCTATCTCATCAACAAGATGACCCAGCAGCAGTATCCCGGGCTCTATGACGCCTTCGAGCGGATCGAGGGCGACATCCAGGCCATGCTGGAGGGAAAGATCATCGCCCCCCGACCGGATTTCATCCTCCCCTATCCCATGATCGACCGCGACCTTATGGATGCGGTGGGCGGTAAAAATGCTCATATCGCCGAGATAGGCAATGTGCTCGGACTCAAGATTCCGCTCGGTTTTGCCATCAGCATCACGGCCTATCAGTATTTTCTCGACTACAACAAGCTCCAGCCCCAGATAGCGGCGATAACCGATAGCTGGCACCGGGGAGAGATCCAGGTGGATGAGGCCTCCCAGACCATCCGGAGACTGATCCTGTCTGCTGCCATTCCACCCAAACTGGAACAGAGAATGATCTTTGCCGCCCGGCATATCGCCAACCTCTCGGGCGAGAGCTCGCCACGCTTTGCCGTGCGTTCCAGCGCCTACGGGGAGGACAGCTCCTCCTCCTTTGCCGGCCAGTACCTGAGCCGGCTCAACGTAGCCCTGGACGAACTGGTGTCCAACTACCGGGACGTGGTGGCCTCGGCCTACACCATTCGGGCCATGGAGTACCGGCAGCAGAAGGATTTCCGGGAAAACGAGGTTCTGATGTCCGTGGCCTGCCAGCTGATGATCCCGGCCAAGGCCAGCGGCATCATCTACAGTATCGATCCGGTCCATCCGGAGAAAGAGACCCTGGTCATCAACTCCAGCTGGGGCCTGGGTGAACCGGTGGTCTCCGGTCAGACAGCCACCGACACCTTTGTCCTCGACCGCCGGTCACCCCATGTGGAGCGGGAGCTCAACGTGGTCCGCAAGGACCTCAATCTGGTGGCCTGCGGCGAGCAGGGGACCAACCTGGAACCGGTTCCCCAGTACTACCGGACCCGGCCCTCCCTGACCGCGGACCAGCGACACCGCCTGGCCGAGATCGCCATGCAGCTGGAAAAATATTTCAAGACGCCCCAGGACATCGAATTTGCCATCGATCACAAGGACGAGATAGTGATCCTCCAGGCCCGGCCCCTGCGTCTGAAAAGAAAGAACGCGCCCCGGGCCTCGGAACTGGCCGACCTGCCCGAGAGATACCCGGTCATCTTCAGGGACAGGGGCGTGGCTGCCATGGAAGGAGTGGCCGTGGGCCCGGTTCATTTCATCCGCACCGACAGCGACCTGGACAACTTTCCCGATGGCGCCATTGGTGTGGCAAGGTATGCCTCGCCCATGCTGGCACGCGTGATCCCCAGGGCGGTCGGCTTTATCACCGACGTGGGCGCCGCCACCGGCCACCTGGCCACCGTGGCCCGCGAATTTCGAATTCCAGCGCTTTTCAACACCGACGAGGCCACCAGCCTGTTGCACGAAGGCGAGGAAATCACCCTGGACACCGAAGAGCGGGTGGTCTACCGCGGCACGGTCAGGGAGCTGGAGCTCTTTGCCCTGTGCGAAGAACATATCGAAGAGACCTACGAGTACCGGCTGCTGCGGAGGATTCTCAAGAAAATCGAGCCTCTCAACCTGCTGGATCCCAATGCGGAGACCTTCAAACCGCAATACTGCCAGACCTATCACGACATCACCCGGTTCATCCATGAAAAGGCGGTGGCAACCCTGATCGACCGCAACTACTACCATTCCCATGATCCGGACACGGTGGCCGGCCGGCTGAAATGGGACTTTCCCCTGGACCTGATCCTGATCGATATCGGCGGCGGGATCTCCGGAACCGAGGATCATTTCGTGCTTCCCGAGCAGATCATCTCAGACCCCATGCAGGCCCTGCTGACCGGAATGTCCTTTCCCGGAGCCTGGGACATGACGCCGGCCCCGGTGGACATGGGCAGCTTCATGTCCAGCCTGACCAGGACCTTTTCCGCCGAGCTGAGCAACCCCCAGGAGGTGGGCCAGAACCTGGCGGTTGTTTCGGCCGAGTACGTCAACCTCAGCCTGCGGCTGGGATACCATTTCACCATCATTGACGCCTATGTGACGGAGAACATCAAAAACAACCACGCCTACTTCCGCTTTTCCGGCGGGGTGACCGACACGGTGCGTCGGAAACGGAGGACCAGACTGCTCGACAGGGTCCTGACCCATTATGATTTTGTGACCCAACACCAGGGAGATATGCTGGTGGCACGGCTGAAACGGCTGGATAAAAAAGGAATGATCAAGCGGCTCTATCTGCTGGGATTGCTGGTGGGCTTTACCAGGCAGCTTGACGTCCGCATGGTGGACGATCAGAAGATCGATTTCTACTACCGGAAAATCCTATCCATTATGGAGGAGAACGATGGACAACAACAAGACCAATATACTGATTTTAGACGATGAACCCATCGTCAGCAAACGACTGAAACCATCCCTGGAAAGAAAGGGTTATGAAGTTGAAACCTTTACCAGAAGCCGTGATGCCCTGGCCCGGATCCGGGAAAAACGGTTCGATATCGTGATAACCGATCTCAAGATGGAAGGAATCGACGGCATGGAGTTCCTGACCGAGGTCAAGAAGCTGTACCCTGGCACCGAAGTCATCGTCATTACCGGGTTTGCGACCATGGACACGGCCAAGGAATCCTTCCGCAAGGGCGTGTTCGACTTCCTGGCCAAACCATTCAAGCTCGGCGAGATCACCGAGGTGATCAAAAAGGCTGAAGCCAACATTAAAAACAGATAAACGCACGCACCATACCGCAAGAGGTATGCAGTGTGTCGAAGACAGACGGTGTATCGAAGACAGACGAAAACCGTCTGGTACCACAGACCGTGAAAGTGAGGTGAGATTCATGATAAAGACGTTACTGTACATAGATGAGGATCTATCGTCGAGCATTGCCCTGAGATATGCGGCCTACCTGTACAAACTCATTGATATGGAGCTGTATGTAACCCATGTGGAAGAGCCCGATCCCAACGAGCAGGCAGGAACCGGATGGGTTCGCCGCACCTGGGAAAACGGAGTGGCCTCTTCGGGCAGGCAGCTCATCGAACGGATGCTCCGGACCGAAAAGATACACTGTCCCCTGGCCGGCCGCCCCAAGGTCTTTGTCGGCGACAAGGCCAAGGAGATCTCCTATGAACTGCGTTCCGGTGGCTACAACCTCTATATGGAAGGCTACCTGAACACCGCCGACAGCGAAGCCTTTTACCAGTTGATTTCCTCGCCGGTATACACCAAGGCGCCCTGTCCGGTGATGGTGGTGAAAAACCTCTCGCTGAGCACCCGTTGCGCCCTGCTCTGCGCCGACAGCGTGGATCCGCAGGTCCTGGTGGAGAAAACCATGGCTATCATCGGCGACTCCACGCTCAGTGTGGACCTAGTCTACTTCAAGTTCAGGGAGAGCGAGTCCCTGACGTTTCTGGAAAAGAGAGAGGCCGGCTCCTCCCTGCAGCAGGCGGAAAAGCTCCTGGAAGAGGCGGGCAAGACGCCGGAGAATGTCACGGTCCTTCTGGGAACCCCGGAACAGGTGGGAGACCATCTCAAGGACTATGTCTTTGTCTCGTCCACCCTGCCGACCAGGAAGAGCATGCGCATGGAAGCGCTTGCCAACACCCTGTCCACGGTCATGCTGGTCCGCTGAGTGGTCGTCTGACTTCGACACACTGACCGGTGCGCAATTGCAACCAAAGGACAAGAACAGCAGGCTGTTGAAAAACGTAACGAGCAAGGATGAGACCAGGAAAAATAAGGCGAAAAAGCGCAGTGTACAGGAGTACATGAGCATTTCGGAGTTACGCAGATACGTGCAGACTTCGAGCTCGCTTACCCGTAGTCTCCCTTCGGTCGCTTACCTGAGCCGAATTTTGACGCCGTATCATCTTTTTCAACGGCCTGATAGAGCATGATCAGGAGGAAACCATGAAAATACTGGTAGCGCTGGACACGAAAGAATACAGCAAAAATATACTCAAGGATGTGGCCCGACTGGCCAAGAACACCTGGGCCGATCTCGTCTTTCTCGGGATTCAGGGGAAAAAGAGCAAGAAACCGGACTCGGAACTCGTCAATACCCTGTTCAAGTACCAGCAGGACGTCTTCAACTACTTCGGTCCCGAGGACCTGCCCTACAAATCCTTTGAAACCCGGACGCTGGAGCCGGCGGGAAAGGGCATCTGGTCGGCATCGTCCAAGGGCATGAAGAGCTTCACCATCCGCATCGGCAGCAGCAACATCGCCAAACAGATTGTTGCGGCGGCCACCGATACGGCCTGCGACCTGATCGTCATGGGCTGCAGCGGCAAGCTCGGCTGCGAGTGGGAAGGAGAGATGAGCGTGCCCCTGCGGGTGGCCGAGGATGCGCCCTGCTCGGTCCTGGTGATCAAGGAGCCGCGCAGCCCCAAACAGATCGTTTCCATCCTGGACCAGAGCAAGATCAGCCAGGATTCTCTGGAGCTGATCAATCAGCTGGTCACCCTGCACGAGGCCGGGCTCAAGATTGTCGGCCTGAAAGACAGCAAGGGCAGCAAGGGCGACGAGGAAAAGAAAATCGTCGAACTGCTCAAGTACTACAATGACCGGGAGATAAGCGCCTGGGTCAAGCTGCTGGACAGCACGGCCCTGAAAGACTATGTGGCCACCTCGTCCAGGGAAGCCATTGTCGCCCTGTGGATGGGGAAAAAATCACTGATCAAGAAACTCTTTTCCCAGAGCCTGGTGGACAAACTGCTGGAAAACACACGGTCTTCGGTGCTTATCCTCCGCTGATTTCACGTAAGTCATCGTTACAGGCACCCTCCTCTATGCGGTCGCTCCCGTCCGCATAGAGGGTGACATCGCTTCGCTGTTAGAGCGATCGAGTGCGTACCCTGTACTTTGATACGATTTCCCTCCCCGTGGCATGGTGTCATTTCCCTCCCCGACTCCATGCCACACACCTTGCAACCTCCCGCCCCGGCCAGGAGAGACTCCTCCCTGGCCGGGACCGGGATCCCACTGATCAAAGTATTTTGTCGAAAACACGTTCATCACTCCTACACGATGCTGCTGGCCGCGCCGGAGCGACTTGTCCAGTTCATTCCGCCTGAGTGCAGGGAAGCGGTAATCATAGATGAAGTGCAACGAATTCCTGCGATCAACCTGCCTTTATATTTTCTGATTACCACTGAAATTCAGCCTTCGATGGATGAAGGTGTCGGCCTGGCTGTACTGCTTTGAGCCGGGTCATAGTCTGTTTTTCTATCGATTCTTTCTTGTGTGCCACAACCCCAGGATATAAAAACAGAATTCTGCATTTGGAAACCAATCTCATATTTGCCAACACTGATGCCCCGCACTTCGTGCTCTTCAAGCTCAAAGAGTTGTTCATCTAACCGTGGATTTTTCAACAATCTGGTTGGTGTTTTGGTAAGCGACTGCACTGCTCGGGCAACGGCGGGTGGGTTGGACAACTGCCAGAAAATTATCAGGCTCAGCGTTGGTGCCGGCGCCAGCGGACGATTGGGACAATTTGCCTGAACAGGGAAGACAACAAAAAAGGCTTTACCCCGCTATTACCGGGATAAAGCCTGATTTTTTTGGTGGTGCCGGAGGACGGAGTCGAACCGTCACGGAGTTACCTCCGCCGGATTTTGAGTCCGGTGCGTCTACCAGTTTCACCACTCCGGCACGTGGTCCCGTTTTACTGCACCTGGCTTTTTGCTGTCAAGGATAATTCAAGGCCGGCAAGGCTCAGCTCTGGCCCGGACAATTGACAACCCCACCTGACCTGCGATAGAATGGCCGGCCTGTGTCCCCCTGATATTCCCTTTGCCCACAGGTCCACTTTCCATGGTAACCGCCCTTCTTACAGGTACTGTTTTTCTGGCCGCCGGCTTTGTCCAGGGGCTGACCGGCTTTGGTTCCGCCCTGGTGGCCATCCCCCTGCTCAGCCTGCTGATGGACGTCAAGACCGCGGTACCGCTCTGTACCCTGAGCGGAATGGTCATCACCTCCTATCTCGGCTGGCAGCTGCGGGACCATCTCCACTGGCACCGGATCCGGCCTCTGCTGCTGGGCTCCATTCCCGGTGTCCTGGCCGGAGTGACCCTGCTCAAGAAGGTGGATTCCGACGTCATCCGTAGCGGTATCGGAGTGCTGCTGATCACCTACTCCACCTACAACCTGCTGGTGCGGCCCAGGCCAGTGAACCCGGGACGATTCTGGGCCATCCTGGCCGGTTTTCTCACCGGGGCCATTGGCGCCGCTTTCAGCGCCGGCGGACCGCCGGTCATCATTTATACCTCCATGACCAGCTGGAAAAAGGATGTGATCAAAGCCACCCTCACCGGTTTCTTTGTCCTCAATGGCGTGGTGACGGTGACGGTCCATGCGACAAGCGGCATCACCACCTCCACGGTTCTCGGTTATTTTGCTGTGGCCGCACCCTGCGTGCTCGCCGGCACCATGCTGGGCTCGCGGGTGTATGGCAGAATCCGGCGGGATACCTACATCCGGCTGATCTACTGGTTCCTGATCGCGATGGGTATTATGCTGGTAGCCGGCTGAGCCGACAAAGAGGGCGGAAAGTGGTCATGGGTCAACGGCCTGGTAATCCCTCATTCGGCCGGGGCGAGGAAGATATTTTTCAGCTTGAGGAAATAGTCGACGCCGGACCAGATGGTCAGCAGCAGGGCCACATAGAGGATACCCAGCCCGATCTGATGCAGGGCCGGGATGGGCAGCATGTCGGCGGGGAAGATCAGGGTGGCGAGGCCCACATACTGGGTCACCGACTTGGCCTTGCCAAGGCCGGAGGCCGAGACCACGATACCGGCCGAGGCGGCGATTCCCCGCAGGCCGGTGATGATCATTTCCCGGCAGAGAATGACCAGGGCCAGCCAGGCCGGCAGCCGTCCCAGGGGAATGAGCATGATGAGTGCCGTGGCCACCAGCACTTTGTCGGCCAGCGGATCCATGAGTTTGCCCAGCACGGTTTCCGCCTTGGTACGGCGGGCGACAAAGCCATCCACCCAGTCCGAGGCGGCGGCGATGATAAAGACCAGAAAGGACCAGAAGGCAAGCCCTGGGGTCTGCTCCGGCATCAGCATCACAGCCAGCACGCCGGAGAGAAAAAAACGAAGCGCCGTAACAACATTGGGTATATTGACTACCTGATTCACGGGCTCAGTTGACCGTTACCAGTCGGCGGACGTTGATGGACGTGGAAAGTACCGCTCCCTTCTGATAGGACCGGTACAACTTTATCACCTTGCGGACATAGGCCCTGGTTTCCGGGATACGGGGAACATCCCCGTGACGGGAAACCCGGCCCGGGCCCGCGTTGTAGGCTGCCAGGCTCAGCGCCAGGTCGCCGTGATAGGCATCCAGCAGCTTGCGGAAATACCGGGTGCCGCCCCGAATATTCTGGGCCGCGTCAAAGGGATTCTCCACCTCGAGCTCCCGCGCCGTATCCGGCATGAGCTGCATGAGCCCCTGGGCGCCGTTGGGGGACACCGCATAGGGATCGAAGTTGGACTCTGCCTTGATAATGGCTTTGATCAGATGGGGATCGACCTGGTGTTCAAAGGCGGCCCGCCGGATATATCGCTCCAGCTCACCGCCCGAGACCGTAATCTTACGTTTGCGCGGCTGAATTCTGTCCAGGGCTGACTGGCCCAGGGACCGTTTCCCGGACACGGCCACGGATGGCCGGGTCACCGATTCTTCGCGCTGCACGAACCGATAGCGGCTGTCTGCCGGCACATTGGTATAGTGCCAGACACCGTTGTCATCTACGTAGCCGTAGATGTCCCCCATGGCCGGTGCAGCCAGCAGAGTAAGAAAACAGCTGCTCAGCGCGAAGAATCGAAAAATGTAAGTCACCCTTACTTCTGCCTCTTTTCCCAGTCAGCCAGGAATTTCTCCATTCCGATGTCGGTCAGCGGATGCTTGGCCAGCTGGGCAATGACCTTGTAAGGAATGGTGGCGATGTCAGCGCCGATCAGGG
The DNA here is from genome assembly GCF_025998535.1 of Desulfolithobacter dissulfuricans. NCBI lineage: Bacteria > Pseudomonadati > Thermodesulfobacteriota > Desulfobulbia > Desulfobulbales > Desulfobulbaceae > Desulfolithobacter > Desulfolithobacter dissulfuricans. The sequence continues at coordinate 3,541,605 of NZ_AP024233.1, read as the reverse complement.
CCGATTCCACCACATGCATCGGGCTGCGGATGGAGGCGACAATAATCTCGGTGGTGAACCCGTAATTCCTGAAGATGGTCAGAATGTCGCTGATCAGGTCCATACCGGTCTGGGAAATATCATCGAGCCGGCCAACAAAGGGACTGACATATGTGGCTCCCGCCTTGGCAGCCAGCAGGGCCTGTGAAGAGGAGAAGACCAGGGTCACGTTGGTCTTGATATCTTCGGCGCTCAGAATCTTGACCGCCTTGAGGCCCTCTTCGATCATCGGGATCTTGATGACGATGTTGTCACTGAGCCGGGCCAGCTCCCGGGCCTCGGCAACCATGCCTTCGGCATCGAGACTGATCACTTCGGCGCTGATGGGCCCGTCCACCAGCTCACAGATATCCTTGAGAATCTCCTCGAAGGGACGCTGTTCCTTGGCCACCAGCGAGGGGTTGGTTGTCACACCGTCCACCATGCCGAGATCCATGGCTTTTTTGATCTCGTCGATATTGGCTGTATCTATAAAAAATTTCACGTTGTTCCTCCGCACTTCCTTGTCAAATATCCAGCCCCGCGCCGGGGCCGGACCAGCTTTTTTTGTTCTGGAAAGAAAATTTATCCGCCCCTGGGGCTGATTTCCCTATACATCGTCCCGGGGTGTTTCACCCCCCTCGATGAACCTGTCGCAGCAATCCTCGCTGCAGAAATACCAGGTTTTGCCCTGCTGCCGCAGTCGGACGGCCTGGTGCCTGGGAATCAGGGTGTGACAGACCGGGTCCTCCACCAGCACGTCCTGGACACCGGGCTCCTTTCCTGCCCGATCTTTCTTCTCTTCCTCGACCTGGCCTGAACCGGAGCTGCCCAGACCGCGCAGCATGCGATACCCGATGTAGAAAAGGATGGCCAGAATAACAAGCCGTACCGGACTCATATGGCCGCCCCCCCGGCTCGTACCGCCAGACCCTCCCCGGGGCCCGGTTTCCGGCAGAATCCTCCCGGACCGGCGGGTCCTGGCCCGGCTTCTTCAGTGCCTGGTATCATCCTCTCACACATAAGATCATTATAGCCGCCAAATCATAAAAGGCTACCTTGAAAAAGCCTCGTTTTGTCCAGAGCGCCGCCTTCCCCCTTTCAATGGTCCGGCAACCTTTGCCAGGAAATCCGCTCGACCAGGGGCTGGTCCGGCCTGGACCGCAACCGCTCGCAAAGGGTGCGGATATCCAGGCCCAGGAGCGGATGGACTGTCCCTGGTGCGATCTCGGCCAGGGGCTCCAGGACAAAACCGCGGCCATGCATCTGCGGATGGGGCAGGGTCAGCCGGTCCGTGGAGAGGACCAGATCACCATAGAGTAGGAGATCCAGATCCAGGGTACGATCCTGGTGCCCGGCCGAGCCGTCCCGCCGGCGCCCGAAGAGGGCCTCGATATCCAGCAGGAGCAGGAGCAGCTCATGGGCGGACAGCGACGTCCGGATCTGGGCGGCCGCATTGACAAACCAGTGCTCGCTCTCCATGTCCACCGGCTCGCTCCGAAAAGGCGAGGACAGGACCAGCGGCTCGATACCGTCCCGGGAGGCCAGGTCGTCCCAGGCGTCCTGGAGGATCTGCCGGGAATCACCCAGGTTGGAGCCGAGTCCTATGCAGGCTGTGATCATCCCCGGGTCCGTGGAAAAAGAATATCTGGATCCATTATCTGCTCTGCCTCAGCGTACAATTACAAAGGAAATAACAGCATCACGGATCCCGTCAACAAAAAAAGCCCGCCGCAGTGGGCAGGCTTTCTCGCCGGGAAAACGGATTAAAACTCGTTGAGACCCAGGACATCGAACATGGTGTACATGCCATTGGGCCGGCCGGCCACCCAGGCGGCGGCCAGGGCCGCACCGCGGGCGAAGTTGTCGCGACTGTGGGCCCGGTGGGTGATCTCGATCCGCTCACCGGCCCCGGCAAAATAGACCGTATGTTCACCGACAATATCCCCGGCCCGGATGGTCTGAATGCCGATCTCCTCATCGGTCCGCTCACCGATGATGCCGTTGCGCTCAAAAACGCCCACTTTGGCAAGATCGCGACCCAGGGCCCCGGCAGCCATTTCTCCGAGCTTCAGGGCCGTGCCCGAGGGGGCATCTTTCTTCATCCGGTGGTGAGCCTCGACGATCTCCACGTCATAGGCGTCACCCAGGATGGAGGCCGCCTTTTCCACCAGCTTGAACAAAACATTGACCCCCACCGCCATGTTGGGCGCCTGGACACAGGGAAAGTGCGCCTCGGCCAGCTCCCTGAGGGTGGCCAGGTCCTCGGCCGACAACCCGGTGGTGCCGATGACCATGGCCCGGCCGTGCTCGGCCGCCGTGCGGGCAAAACCCATGGTGGCCTTGTGGAAGGTAAAGTCGATGATCACATCACCCTTGTCGATGACCGCATCCAGGCCGGGTTCGATAGTAACCCCGGTGGTGCCGAACCCGCCATTCTCGCCCACATCCCGGCCCACGGCCGGATTGTCGGGGTGCTCGAAGGCTGCCGCCAGTTCAAGGTCCGGGTTCCGGGTCACCATGTAGCTGATCCGCTGGCCCATGCGGCCGGCTGCTCCGGCAACGATTACTTTTGTCATACCGTCTCTCTTGTTCGTACCTGATAATCTTCAGGCCACCGGTTGCCCGTGCCGCCACAGACAACCCGCAGCCTGTACCTCTGTTTTCGCCCCTTTCTACAGCAGGCCCACGCCCTGCATGGCCTTCTTCAGCACCTCGATGGAGCCCTCGTCCATGGAGGTCATGGGCAGGCGGACCTCACCGGACTTGATCCGGCCCAGTATCTCCAGGGCCTTTTTCGCCGGCGCCGGACTCGGGTAGCAAAACATGGCGCCCATGAGCGGAAAGAGATGGTAATGGAGCTCATTGGCCTTCCTGAGATCACCGGCAAGGGCTGCTTCCATGAGCTCGGCCATGGCCGCCGGCATGACGTTGGAGGTCACGGAAATAACCCCCTTGCCGCCGATCAGGACCGTGGGCATGGCGGTGAAATCATCGCCGGAGAGGACAATGAAGTCCTTTGGACAGAGGCGGATCACCTCGGATATCTGATTGAGGCTGCCGCAGGCCTCCTTGATGCCGATGACGTTTGGCAACTCGGCCAGCCGGGCCACGGTGGCCGGGGCCATGTTGGTCACCGTGCGGCCGGGCACGTTGTAGAGCACCATGGGGATGTCCACCGCCTCGGTGATGGCCTTGAAATGCTGGTACAACCCTTCCTGGCTCGGCTTGTTGTAATAGGGTACCACCGACAGCACGGCATCGGCACCGCTGGCCTTGGCCGACTCGGTCAGGTCGATGGCCTCCAGGGTGTTGTTGGCCCCGGTCCCGGCAATGACCGGTACCCGGCCGTTGACAGTCTTGACCGTAAGCTCGATCACCCGTTTATGTTCGTCGAAATCCAGTGTGGCTGACTCACCGGTGGTTCCGCACGGGACGATACCGTGGATGCCGCTTTCAATCTGAAACTCGATAAGGTCGGCCAGTCCCTGTTCATCGACCTTGCCGTCCCGCATGGGGGTGACAATGGCGGTAATGGCTCCCTGGATATTCTTTTTCATCTGCTTCCTCCTGAAAATCAAAAACTCTGGGGGGAAAATAAGAGGTTAGAGAAGCGCCTCGGCGCTCAGCTCTCCCTTGTATATAACATGGGCCGGGCCTTTGAGAAAAACGTTTGTGGCCTGGTTACCGCTCTGAAGATCGAAAACAATGGTCAGTCGGTCACCGCCCGAGGTGATAATCTCCACCGGCGACTCGGCCTCGCCCAGCATGGCGCTGACCAGTGCTGCGGCCGCAGCCCCGGTTCCACAGGCCATGGTCTCGTCCTCCACTCCACGTTCGTAGGTCCGGACCTTGAAGGCTCCGTCGGCCTCCCGGTGGACGAAGTTGACGTTGGTCCCGGCCGGGGCGAACTCGGGATGGTGGCGGATGAGCGAACCAAGCCAGCAGACGTCCATGGACTCGATATCATCGACAAAGACCACCGCGTGCGGCACTCCGGTGTCAATGGAGTGGACCAGGATTTTTTCGTCCTCCACCTCCAGGCTCCGGTGGAGGATGGCCCGTCCCGGTTCAGTCATCTTCACCGACACATTGATATCCGACACCGTGGCCTCGATGATTCCGGCCAGGGTTTCGAACCGCATCCGGGCCGGGGCAATGGAGTGAATATACGCATAACGGGCCGCGCAGCGGGCCCCGTTGCCGCACATCTCGGCCAGGGACCCGTCGGCATTGTAGAACTGCCAGCGGAAATCCGCCACCTCGGAGTCCTCGATCAGGATCAGACCGTCAGCACCCACGGAAAATTTGCGGCGGCAGACCAGCCGGGCAAAGGCGGACTGGGCCTCGGGTTCGATCAGCGGTTTGCGGTGATCAATGATGATGAAATCATTGCCCGTACCGCTCATCTTGACAAAGGGCAAAGGCCGCCCGGCCATCCCGCCATCCATTCCATACTCCATCAGCTGCACTCCACATTAATTTCCCCGACGATCAGATCATCATACTCCTCCCGCCGCCGGATCACGTGGTACCGGTCACCGCAGACCATAACCTCGGCTGCCCGGGGCCGGGAGTTGTAGTTGGAAGCCATGGAAAAGCCATAGGCCCCACTGCTCATGATCGCCAGCAGATCGCCCTGAGCAACCCTTGGCAGGCACCTGTCCCGGGCCATGAAGTCCCCGGTTTCGCAGATGGGCCCGACTATATCCACCACCTCTTCGCCGCCATCATTGCGCCGGACCACCGGCTGGATTTCGTGATAGGCCCCGTACAGGCTCGGTCGGGTCAGGTCGTTCATGGCCGCGTCGACGATAACAAACCGCTTCTCCTCCTCTCCGCCGGCATTGACCTTGGTGTACTGGACCTCGGTGACCAGGATGCCGGCATTGCCGGTAATCACCCGGCCCGGCTCCAGAATCAGAGTCACATCCATATCTCCAAGCTCGGATCGGACCGCCGCCGCATAGTCATGGGGATGGGGGGGCTGCTCATCGTCATAAGTGATGCCGACCCCGCCACCCAGATCAAGATACCTGATCGCTATTCCCCTCTCTTCCAGCCGGGCGACAAACCTCTTGAGTTTACGAAGCGCTTCAATAAACGGATCAATCTGCGTCAGCTGAGAGCCGATATGGCAACTCACGCCAAGGATCTCGATGTTATCCATGTCCCGGGCCCGCTCATACTCGGCCAGAGCCTCGTCCACCGGGATACCGAACTTGTTCTTTGCCAGACCGGTGGAGATATAGGCGTGGGTCTTCGGGTCCACGTCCGGGTTGACTCGGAAGGCCACCGGTGCCCTGGTGCCCAGTTCCGCGGCGACCTCCTGTAGCCGGTCCAGCTCCTGGGCCGATTCGACGTTGAACATCAGGATGCGGGCCAGCAGGGCCTCTCGCATCTCGGCCCTGGTCTTTCCCACGCCGGAATAGATGATCCTGGCCGGATCGATCCCGGCCTTGAGGCAACGGAACAGTTCGCCGCCCGAGACAATATCCGCCCCACCGCCAAGGTGACCGAACAGCCTGAGGATGGAGATGTTGGAGCAGGCCTTGACCGCGAAACAGGTCAGATGCGGAAAGCCCTCGAATCCCGAGTCAAAGGCCTTGAAATGCCGCTCAAGAGTGGCATGGCTGTAGAGATAGAAAGGGGTGCCGACCGCCCTGGCGATCCGGGGCACCGCGATGTCTTCGCAGTATAATGTGTCGTCCCTGTATTCAAAATGGTGCATTTGTCAGTTCCTGATCATCACTTCTGGTGAGCTCATGCTCTCATTGGCCGGCCTGGCCCCGTCAATACTTGATACCGAGTAATACAGCCGCTGTCCCCGGTGGGGCGGAGTTCGGTCGATGAACATGGTGTAGGGGGCATTGACCTCGCCCACCAGCTCCGGGGCCCGGTCGCCGGACAGACGCCTGTAGACCCGGTAGCCCTTGAGATCCCGGTCCGGCACCGGCTCCCAGAACACCTTGATACCCTTGCCGGTGCGGATGGCCCGCACCCCGGTCGGCGGGGCAGGCGGAGTTCGGTCCACCGGGCTGACCGCCACGTCTGCACTGGTGCCGCCGCCCACGATGCCGCGTTCAAACCGTTCCAGGGCCTGGACGTGATAGAAATACTTGCGGCCATTGACCACCGCCGTATCGACAAACCGGGTCTCCTGCACCGGCCCGTCCAGGGGTTCAAAGGTTCCACCGTCGGTGGACCGGTATACCTGGTACTCCACCGGTCCGGTGACCGGGCTGGAGTCGAGGTGGGAGACCACCGGCTGCCAGGCCAGGACAATACGGCTGTCCTCAGCCCTTGCCCGCAGACCGGCCGGAGCCTTGAGCGGGATATGCCAGAGAAAGGACACGATGTTGGAATCGGCGGACTCGGCCCACCAGCCGCTGCGGGCGCGGACCTTGAAAAAATAGAGATGGCCGGGCCGCAGCAGGGTGGACTCGAAGCGACCGGTTCTGCCGCCCTCGGGCGGGACCGTGCCGCCGGGAACAAGGATGGGCTGGCCAAAGGGAATCGGACAGGTGTCGCAATAGTCCTTTGCCGGTACCACGGCTCGATAGATGGCAAAGGAATCAATCTGCTCCAGACGATCGCCGGTGACGGTCCTGGTGGGATAGGACCAGGTCAGGGTGACGCCCCTTTCGCTGAGCTGATAGCGCAGATCACGCACCGGCTCCGGCATCACCTTTCCAGGCGGTACCGGATCTGTCTTGTAACCGCATCCGGACAGCAGGGCCAGCAGAAGCAGCACCGCCCCCAGTACCATGCCTGATCGCCTGGTTGTATTCATCACGTCATTCCCAGTTGCCGCTCAGCCCTTTCCAGGGCCTCTTCCACCCGCACCCGGGCCGTGCCCCCTTCGGAGACCCGGCTGTTGACCGAGCCTTCCACCGAGAGCACCTCAAACACATCCTCTTCGATCAGGTCGGAGAACTGCCTGAGCTCATCCAACTCCAGCTCGTCGATCTCCACATCCCGCTCCTGGCAGTGGGCCACGATCCGCCCGACCACGCCATGGGCCTGGCGAAACGGCATATTTTTCTTTACCAAATAATCCGCCAGGTCGGTGGCGGTCATGAAACCGCCCCGGGTGGCTTCCGCCAGCCGGTCAGTCCGGAAGGTGGTATTGTCGAGCAGTTCCGCGGTAATCGACAGACTGGCCTTGACCGTGTCCAGGGCATCGAAGAGCTGTTCCTTGTCTTCCTGCAGATCCCGGTTGTAGGTCATGGGCAACCCCTTGACCGTCATCAGCAGCGCCACCAGGGCCCCGGCCACCCGGCCGGTCTTGCCGCGGATAAGCTCGGGGATGTCAGGATTTTTCTTCTGCGGCATGATCGACGAACCGGTACAGTAGCGGTCGCCGATATCAATGAACTCGAACTCCTTGCTCGACCAGAGCACCAGCTCCTCGGCCAGCCGGCTCAGGTGCAGCTGGATCACGGTGAGACAGAACAGCATTTCCATGGCAAAATCCCGATCGCCGGAGGTATCCATGGAGTTGGCGGTGATTTCGTCAAAACCGAGCTCCCTGGCTACGAAACGCCGGTCGATGGGCAGACCGGTTCCGGCCATGGCCGCGGCACCCAGCGGCATGACAGCAAGACGCCGGACGCAGTCGGCCACCCGGCCGCGGTCACGGCCAAACATTTCATAGTAGGCCAGCAGGTGATGGGAGAGCAATACCGGCTGGGCCCGCTGCAGATGGGTGTAGCCGGGCATGACCGCGCCAAGATACCTGCGTGCCAACCGGACAAAGCTTTTCTGGACCCCGGCCAGCAGTTCGTCCAGAACCCGGCCCTCGTCGCGCAGGTAGAGACGGATATCCAGGGCCACCTGATCGTTGCGGCTCCTGGCCGTGTGCAGCTTTTCACCGGCAGCGCCGACCTTCTCGGTCAGGGCCTTCTCGATATTCATGTGAATATCTTCAAGCTCCGGCCGGAAGGTGAAACGGTCCTGCTCGATCTCGGACTCGATCTCGGCCAGCCCCTTCAGGATGGCGTCCCGTTCCTGCTCGCTGATCAGTCCCTGCCTGGCCAGCATCCGGGCATGGGCCATGGAACCCTGGATGTCATGGCGATAGAGACGCCAGTCGTAGCTGATCGACTCGGTGAAGGCCTCCACCGACGCCGCCGTGGTCCCGGCAAACCGTCCGCCCCAGAGCTTTTTGTTCTTATTTTTATCTGTCGAGCCTGGTTGCCCGTTATCCTGTGCCATGTCTGTCTTTTTCAAGCCCCCGGCATGCCGGGGGAGAGATATTCATGTTACGTCCGGCTACCGGATGAGCCGGCCAGAAATCTCCGGAACGGGGTTACTTCCTGCTCAGGGCCTGGATCTGCAGCCGAAGCGAATTGAGCTTGATGAAGCCGGCCGCATCCGCCTGGTTGTAGACCTCGTCCTCTTCAAAGGTGGCAAAGGCCTCGTGGTAGAGGGAGTTGTCCGACTTGCGGCCAACAGGCATGCAATTGCCCTTGTAGAGCTTGAGCCTGACCACGCCGTTCACCGTTTTCTGGGCCTCGTCCATGGTGGCCTGCAGGAGCCGCATCTCCGGGGAGAACCAGAACCCGTTGTAGATCAGCTCGGAATAGCGCGGAACCAGGGAATCGCGAATGTGCATGACCTCCCGGTCCAGGGTGATGGTCTCCAGGTCGCGATGGGCCGCCCGGAGAATGGTCCCGCCCGGGGTCTCGTACACGCCGCGGGACTTCATGCCGACAAAGCGGTTCTCCACCATGTCCAGCCGGCCGATACCGTTGGCCCCGCCGAGCTCGTTGAGCCGGGTCATCATCTCCACCGGCCCCAGCCGCTCGCCGTCGATGGCCACCGGGTTGCCCTGCTCGAACTCAATCTCCACGTAGGTGGGCTTGTCCGGTGCCTTTTCCGGCGAAACAGTGAGTTTGAACATGTCCTCCTCGGGCTCGTTCCAGGGATCCTCCAGAATACCGCCCTCGAAGCTGATATGAAGCAGGTTCTCATCCGAGCTGTAGGGTTTCTCCTTGGTCACCGGCACCGGAATATGGTGCTTTTCGGCAAAGGCCAGCAGCTTGTTGCGGGAATCCAGGTCCCAGATCCGCCAGGGGGCGATGATGGTCAGCCTGGGATTGAGGGCCAGGTAGGTGAGCTCGAACCGGACCTGGTCGTTGCCCTTGCCAGTGGCCCCGTGGCTGACCGCGTCAGCGCCCTCGGCCTCGGCGATCCGTACCTGTTCCTTGGCGATCACCGGCCGGGCCAGGGAGGTGCCCAGCAGATAGGAGCCTTCATAGATGGCATTGGCCCTGAAAGCGGGGAAAATGTAATCGCGGACAAACTCCTCGCGCAGGTCCGAGATGACGACCTTTTCCGCCCCTGTGGCCAGACCCTTTTCCCGGACCGCGTCCCAGTCCTCGTGCTGGCCCACGTCGGCGGCAAAGGCGATGACCGGACACTGGTATTCCTCTTCCAGCCACTTGAGGATGACCGAGGTATCCAGGCCGCCGGAATATGCTAAAACTATCTTGTTTACTGCCATGTCTTTTTTTTAGATTCCAAGGTTGGTGTTTACCAGGCCGTTGCAAAACTACTGCGCCCATTTTCGCTCGCTACGTTTTTCAACAGCCTGTTATGCTGTCGCCTAAACAGAGTCCTCCGCCGGTCCGCCCGTGGCCCGGGATGCGGAGTGGAAAAAAGCGGTTCAGGCGAGAAAGGCCTCCAGTATGGCCTTGTGGATATGCATCTTGTTTTCCGCCTGGTCAAAGGCCACGCTCTGTTCCCCCTCCAGGACCTCTTCGGTGATCTCCTCGCCCCGATGGGCGGGCAGGCAGTGCAGCACTATGGCGTCATCGGCGGCCAGCGCCAGGAGAGTACGGTTGAGCTGGTATGGCTGAAAGACCGCCAGCCGGGCGTCCTGTTCCGCTTCCTGGCCCATGGAGGCCCAGACATCCACGTTGATCACATCGGCATCGCGGACCGCCTCCGCCGGATCACGGACCACGGTGATGGGCTGCGAGGCCCGGGCCGTGGCCGCGGCCAGGATTTCCTGATCCGGCTCATACCCTTCCGGGCAGGCCAGGGTCAGGGAAAAACCGAGCACCGAGGCCGCCTCGATCCAGGAGTTGGCCATGTTGTTGCCATCCCCCACCCAGGCGATCTTCAACTTCTCCGGCTCGCCCTTTTTTTCGATCACCGTCATGATATCGCTCAGGATCTGGCAGGGATGGTGTTTGTCGGTCAGGGCGTTGATCACCGGTACATCGGAATACCTGGCCAGTTCCTCGACCACTTCCTGGCCGAAGGTCCGGACAACGAGACCGTCAACGTAGCGGGCCAGCACTCTGGCCGTGTCCTTGAGGGGCTCGCCCCGTCCGAGCTGGGAATCGGCGGCGGACATGAAGATCACCTGGCCGCCCAGGCCGTACATGGCCGCCTCGAAGGAGACCCTGGTGCGGGTGGAAGGTTTTTCAAAGAGCAGGCAGACGATCTTGCCTGCCAGATGGTCATGGTGTATGCCCCGGGCCGCTTCCTCTTTGAGAACCAGGGCCCGGTCGATGAACGCCCGCAGCCTGGCGGCGTCAAAATCCTTAAGTGCCAACAGATGATTGTTCATGATGTCTTTCCCTTTTACCAGGTCAAGCCCAGCCTGAACCTGCGCTGGCACGGATCACTGCCTGACGCATTTTCTGCTGGGCCGAAAACTACAATTGATACAAAAAAAGGATGATTTTGCAAAGAAATTTCATCGCCAGGGGCAACGAAACCAGCATGGCTGGATCATATTGCGGCACTGTCCAGCCACAACGGGCCATGAAAACCATCCTGGCGACACCGCGCATGGAGGTGATTTTCGAATAAATCTATGCGCAGAGATGGGAAAAGAGGATCTTGATCCCGATCCCGACCAGAATCACCCCGCCCAGGACCTCCACCTTCCGGCCGCAGATCGAGCCGAAACGGGCCCCCAGGAGCACCCCGGCCACGCACCAGGCTGAGGTGACCACACCGATTACCAGGGCGGGAATCCAGATGGTGACCGAGAGCAGGGCCAGGGTCAGCCCCACGGCAAAGGCATCGATGGAGGTGGCAAGCGCCAGCATGACCAGGGTCAGGCCGCGGCTGGGATCGGTGGTTGCGGCCTCGTCCTCGCCGGGCCGCAGGGCTTCCAGGATCATCCGGCCGCCGATGATCAGCAGAAGCCCGAAAGCGATCCAGTGATCCCAGTGGGCGATAAACCGGGCGATGGACAGTCCGGCCAGGTAGCCGCCGATGGGCATCAGTCCCTGGAACAGGCCGAAATGGAACGAAAGTCGGAACAGTTGGCGCCGGGAAACAGGCCGCAGGAGCGCTCCGGCGGCCATGGACACGGCAAAGGCGTCCATGGCCAGGGCCGTGGCCAGGGCCAGGAGCGAGAACCAGCCCATCAGCAACCGTTCAGCACCTCGACCAGGCGGTCGATGAGCAGATCGATGTCTTCGGCCTCAACGATCAGGGGCGGGATAAAACGCAGCACCCGGCCACCGGCAAAGTTGATCAGCACACCGCGGGCAAAGAGCTGGTTGACTATGTCCATGCCCAGATCGCATCCCTTCTCGGTCAGTACCAGCCCCAGCAGCAATCCCCGGCCCCGGACCCCGGTGGCCAGATGCGGAAAGCGGGCGGCGACCTCTTCAAGCCGCTCCATGAAGTAGGCCGAGCGCTCGCGGACCTGGTCCAGAAAACCTGGCGCCAGCATGGTCTTGAGTACGGCCACCGCGCCGGCGGCGGCCACCGGGTTGCCGCCGAAGGTGGAGGCATGGGTGCCCACGCCCAGCGAGGCGGCGATATCATCGGTGGTCAGCATGGCACCGATGGGCAGGCCATTGCCCAGGGCCTTGGCCAGGGTCATGATATCCGGGGTGACCCCGAGTTGCTCATGGGCAAACAGGGTCCCTGTCCGACCCAGTCCGGTCTGGACCTCGTCGAAGATAAGCAGCAGGTTGTGTTTGTCGCAGAGGTTACGGATGGCCTGAAGGTATTCGGGCTCCAGCGGCCGGACCCCGGATTCCCCCTGGAGCGGTTCGCAGAGGATAGCGCAGGTTTTGTCGCTTATCAGCTCCTCCAGGGCTGCGGGATCGCCGAACCCGGCATGGATGAACCCTTCCGGCAGCGGCTCGAAGCCCTGGTGAAATTTCGGCTGGCCGGTGGCCGCCACCGTGGCCAGGGTCCGGCCATGGAAGGAGCCGGACAGGGAGATGATCTCAAAGCGCCCCTCGCCGGCGTGGATTCGGGCCAGCTTGATGGCCGCCTCGTTGGCCTCGGCCCCGGAGTTGGCCATGAACACCCGGTCGGCAAAGGAGTTTTGCGTGAGCAGCTCGGCCAGCTCTATCTGGGGCCGGGTATGAAAGAGGTTGGAGACGTGCATCAGCTCTCCGGCCTGGCGGCAGACCGCCTCGGTCACCGCCGGATGGCAGTGTCCCAGCGAACAGACCGCGATTCCGGCCAGGAAATCCAGATATTCCCTGCCGTCCGCGTCCCAGAGCCGGCAGCCCCTGCCCTTGACCATTGCCGCCGGAAACCGGCTGTATGTACCTACAAACACCTGCTCTCCCCGTTTGATCCATTCCGCGTTGCCTGTCACTGTACTATCTCCGTGCCAATTCCCTCGTGGGTGAACATTTCCAGCAGGATGGCATGTTCCTGCCGGCCATCGACAATATGCGCCTTGGTGACCCCTCCTTCCAGAGCCGCCCGGCAGCAACGTACCTTGGGAATCATCCCGCCCTGGATCACCCCGTCCTCGATGAGCTGCTCCACCGAATCCTTGGCAATGGAGGAGAGCAGCCGGCCGTCCGCGTCCTTGACCCCTTCCACGTCGGTGAGCAGGATCAGCTTGACGGCGTTCAGCCTGGCGGCAATGGCGCCGGCCACCAGGTCGGCGTTGATGTTGTAGGCCTGGCCGTCCTCGCCGACCCCCACCGGCGCGATCACCGGTATGAAATCCTTCTCGTCCAGGGTCCGCAGAACCTCGGGATTGACCCGGGTCACCTCGCCCACCCGGCCAAGATCGATGAGTTCGGGCGGGGCGTTTTCCACCTCGGGCCTGGAGAGCAGGGTCATCTTCCGGGCCTGCACCAGATCGCCGTCCCGGCCCGAAAGCCCTACGGCCCGGCCACCGCAGTGATTGATCAGGCCGACAATCTCCTTGTTCACCTTACCCACCAGGACCATCTCCACCACATCCATGGTTTCGCCATCGGTCACCCGCATGCCCTGGATGTAGCTTGGCTTGATCCGCATCTTTTCCAGGAAACGGTTGATCTGCGGGCCACCGCCGTGGACGATCACCGGGTTGAGACCGATGTACTTCATCAGGATCACATCCAGGGCGAAGTTCTTTTTCAATTCCTCGTCGACCATTGCGTGGCCGCCATACTTGATGACCACGGTCTTCTGGTTGAACTCACGGATATAGGGCAGGGCCTCGATAAGGACCTTGGCCCGGGCAAGGGACTGCTGCATACCTGAACTCCAAGACAGAAAGGATCGTATTGCCGTGCACTGCACAGCCATTTCGCACAAACACTTTTTGTTTTCTTTAGTACAAAATAGTACAAACAAACCATACTAACCCCGCCACAAGGGCCTGTAAACAATTGTCTGCCAACACCGGGCAACCGGGAGAAAGTGGAAGCTCTTTACATTTTCCCAGCCAGCAGGTACTATTCCCTGGATGCTTGCAAAAAACAAACCGGCCCCACGGCCGTTCTCTTTTTTCCTGGAGCGCAATCATGTTGACGTTGCCACGGCCTGCGCAAAAACTCCTGCAGGCCATAGTCATCAGCTGTTTTACCCTGGGCATGGCGACCACTCTTCCGGCGGCAAAGCCACCGGCACCAGAGCCCATCCACGTGGAGGCGGACCGCATGGTCTCCCAGGAAAAGGACAGTTCCGTGGTCTTCATGGGGAACGTGGAGGCGCGCCAGGGCGACCTGGTTATCCGGGCCGACGAGATGACCGTCTTCTACACCCCGGGCAAGGACCGGGAGAACCCCGGTTCGAGCCAGGTACACAGGCTGGTCTGCCGGGGTAACGTGGAAATCACCAGGGACGACTGGCTCGGCACCGGCAGACGGATGGATTACCTTGCCGATGAACGCAAGGTGGTGCTCACCGGCGACGCCAAAGCCTGGCAGGGCCGGAACATGGTGGCAGGCAAGACCATCACCTATTATCTCGACGAGGGCCGTTCCATCGTCGAGCAGGACAAGACAAAGACCGGCGGCCGGGTCAAAGCGGTCATCCACCCGGAAGCAACCAAGAAAAAGAAGAAGAAAACACCCTGATGGGCGTAGCAATCCTTGAAACCAGGGGACTGGTCAAGCAGTACCGCGACCGGAGGGTGGTGGACCGGGTGAACCTGCAGGTCCGAAGTTCCTCGATCGTGGGCCTGCTCGGACCCAACGGGGCCGGCAAGACAACCACCTTCTACTCCCTGGTCGGCTTTATCCGTCCCACCGAAGGTGCCATCTTCCTGGACAGCGAGGAGATAACCCATCTTCCCATCCACCAGCGGGCCCGGCGCGGGATCACCTACCTGGCCCAGGAACCATCGGTGTTCAGGAAACTGACGGTAGAGGAAAACGTCCGCATCGTGCTCGAGGCCCTGGGATTGCCGCCCCACGAGGTCTCCGGCCGGATCAACGAACTGCTGGCCGAGCTGAAGATCGAGTATCTCAGGGACAACAAGGGCCATGCCCTGTCCGGCGGGGAACGGCGCCGGGTGGAAATCATGCGGGCCCTGGCCACCAGGCCGCGCTTCATCCTCCTGGACGAGCCCTTTGCCGGGGTAGATCCGCTCTCGGTGGCCGATCTGCAGCAGATCATCCGCGGCCTCAAGGAAAAGGGCCTCGGGGTGTTGATTTCAGACCACAATGTCCGCGAGACCCTCCAGGTCTGTGATTTTGCCTATATCATGAATGCCGGTCAGATTCTGACCAGCGGAGTGGCGGAGGATATCATTGAAAGTGAAGTGGCCAGGAAGATGTATCTCGGCGAACATTTCCGCATGTAGCAACCTCAGGAAACGAAGACGATAAACGGTTAACCATGGTACTCGAGCTCAGACAGCAACTCAAACTCGCCCAGAAACTGGTCATGACGCCCCAGTTGCGCCAGGCCATCAAGCTGCTGCAGCTCAACCGCATGGAACTGACCGATGCTCTGCAGGCGGAAATTGAACAGAACCCGCTGCTGGAAGAGGCCCTGGACGTTGAGGAGAAGGTACAGAACCCCGAGGCCCTTTCGGCCGAGGAGGTCAAGGAGGTGCCCGAGTCCGTGGTCACCGAACAGGTGGCCGGTGACAATCCGGCCACGGTGGCGGAGATCAACTGGGAAGACTATGCCAACAACTTCGATACCGCTGATTTTTCCTTTGCCCGCGAAACCCCGCCGGCCGATGCCCCGTCCCAGTTCGACTTCATCTCCGCCAAGCCAGGCCTGGAGGCCCATCTGCAGTGGCAGCTCACCCACCTGGATCTGACGGAAAAGGACATGGAGATCGCCCAGTTCATCATCGGCAGTCTCAACCACCACGGCTTCCTGGAAGCCGACATCGAGGACATCTGCCGCTACGCCCACTGCGACGAGGAAACCGCCCAGGGCGTTCTCAACCTGATCCAGCACCTGGACCCGCCGGGTGTCGCGGCCCGCGACATCAGGGAATCGCTTCTTCTGCAGCTGGAATACGAGGATTACGAGGAGGACGACCTGCCCTGCGTCATTGTCCGGGACCACCTCAACCTGCTCCAGACCAGGAATTATTCCGTCCTGGCCAGAAAGGTGGGCCAGCCGGTGCGCAAGGTCGAGGCCGCCGTCAAGGTCATCACCCGCCTGACCCCCTACCCGGGCAATGAATTCGCTAATGACCAGACCAACTACGTGGTCCCGGACGTCTATGTCTACAAGATCGACGACGAATTTGTCATCCAGCTCAACGACGAGGGACTGCCCCACCTGCAGCTCTCGGCCGAATACCAGAAACTGCTGGCCGAGAAAAAAGCGCTCAATGCCGAGTCTCGCGGCTACCTGCGCGAAAAGAAACGAAATGCCGAATGGTTCATCAAGTCCATCCAGCAGCGCCAGCGGACCATCTACAAGGTCATGGAGAGCCTGCTGCGTTTCCAGCGGGACTTTTTCGAAAAAGGACCGGGCCATCTCAAGCCGCTTATCCTTCGGGATGTGGCCGAGGATATCGGCATGCACGAATCCACGGTCAGCCGGGTGACGTCCAACAAGTACGCCCATACCCCCCAGGGCATCTATGAACTGAAGTATTTCTTTTCCACGGCCGTGTCCACCACCAACGGCGACACCGTGGCCGCCGAGTCGATCAAGAACCGGATCCGGCAGCTCATCCAGAACGAGGATCCGGCCAAACCGCTCAGCGACAACAAGATTTCCCAGCTCCTGGCCGAGGAGGGAATCAAAGTTGCCCGCCGAACCGTGGCCAAATACCGTGATCAGCTCAAAATCCTGCCGGTCAAGCACCGGCGCAAGGCGCGTACCGGCTGAGAGGAGGATCCATGCTGGAGATACAGGAACAATGCGTGCTCCTCGACCTTGAGGCCACCAGCAAGGAAGGAGTGCTCCGGGAGCTGACCGCTGCCGTGCAGGAGTGGTGCCCCGGTGTCGATCAGGCAACCCTGCTGGATATTCTGCTGGAGCGGGAACATGTGGGATCCACGGGCGTGGGTAACGGGGTGGCCATTCCCCATGGCAAGGTACCGGACCTGGACGACATCCTGCTCTGCTTCGGCAGCAGCCGCAGTGGTATCAGCTTCGATGCGGTGGACAACCAGCCGGTCTACCTCTTTGTGATGATTCTGTCGCCGGAAACCATGGCCGAGGAGTATCTGCGGACCCTGGGCCAGGTCAGCAGGCTGCTGAAAAACCCGGAGACCCGCAGCCGACTCATGCGGGCCGAGGACTGCCGGGCCATACAACAGATCTTCTCGCAGGACTTGCGGGAACGCTGAAAGGAGTCCGACCGGCCTCAGCCGGAGAGGATGTCAATGGCGGGCAGCGGCTCGCTGAAGTAGAATCCCTGCAGGTAGTCAATGCCCATTTCCCGGGCGACCCTGGCTGTCTTCTCGTCAAAGACAAATTCCGCCACTGTCTGAATTCTGATCTCCCTGGCCACCATGACAATGGTCTGGGCTATGGTCGCCGAAACCTCGTCTTCACATATCCTTCGGATAATGGAACCGTCGATCTTGAGGAAATCCACGTGCAGATTGAGGAGCCGCTCGTAATTGGAATAGCCGGTGCCGAAATCATCAATGGCGATTCGGCTGCCGAACCGCTTGACTTCATGGATAAACTCCTTGATCTGTTCGAAATTCTCCATTCCTTCGGTTTCCAGGATCTCAAAGATCACCCGCCTGGCAAGCGGCGTATCGAGCAGTTTTTCCCGGATATACTCCACCACCGAGATGTCCATGATGTCTTCACTGGACAGGTTGATGGAAAAATCAAACTCGTTGCGGGCAAAGACATTGGCCGCATGATCGATGACCGCCCGGGTAATCTTGGGATAGATACGGGCCTTCTTGGCGATATCGAGGAAGAAATAGGGTGACACCACGGTCCCGTCGCGCTCTATGAGCCGGACAAGACATTCGTACTTGCTGATTTTGCAGGTACGGGCTTCGACGATACCTTGGTAATAGGGCACGATCCTGCCCTCATGCAGGGCTTCCTGCAGTTTGCGGCCCCATGAATAGTTCTTGGCCAGCTCCTTCTTGATATCACCGCTCTCCTCGATGATCTCGACGAAACTCCGCTTGCGCTTGGCCTGCTTGAGGGCGATATCGGCCTCGATGAGCGGATTCTTCTGCCGATAGGCTATACCGCAGGTGACCTGGACCGTGATCTCGTGGCCATCGACCGAAAAAGGCTGGCCACTGACCGCCTCCATGATCCGGTAGCAAAGCTGCTCCAGATCTTCGGGCCGGCAATAGCCCTGGTGGAGAATGGCCAGCTGATCCCCATAGAACCGGTACATAACCAGATCGGGATGCTTCTCCACCACCTGGCCGACCCGGGCAGCCAGTTCCCTGACCACCTTGTCTCCCACTTCAATTCCGTAAAAATCATTGATATCGCTGAAGTCATGGATATCGACCATGAGCAGGGACGGCCGGTCCATCATGGACACATCCTGAATCAGGTTATGGCGATTGGGCAGGCCGGTGAGGCTGTCAATGGTCAGCAGCCGCTGCAGTTGCTGCCGTTTCTCGATCAGTTCGTTGACATTGACCCGGGCGCCGATATATTCGACGATATTGCCGTTCACGTCGAAAATCGGGCAGATAGTGGCGGAATTCCAGCTGGTGGAGCCGTCCTTGCACCGGTTGGGAAACACACCCCTCCACACCCGGCCGCTCTGGATGGTCTTCCACATGTCGGCAAAGACCTTCTTCGGTACATCGGGATGCCGGAGAATGGAATGGGGTTTGCCAAGCAGCTCCTCGCGGCTGTAGCCGGTCGTCTCGCACAACTTGTCGTTGACATAGGTGATATTGCCTTCAAGGTCGCTTTTCGAAACAATGGCGCTTTCATCGAGAACCTTCCTGTACTCCTCAAGAAGATTGACCTTGTCCCTGAGCTCAGCGGTCTTCCTGTCCACTTCCTCCTGGAGGGCGCTGGTATACTCCTTGTCCCTGCGGCGGATCTGGCACAGGAGAATGGCAGCCGCGCCCATGGCCAGCAGGCCAAGCAGCAGGGTCGAACCGGCGGCCTGCAGGAAAAATCCCCGGACCAGCTCGTCCCGGGCCTTATGGCGCATGATGGTAATGGCGGTGATGCCGAGCAGATCTCCTTGCCTGTAGTTGAAACCGGCGGTGTATTTCTGCCCGACAACAGCCGGAGCATCCTCTTTTCTGCCGTGACACGGCATGCACATGGCCTTTGCCCGGAGCGGAGCCGCGTAAAAAAACACGCCATCATCCCCCTCGTCCTCCCTGGCATCAGCCGGCCCAGGAAGGGTTTTGTACAGCTCGTCGGCCTCTGGATTACGGCGAAAATAATCGATGGCCTCAAGTTCATATCCCTTGGCCATGTTGGCCGGGTTGCGGGGATGGTCACTGACCATGGACACGCTTATCTCGTGCCCGGTCCACTGGTTGAACTTTTCGGAGATATGCCGGGTGCCGATCGCCGGGACAAACGGCAGTACCTGGTCATCCAGCGGCAGTTTGGAGTCGAGAACGATCTTTTGATAGGTCTCCTGGTAGGCAAGGAGCAGATCACGTAAGCCCCGGGCGCTGTCCAGATGAATTTCTTCTTCCAGCATGCTGATGTGGCGATACTCGGCGTAGATCTTGGCCGCCAGGAAGACACAGACAACAAGGGCAAGGATCAGAAAGAGATTGACGGGTTTGCGGTGGTTGCTCTCCATACCCGAAGCATAGCACCTCGAAAGAGAAAATCAAGAACCAAGCCGTCCCGGATTAGTTGTCCGACAACATTTTTCTCGGGTAAAGAACGGCTGGACATCGAGAGAAGATCCCTCAAATCCATTGCTCCAGCAGGTAAAATGGGGAGATAGATTTTTCCGCCACCCGTTGGACCGTCCGGTACCAGGACGTTGACCCTTGAAAGAGAAAGGCCGCCCGGCATTATTTCACCGGGCGGCCGCAAACATCAGCTGCGGATCATTTCCGCGATCTGGAAGGCCATCTCCAGGGACTGCTCCGCATTGAGACGCGGATCACAGGTGGTGAGATAGTTCTCGCCCAGCTGGTCATCCAGGAGCTGGCGGGCACCACCGGTGCACTCGGTGACATCGTCACCGGTCAGCTCGAAATGGACCCCGCCGGGAACCGTGCCCTCGGCCCAGTGGAGCTCGAAGAAACAGCGCAGCTCGGAGAGGATATCGTCAAAACTCCGGGTCTTATGGCCCGACCTGGTTTTGCGGATGTTGGCGTGCATGGGATCGCAGCTCCAAACCACATTGATCCCCTCCTTCTTGATGGCCCGCAGGAGCGGCGGCAGATACTTTTCGATCTCCCTGGCACCGAAACGGGTGATAAGTGTCATGCGCCCGGGCTCGTTGTCCGGATTGAGCTTTTCGATGATGGCCAGGATCTCGTCGATATCATGCCTGGGTCCGACCTTCATGCCGACGGGATTGAGGACCCCGCGGAGAAACTCGATGTGGGCCCCGTCGATCTGCCTGGTCCGGTCGCCGATCCACAGCATGTGGGCAGAGCAGTCGTACCAGCCGCCGGTGGTGGAGTCTTCCCTGGTAAGGGCCTCCTCGTAGCCCAGCAGCAGGGCCTCGTGGGAGGTGAAAAACTGGGCCTGGCGAAACTGCGGGGTGTCGGTGGGGATACCGATGGTCTGCATGAAGTTGATGGCCTGGCTGATCTGTTTGGCCAGCCGCTCGTAGGAACGGCCCATGGGCGACTGTTTGACAAACTCCTGGTTCCAGGCCTGGACCCTGTGCAGGGCGGCGAAACCTCCCCGGGTAAAAGCCCGCAGCAGATTCAGTGTCGAGGCGGCCAGGTAGTAGCCCTTGAGCATGTTTTCCGGGTTGGGAATCCGGGCCTCGGGGGTCGGCTCCACCGAGTTGACCATGTCACCCCGGTAGGAGGGGATCTCCATGCCGTTGACCATCTCGGTGTCGCTGGAGCGCGGCTTGGCATACTGCCCGGCGATACGCCCCACCTTGACCACCGGCTTGCCGCCGGCATAGGTCAGAATAACGGCCATCTGCAGAAGCACCTTCAAGGTCTCGCGGATATTGGGCGCCGTACAGCGGGCAAACTCTTCGGAACAGTCGCCCCCCTGGAGCAGAAACGCCTCACCGGCCGAGGCCTTGGCCAACTGCAGCTTCAGATCGCGGATCTCGCCGGCAAAGACCAGCGGCGGCAGGTTGGAGATGGTCTGCAGCACCTCGTCCACCTTGGCCTCGTCGGGCCAGTTGGGCTGCTGCAGGGCGGTGAAGTTGCGCCAGCTTGATTTAGTCCAGTCAGTTTTCTCTGTCATTTCACGTACTCTTTATTGTCAACGTTGTTTTGTTTGAATGAGTGTCGAGGTTTTCGATACATCCGTTTAGCAACTCGCTTAGAACCACGAAGGACACGAAGGGCACGAACAGCTTTTTTCTTCGTGCCCTTCGTGTTCATCGTAACACTGTTTCATTGTCGCCGGAAGGTAGCCGCTCATTTCCCGGCCTGCGGTGTCGGACAGGACATGCCCCGGCAGCAGACCTGCAGGTCAAAGGCATTGAGGATCCGCTCTTCCTTTTCCCGCCGCTTCGGATCGGTAAAGGGTTCAAAAAGCAGCTCCGGCAGCATGGCCAGCAATTGATCCCGGGTCGGAATCCCTTCCATGCCCCTGGCCAGCACACCACCGGTGGCCGTGTCCAGGAGCTCGGCATCGCGACCGTTTGTCACCACCGCCAGCGGTATCCGGCAGGCCGGCTCCAGCAGCCGGGCCGCCGCCACGGCAGAGCGTTCCCGGGTGACCAGGGAGCCCGGTCCATAGCGCAGAATCATGACCCTTTTCCCGTCAAGCCGAATCGTCAGATCAATGGTCGATTTGACATAGGTCTTGTTAAAGACCGTCTCCAGACACAACCGTGGCTCCAGCTCGCCTGGTTCATAGCCCTTTTCCTCGACCATGAACCGGGCCAGCTGCTGCCGGAACCGTTCATCATCGGTATCGGTCAACTCCTCCCCGGTCAGATAATCGGTAAGGGTCCCATATACAAGATGATGGCCGGGAATATCGTTCATGGCCAGGAAATCAGGTAAAGGGATACCATCTCCCCAAGAGAGCCGGCATCCCCTTTTGTCAAGCGCTGGCGATATCTGCCTGCAAAAAGCAAGTTACAGCTCAAGCCACGACTCGGAGAACACGGTCTGGCCGGACAGGGCCTTGTAGGTCTTGTAATGCTCAAGGGCTGTACCCTCCAGGGTGGACGGATCCGGATCGTTACCGTCCATCATGCCATGGACCAGGTCCACCAGTTCCTGACGCTCTCCGCGGCAGATGGCCATCAGCTCCTCGTCATAGGAGTTGACAATGGCGGTGGTGATACCATACTTCATCAGCATGATCAGGTAGGTCCGGTCCAGGTACTTGCGCAGATGCTCGGCCACACCGTTGGATACATTGGAGAGTCCGACCGTGGATCCGGCACCCGGGGCAATGTCGGGAAGCATCATCATGAACTCGAGCCCGGAGGCGATCTGGTCAGCACCCAGGGTAATGGGCGTGCCGATGGGATCAAAGAGGATCTTCTCATTGGGGATACCGGCCTCGTTGAGGGCCATCATCAGGTCCACAGCCATGGCGGCGCGCTCGTTGGAATCGCGGGGCATGCCATCGGGTCCCCAGAGCAGGGCAATGACGTCGCAACCGGCCTCGGCGGCCACCGGAATCAGGGCCTCCATCCGCTCGGGCTGGACCGAGATGGAGTTCATGATGGCCTGGGTCTTGTTCTTGACCACCTTGAAACCTGCAGCCATGGCATCGGTATTGGTGGTGTCGAGGCAGAGCGGCGTATCGACTGCTTCCTGGACCGTCTCCACCACCCACGGCATCAGATCGGTGCCGTCCTTGCGGGCCGGTCCGATATTGAGGTCAAGATAGCTGGCACCGGCATCGGTCTCCTCCCTGGCCATCTCCTGAATGGGGCCGGGATTACGTTCCTTCATGGCTCCACCGCTTCTCTTGCCCATGATATTGATACTTTCTGCAATAGCCTTAACCGTCATTGCCATTTGTTTTCTCCTTTGTTAGAATCATTACATGTATACTATCCAATGGATGCTCTGTCTCGGCAGGTATTTGGAACGTGATAATTTATCGTATTTTAGCGCAGTTGTCAATTGTCAAATTCCAGGACCTCCCCACACCGTGCCCCTTCCCGTCACGCTGATGCGCTGGCACACCGCCACCTGAATTCATGCCTGTCTTTCGGCCTATCTCTCTGATTTTCCTCTGCCTGATTCTGACCACCGGTTGCCAGGACCGCAGACCGGTTCCGCTGGAGCCACTGATAGAATCCCTGCCTGAACATTTTTCCCGTTCCGGCGGCAACCACCCGCCGGGCTCTCCCTGGTGGACGGATTTCAAAAGCCCGGAGCTTGCCCGTTTCATCCAGGCCGGACTGGCCGAAAATCTCGACCTCCAGGGTGCCTGGGCCCGGCTGAACCAGGCAAAAGCCCTTGCCAAAGCTGCACAATCACCCCTGTATCCCGAACTGCAGGCGTCGGCAGGCGCGGCCCGGAACCAGGGAAGGGATCAGACCGGAGACACCTGGACTTCGGATTCTTTTTCCCTGGGACTTACCGCAGGATATGAAGTTGATCTGTGGGGACGGGTACGGGCCGACGTGGCCCGGGGCCGGCTGGACATCCAGGCCGGCCGGGCCGAGATGGATGCCATGGCCCTCAGCCTGAGCGGCCGGATCGGTGAGCTGTGGATTGACCTGCTTGCAGTGCTGCAGCAGGAGGAGCTTTTTGAAAGACAGCTGAATGTCAACCGGCAGCTGCTCGAGGCAACCAGACTGCGCTTTGCCGCGGGTCAGGCATCGGCCCGGGATATCTTCCTGCAGAGCCGGAACATCAGATCCGTTGCCGGAGCACAGATCGCCCTGCAAGGCAGAAAAGAACTCCTCCAAAGTCAACTGGCCCTGCTCATGGGGCAACCGCCCGGCAACAAACCGGAGCTTGAACAGAAACAGTTTCCTGATACCCCGCCCATCCCGGATCCAGGCCTCCCGGCTGATCTTCTTTCCCGGCGTCCCGACGTGCGAGCGGCAGCGTTGCGTCTGCAAAGTGCGTCCTTAAGTAATGTTGCCGCCAGGGCCGAGCGGTTGCCGCAGCTGCGACTCAACACCTCCCTGAACCTGAATTCCCAGGCCATTCATGCCCTGCTTGACTCCTGGCTCCTCAACCTGGCGGCCGACCTTACGGCCCCCCTCTTTGATGGTTCCCGGCGCCAGGCCGAAGTGGAGAGAACCAGAGCCTTGATCGATGAACAGCTTGCCGCCTACCGGGGCACCGTGCTGAAGGCAATCCGGGAAGTGGAAGATGCGCTGAGCAGGGAACATGAGCTCAACCAGACCGTGCTGAACCTTGAAGCACAGATACAACTCTCGGATATGACCGGCAAAGAAACTGTCTGGCGCTATCTCAACGGCCGGGAAGATGTGCTGTCCGTGCTGCGGGCGCAGACAGACACCCTCAACCTGAGCCGTGAGCTGATCAAGGTCCGGGCCGACCTGCTCAAAACACGCATCACCCTGTACAAAGCCCTGGGCGGCACATGGACAGACAGCCTGAACGATAGGACCGGCCGTAATTGATCAGCTGGAGACGTCCGTTGCTGCGCATGGACCAGAAAGTTTCGTCCGGCAAATCGCAGGTCATTTCGGCCGTGGTCGCCAGAGCAATACCAGCGAATTGATGGTTATCCAGAGGAACAGGCTGAACCAGACGATAAATCGCCATCTGCCATCAAATACGGCGACCCGGACCGCCAACCGGTCACCGAAGGTAAGCTTTTGTTCCGTTGGCCAGTTCGGCAGCCAGCACCAGGGTGATGCCGAGTGTGATGAGCACCCAGATCATTGCTGGTCGTGCTGGCGCAAACACGGCAACGGCCACAACTCCCCGCGGGCGAAAAAACGGCCGCCCATCAAATACCTGCCTATCACCGGCTCTACCAGGGGTAACCGGCAGCTGCGTCGTCCCTTCCTGCCATTTTTCAGTGCTTCGATAAACAGATCGGCAGCGGCATCGACATCGGGCAGGATATGATGCAGCAATCCCCACTGGATGCCATCATATCCCCTGGCTATACCCACGAGTATCTGACTCCCGGCCATTCGATACGATGTCTGCCAGAGCCGGATAGTGGCGACAACCTTGCTGTTTCCGCGCTGTATGGGTCTTTCCAGGGCAAAATCATTGATGCGCCCGTTCCAAAAGGCCGGCGCCAGCGGCGCGGTGGCACAATCCATGCCCTGTTTTACCAGCCGTATCATGTTTTCCAGGTTGACTTTGTCGGCGGCGTACCAGCCGGCCTCCCGCAGGCTGGACAACAGCGCTTCGGAATCTCTTGCCAATATAGCGAAGGCAAGATACCAGATCGCCGCGGCAACGCCCAGTCCGAGCGCCAACCAGCGCCTTCCAGGTTCGGTCCGGTACTGCCAGTCAAGCCGACCTCTGGCAGTCAGCCATTCGCTCAGGCTGATCCCGATAATCAGCCATAGCGTCCCGACCAGATAGCCGGACCAGACGTCACTCAGATAGTGCACACCCAGAACGATGCGGCTCAGGCCGATCAACAGAATCGGGATGCAGGTCAGAAAAAACAGATTGACCCGGATCTTCCACTGCTTGGCGGAACGGATCAACAGATAACCCAGGAAGCCGTAAAAGGCTACCGCCATAGTGGCGTGACCGCTGGGAAAAAAATAGGACGATTCGAGCAGGACGGCCTCATCCGGTCGCGGCCGATGAAAGGCGAGCTTGCCAGGCACGCAGGATGCCGAGGCTCCCAGGCTGGATGTCAACAGTGGGGATCAGCCATTGGCGACGCAAAAGCCAGAGTATCACGCAGGTAACCACCAGCAATGGTCCGACGACCAGTGGAACGCCGAGATCGGTGATCCAGATGAACGAACGGAATGAGACTCCGAGGCGTAGCGGTGTCGGCCAGGCGGAGGCGCACATGTGGTACGCCTGCATTGGCCGCACCCGCTACAACGCAGTATATCGAACTTTTTGCGACGCCATCATGTATGGTATAGTGGAAAAAACCAATAGGAAAATAAAAAATCGGGAACAGCGATGACCGATACATCCGTTAACAGCACAGAGCCGGTTGCGCCGGATACCCCGACGCCCAGGCGCCATATCCTCCAGAAAATTCTGGCGTTTTGCGTTATCATCGGCCTGCTTACCGCCGGTTTTATGGCATCCAGATACATTCTTCACTCCCGGCCTGCCATAAAGCGGGAACTTCCCGGCAAAATGCAGCTTCCTGTACAGGTACGACCCCTGTACAGGATGGATGCGCAGCCGCTTATCCAGGCCATGGGCACGGTCATTCCTGCCAGGGAACTGGCAGTGATGCCCCAGGTCACTGGTATTGTCCAGGCTGTGCATCCCAACCTGGTACCGGGCGGCAGGGTTCAGGCCGGCGATATTCTCGTGACCCTTGATGACCGCGATTACCAGCTGACCCTGGAACGGAGCACCCATAACCTGGAAAAGGTTCGCATGGACCTGCGCCTGGAAGAAGGGAGCCAGGCGGTTGCCAGACGGGAATTCGAACTTATCCGGGAATACGATTCTCCTGCCTTGACCAAGGCACCCGCGGATCTGGCCCTCCGCAAACCGCAGCTCAACAAGGCCCGGGCTGCCCTGGCCGCGGCCGAGACCGAGGTGGCCCGGGCCCGGCTGGACCTGGAGCGGACCCGGATCAGGGCGCCGTTCAACTCCGTGGTCCGGGAACGAAATGTGACCGTGGGCAGTTTGGTCTCACCCCAGACCACCGTGGCCATCCTGGCTGCCACCGATGCATTCTGGGTCAGGCTGGCAGTGCCGCATTCGGCACTTGAGGCCATCGATCTACCTGATGGCAACGAACCCGGCGCACCTGTAGAATTACGGGATGCCACCGACCCCGATGGACCGCCAATTCCTGGACGCATCCTCAGGCTACTGGGCGACATTGATCCGGCAGGAATCATGGCCAGACTGGTGGTGGAAGTTGCCGCCCCCCTGCAACGCACCCCGCCCCTGCTGCTCGAACAACCGGTCAAGGCGTCGATCACCGGCAGGATCCTGAAAAACTGTTTCCGCCTGCCCAGAACCGCTGTCCGCCTCGACAACACGGTACTGCTCGCCGACCCGGACGACCGGCTCATCATCCGCCATCTCGAACCGGTCTGGAAGGATGCAGACTGGATTTATGTACAGGATGGCCTGAACGAGGGTGATCGGTTGATTGTTTCGCCGGTGGCCGCCCCTGTGGCCGGCATGCCTCTTTCCATTATCCCGGAGAAACCCGCTCCCCGTACCAATGGCTGATACCACCCGCAACAGAGGCCCCATTGGCTGGATGGCAGAAAACCCTGTGGCCGCCAACTGCCTCATGCTGTTTTTTCTGTTGGGCGGACTTTTCTGGGGGACGAAAATCAAGCAGGAAGTCTTTCCCGAGTTCACCATTCCCGAGGTGATCATCCAGGTGGCCTACCCCGGGGCCAGTCCGGAAGAGGTGGAGCAGGGCATCATCCTCCCGGTGGAAGAGGCCATCGGAGGAGTGGAAGGCATAGCCGAGATGCGCAGCTCAGCCATGGAAGGCATGGGCACTGTGCGGGTGGAAGCCCTGCTTGATGCCGATGTGCAGCAGCTGGCCCTTGATATTAAAAACGAAATTGACCGGATCACCTCGTTTCCCGAAGAAGCCGAAGAGCCGCAGGTCACCGTGCCCCTGCGCCGCCGCTCGGTCATCACCGTGGTGTTGTATGGTAACCTGGACCACGGGGTATTACGGGAAACCGCGGAAATGGTGCAGGACCAGCTCCTCCAGGACCCGGCCATCTCACAGACAGAGATCACCGGTTCCCGGCCTCTGGAAATAAGCATTGATATCAGCCAGGATACCCTCCGGGCTTACGGCCTGACCCTGGAGGATATCGGTACAAGGATCCGCCGGACCTCGCTTGATTTCCCCGGCGGAACCATCAAGACCGATGGTGGCCAGATACAGCTCCGGCTCAGGGAGCGGCGGCAGCTCGGGAGGGAATTTGCTTCCATCCCGATCCGCACCGCTGCCGATGGCACCTCGCTGCTCCTTGGCGATATTGCCACCATTCGCGACAGTTTCGAAGATACCGACTCCTGGATGACCTATAATCAGCAGCCGGCCATCGGGGTTGAGGTCTACCGGGCGGAAGATCAGGGGCCCATCGAGATTGCCGATGCGGTCCGGACGCATGTTGCCAGGCTGCAGGCTGTCCTGCCCGAGTCCATCCGTGTAGCCGCGGTGGATGACCGCTCCGAAGTGTACAAGCAGCGGCTGAGACTGCTTCTGAAAAACGGCTATCTCGGTTTGCTGCTGGTCTTTGTCCTCCTGGGGATCTTCCTGGAACCACGCCTGGCCTTCTGGGTCACCATGGGCATTCCGGTTTCCTTTCTCGGCTCGCTTCTGTTTCTGCCGTTTTTTGATGTGTCCATCAACATGGTGTCGCTGTTCGCCTTTATTGTTTCGCTCGGTATCGTGGTCGACGACACCATCATCATCGGCGAAAACGTGTACCGGCTGCGGCAGCAGGGATACTCCACTCTGGAGGCGGCCATGCTTGGCGCCCGTGAGATGGCCGTACCTGTCACCTTTTCCGTGCTCACCAATATCATCACCTTCATGCCGCTCTATTTTATTCCCGGAGTCATGGGCAAGATATTTCGCGCCATTCCGGTGGTGGTTGTGGTGGTCTTTACCATCTCGCTGATCGAGGCCCTCTTTGTCCTGCCGGCTCACCTGGCCCACCCGCATTCCATGCACTGGTCCTTTGCAAACCAAATGGCCCGCTGGCAGCAGCGGTTGAGCAGGACCATTTCCCGGGCCATAACCCGCCGTTTTCCCCCTCTGCTTGCCCTGGCCCTGCGCTACCGCTATGTCAGCGTGGCCGCCGGTATTGTCGTACTGATGTGCACTGCAGCCCTTGTGGGCAGTGGCCGTATGGGCATGACCATGTTTCCCAGGGTGGAGTCAGACAAGGCTTATGTCTCGGTCACTTTACCGGTCGGCGTGCCGGTGGAGCACACCAATGCGGTCCTGCAGCGACTGACCGATGGTGCCCGGACGGTCATGCGCCACAACGGCGGCGACCAGCTTGTCCGCGGAATGCTCTCCCTGGTAGAGGGCAACCGGATCCGGGTCAAGGTGTATCTGCAGCCTCCGGATATCCGTCCGCTCTCTACCAGCGATTTTGTCAAAAAATGGCGCCGGGCCGTAGGACCGCTGGCCGGACTGGAATCCATCCAGTTCAAATCCAATTTCGGCGGACCTGGTTCCGGCGCCGCGCTGACCGTGGAACTGCAGCACCGGGACACCAGGGCGCTGGAACAGGCGGGAAGGGAACTGGCACTCGCGCTGGCCACCTATCCCATGGTGAGTGATATAGACGATGGCTTCCAGACGGGCCGGGAGCAGTTTGATTTCCGGCTGCGGCCGGTGGCCTGGCGCCTGGGACTGACCCCGGACCTGGTGGCCCGGCAGATCCGCGCGGCCTACTGGGGGGTTGAGGTGACCCGCCAACTCCGGGGCCAGAATGAACTCAAGATCATGGTCCGCCTCAGCGAGATGGAACGTGGATCGCTCCACTCGCTGGAGCAGCTTATCCTGCGGACACCCTCCGGCGCTGAAGTGCCGCTCTTTGAAGTAGTTTCATTCACCCCCGGCCGCGGTTATACGGAAATCCAGCGCCGTGATGGCCGCCGGACCATACAGGTCACCGCTGATGTCACCCCGGTATCCCGGGCCGATCAGATCAGTGCAGCCCTGAAGGCGGATATCCTGCCCGGACTGATCCAGCGCTATCCCGGGCTGGCCTACAGCTTTGAGGGCAAACAGGCCGACCAGAAAAAATCCATGGGAGCCCTGGGTCAGGGCATGGTGGTGGCCCTTATCCTGGTATACGTCCTGCTGGCCGTGGTCTTTGGCAGCTATGTGCAGCCGGCCATCATCATGAGCGCCATACCCTTTGGCATTGTCGGCGCCGTGGCCGGCCACCTGCTCATGGGCTACAGCCTCTCCATTGTCTCCTTTTTCGGGGTAGTAGCCCTCTCCGGGGTGGTGGTCAACGATTCCCTGGTCCTCATCGACCTGACCAACCGCAAAATCCGCCAGGGACAGACTGCCTACGCCGCGGTTATCAATGCGGCGGTCTCTCGTTTCCGTCCCATTCTCCTCACCACCCTGACCACCTTTTTCGGTCTCCTGCCCATGATCTTCGAGACCTCTCGCCAGGCCCGCTTCCTCATCCCCATGGCCATCTCCCTGGGGTTCGGCATCCTGTTCGCCACCGCCATCACCCTGGTGCTGGTGCCCTCGCTGTTCCTCATCCTTGAAGATGTGAAGGAAATTTTCAGGCAGAACACCTGAGTCTTACCGGCGGTGCCAGGTCCCGGTGACGGGTCTTGGACAAAAAGGATTGTGATTACCACTGAAATTCAGCCACCGATACCTAGAGGTGTCGGCCTCACTTGTTTCACGGGTGTCTGTGGCCTGGATGGCCACAGTCAAGCCCCAGGGACGGGTTTATGGCGTCCCGTGAAACGGGTGTAGAGTAGAGCGCTGTCAACAATGATCTTCAACGACTATGCCCTGCCGCACGCGGCTACTACATATCAGAGGAGGTCTCATTGCGGACAGCGCCCCCTCGTCGAACCGGACGTGCGGTTTTACCGCATCCGGCTCTCCGATGATCTCTCGCCTCAAGGCATTCACAGGGAGTTGACGGCTCTTTTATGCAGATAGACCAGCCCCTTGGACATAAGCGCCTTGTACAACGACGGTCCATCAAGGTGCCGGCAGTGCCGGTGGCTCCGTGTCCTCATAAAGCGACTGAACCGGGTCTGCACGTACCAATCAATCTTCTTGAACGACACCTTCGGGTATCCGAAGGAAAAGTAGTTGCCCCAGCCAATCAGAAATCGATTGACCTGATCAATTACTTTTTCTACCGGCTCTTGAATCCTGCGAATCGTCAGAGCATGTATCCTCTCCCGCGCCCGTTTCAGGCTCTTGGCAGAAGGGACAATGTTCAAATACCGACCCGCTCCGTACAGACTGCGATCAAAGCGGAACGTAAATCCAAGGAAATCAAAACTACTGCCGGGATCTTTCAAGTTAACTATGGTTGTCTTGTTCCGATTCAGGATCAGGTCGAGTTCCCCCAGCGTCTTGTCAACAAAGGCGTGAATGCGAGGTCCGATGTACCGAGCCATGATAACCCAGTCGTCGGCATATCGTACCAGCCTTGCGTTGGCAAAATTGCGGGGACCTTCCGGGCTGTGAAAGCGTTGGTCGAATTCATGGAGAAAGATGTTGGCCAGCAGAGGCGAGATGACTCCACCCTGTGGCGTACCCTTGCGGGAGCGAGTGATCTTGCGACCGCCCTGCCCATCCTCTTCAACGATATCGCTTTTCAACCACATCCTGATCAGCTTCAAAACGGATCGGTCAGCTATTCGACGCTCCAGGCATTGCATCAGTTTGCCATGGTCAATCGTGTCAAAGTAGCTGCTCAGATCCGCATCCAGGACTTCAGTAAATCCCGCCTTGAGCGCCTGCCGAATCGCGGCGAGAGCATCATGGGCCTTAAGGCCCGGGCGGAATCCGTACGAGCAGTCCTCAAAGTCTGCCTCGAAAATCGGCTCCAGGATCAACAGGACCGCCATCTGTACAACCCGATCCTTGACGGTCGGGATACCCAGCGGACGCATCTTTCCATTCGCCTTTGGGATATAGACCCGTTTTACCGGCATGGGCCGGTAGGTCTTATCCTTCAATTCCTGCTGTATTGTTTGCAGCAGGCCTGCTACACCTTCCGAACTCTCCTTGATGGACGCAAGGCTTACTCCATCCACCCCGGCAGCGCCTCGATTGGCGTAAACCCGGTTCCAGGCACTTTGCAGTACATCTAGGCGATACACCCGGTCGTACAGGGCATAGAATCGAAACTCCGGTTCCTGCTTGGCCTTGTGGCCCAGTTTCTTTCGCAAGAGGGAGACCTTCGGGCTCAGGCCGAACTCCTGCCCTGCCCGTTTATCCGTAGTGGGAGACAAACATGTGTACTCCAAGCGGGACTTCCTCCATTGTCAGAAACACGATCAAAGTCCTGCCCCTTCGCTCCACGGGAGTTACCCCGCTTCAACACTACTATGGGCAGGTCCGACTCCCGGCCGGGACCGCACAGAGGGTTATGCATTCCCCTCCAGCGTTTGGACTCGGGCTATCTGCTGCCCTGCCCGTCCCGCCGGGTCTCCCAGGTTCCCTGGCGCTCCCTTGAGTACATGCCATCTCCAAACACCCCGGGCGGCCCAACGCAACGCTCCTGTTGTCTCATCGCGTCAATGACTGGCTTCCCCATGACCTCGGAGGGTCGCCGCCGCCAAATGTGTAACGAGGCCGAATCGAGTTCACAGATGTTACGGCCTATACTCTATCTGACCTTACGGCCTTTTCCGACCCTGCTTGACGATTCGGGTTACCCCTACACGCCGGGTCGGCGATTTCGCGGTGAACAGGCAATTACCGCGGGTGGCATCGCAGCCACCAGATTCGCCAGAGCTTCGCCTGGCACACGAGGTCGACACCGGTTTCAATGCCAAAGATTGATGGTAATCAGAAAAAGGATTATTTAGCGCCTGCCAGCCTGTTGCCGAGATTGAATTCAACGGCCAGCCGGGCGACAGCCGGTGGTACCAGGTGGGTCCACTTTTCTCCGGCCACCATGCGACGGCGAATTTCCGTTGAGCTCAGACCTTTTTCTTCCCGGGGGCGACGCCAGAGGATCTCGGTCTTGAGACCCAGTTCCGTAAACATGGTGAGCTTTTTCTCGCCCCAGCTGTCATAGATGGTGAGATAAAAAACCGCATCCATGGGCACATAGTACCGGTACAGTTCCGGAAAATTGACCGGAAACGGCACCACTGAATACTCATCGGCCCGCAACCCGGCCCCGGTCAGGGCAGCCCGTACCATCAGGTAGCGTTCGTAATAGGTGAGAGGATTGGCCTCAAGGCTGCTTCTGGCACTGTCCGCCTCGTCTTTTCTGGTCAAGGTCGGGTCAGGGTTTGAAATCCCCACCACCAGGTGGTTACATCGCTCTTTGCCGGCCAGCAGATACACCAGGTGATCGTTATGCAGCACCTGAAAACGTCCGTGGATGAAGCCGGTTGAGACAACGGTACTTTTTCCCATCAGATATCTCCCTCGTCGATCCTGAAAGGTTTTCGATTGCCGGGCCAGTACGGCTGGTCTGCCGGGGTATCCATCAGGCCCTGCAGCTTGGCCCGGTCCAGCCAGTTCAGGACACAGTACATGAAATCTTGTCCTTGAAGCTGGCCCAGTGCCCCGCCGGCGCAGTGCACTTCATCAAAGCTTTTCACCCGGTCCCGACGGATCCCGGGGCCGATGGCCATGATGGGTACCGGTTCACCGGAATGAATAAGGGGACCCGCGCTGGGAGTGGAGTGGTCGGCGGTTACCACCACCATGGTCTCGCCATCGAGAAGCCTGTCCAGCACCTGGCCAAGCCCCCGGTCCAGCGCCTCAATCACCGCCACCTTGTTGCGGGGGTTTTTCGTATGCGCGGCCTGATCAGGGGCTTTGGTATGGACGTGAAAAAAGGAATACTGCTCTTTATGCCCGGCAACCCACTGGAGCCGCGCGCAAAGATCCATCCCGGGCCTGGCCGTATCGTCTACCCGGTGGACGTCCAGGCCGATAAATCGCGCCAGGCCCCAGTACATGGGACCGGAAGCGATGGAAATGCCACGGAGTCCCCAACGAAGGGAGAAGGGTTCCACCCGCTTCCACTGGCCGGCCCGCTGGGTCACCAGTCCGTTAACCGGCACCAGTCCTTTCTCTTTCCTGGCCAGATTCACCGGATGGGCGTCAAGAACACGCTTGCACCACAGCAGATACGTTTTCAGAGCCCGGGCGGTACGGGCGGCCCGGGGTCCTCCTGTCCGCAGAGGTTGAACCTCGACGAGCGGCTCACCTTCAGCAAAACACTGACTGTCGGTTATATGGGGCGAGACCGGCCCATTGAGCAGTACAACGCCGTCCAGATGGCCGGTTTGTACATAGCGAAACGAGATCTGATCGGTGCTAAACGATTCAATCGCTCCGGTTACCAGTGCCGCCTCTTCATCGCTCGCCTCCGGCCGGTCTTTTTCCAGCAGCAAAAGATTATCGCTTTCCTGCAGGGCGGCAAAGTGGGCCAGCAGAGCCACCTCTTCCGGCGCGATAGCTATTTCGGCCCCCAGGGCCTCCAGAAATCCGCGGCCGGGAAACTCGTCGGCCGAGTAGCCGAAAATGGCAAAGTGGGCATTTTCACTGGGCAGAACCCGTCCAGGACGGCTGGCATGCAGCAGGCCGCTTGATCCCATGGCGGCAAGACTGTCCAGATTGGGCGTTCGGGCGGCCTGCAGCGGGGTTGCATCGTTTAGCTCTCCATGGGCGCGATCACCCAGGCCATCGAGGAGAATCAGGACGCAGCGGCGGGCAATGGAAGGACTGGTCGGGGACATGAATTATGTTCCTCCCGACCACTCTGTTGCCGGGAAGCAACCGGATGCGGTGCCGACGGTGGCAAAAGGGTGTGGAGTTTTCATTGCTGCTTGCGGGTGCGGACTGAAACCTGAAGTCGACATTTTGCTCCGGACGGTCGGTCCGACCATACCGGCAGCCGTCCT
The DNA here is from genome assembly GCF_025998535.1 of Desulfolithobacter dissulfuricans. Lineage (NCBI taxonomy): Bacteria > Pseudomonadati > Thermodesulfobacteriota > Desulfobulbia > Desulfobulbales > Desulfobulbaceae > Desulfolithobacter > Desulfolithobacter dissulfuricans. The sequence goes on along the minus strand of NZ_AP024233.1, from coordinate 3,507,121 downwards.
CTCCATCGGAAAACCCGATGGGAACCATGGCAAATATTGCAATTACCAGTTTGACTTTTGCCTGTAATTAGAGCAGGATTTCGCCCATGAAATTTGATATCCATGTTCATACCACGCTGTCACCATGCAGTCAATTGGAGCTGGCCGATATCCTTGCCAGGGCACAAGTCCAGGGGCTTGACGGGGTGTGTATCACCGATCACGATACCATGGCTGTTCGCCACCAGCTCAACGAAGGTATCCAGGCCAATGGTCTCTGTGTTATTTTCGGCATGGAATATGCCACTGCTGAAGGAGATTTTCTCCTGTTCGGTCCCTATGAGGGATTGAGGCCCGGGTTGCCGGCCCGACTTGTGTTGCGTCACGTTGCCGATACCGGCGGGGTTGCCGTGGCAGCCCATCCGTTCCGGGCCAGACGACCCACCAGTGAACATCTCATTCACCACAGGTGGTGTCGTATTGTGGAGGGGGTCAACGGGAGGAACAGCGTTACTGAAAACCAGGCCGTTATACGCTGGGAGCAACGCTATGGCGTGAGCCTGGTGGGCGGCAGCGATGCCCATGCACTTGCCGAGCTGGGTCGGGTACCCACTGAACTGCTCACGCCTGTCACCACAAGATCTGAATTCATCCAGGCCCTCAGGCGGGGAACTTACCGCCAGGTCCGCCCCCGGGAACTGTCCTGTCGGGCCGCCTGACGCTTCTTCTTTTTACGCGCTGACCACCAGGCAGGCCAACGACAACGACTTGACCCGGGCAGCACCGGGAAGGCGGGGACACGGGAAACTGAAAAACTTCGGGCCCTGCCGGGTGATATAACCTCAGGGCAAGGCGAGCAGCTTTGCCTGTTCAGCTTCCTCCGGGCTGACACGCATCCCGGCCATGAGTTCGCCGATCCGGTCGACCATTTCCTGGTCGTCCACCGCGAACTGGGCCATGATCCTGCCCTCGAACATGACCGCAATCCGGTCGGAGAGCGCCAGGGCCTCACCCAGATCGCCGGTGACCAGGAGAACCCCTGCCTCCTCCCGGGCGCCCAGCAAGAGCTTCCATACCTCTTCGATGGCGCCGATATCCAGGCCCTGGGTGGGCTGTTCGGCGACAACGAGCCGCGGCAGACGGTAGAACTCGCGGGCCAGGACCATCTTCTGCAGGTTACCGCCGGACAGCTGGCGGGCCCGGAGGGTGACGTCGGGCGGCTGGACATTGAACTCGCGCAGCAAAGTCTCACATTTTTTCCTGGCCTGTTCCCGGTGCAGCCAGGGACCGGAGCTGAATCCCTGGCGGGTGGTGAGCAGAAAATTATCCACCAGGTCCATGGAGATGCAGGTGGCCAGACCCCGCCGGTCCTCGGGAATCCAGGATAACCCCTTGCGCCAGGGCCGGGCCAGGTAAAACTCGTCCCAGCTCCGACCGAGGATCCTGACCGAACCCCTGCCCGGCCGCCGCAGACCGCAGACCGTCTCCACCAGTTCCCGCTGACCGTTACCGGCCACCCCGACCACGCCAAGCACTTCACCGTGCCGTACTTCGAGACTGATCTCTTCAAGGGTGTCGTCACCCAGATCCTGGACCCGGAGCACCACCTGGTGCAGTTCCATGGGTTCCCGCTCCACCTCCAGCAGGACCTCGCGGCCCACCATGCGGCCTGCCAGCTCGGCCGGAGAGGCGATCTCGCTGGCCGGCACCTCGTCCACCACCTCGCCCTTGCGGAGGATAGCGATCTCGTCAGCCACCGACATCACCTCGTCCAGCTTGTGGCTGATAAAGACAATGGCCCTGTCCTGAGCCGCAAGGCGGTGAAAGGAGTGAAAAAGCTGTTCGGTCTCCTGGGGGGTGAGCACGGCGGTGGGCTCGTCGAAGATGAGGATCCGGCTGCCGCGCTGGAGCAGTTTGAGGATCTCCACCCGCTGCCGCTCGCCCATGGAAAGCTCGGAAATCCTGGCCCGTGGATCCACCGGCAGCCCCACGGTCTCGCCCAGTTCTGCCACCACGTCGCACATGGCCGCCGGACGCAGAAAAAAGGACTCTTCCTGTCCCAGAAAGACATTCTCGGCCACAGTCATGGCATCCACCAGCATGAAATGCTGATAGACCATGCCGATGGAGGCCTGGATGGCGTCCCGGGCCGAGGCAAAGCGTACCGGCTGCCCATCCACCAGGATCCGGCCACCATCGGGCTGCAACCGGCCCGCCAGGATGGACATCAGGGTGGACTTGCCAGCCCCGTTCTCGCCAAGCAGCGCCTTGATCCGGCCCGGCCTGATCGTAAGCGAGATATCGCGATTGGCCTGCACCCGACCAAAGGATTTGGAGATATGTTCGAGCGTTATGGATGGAGTGTGTCCATCTGTCATGTCATGCCATCCTTAACATAGTCATCTGCCTGTCCCTGCCGCCCCGGACGGAGACCGACCTGCAGCGCAGCCGCGCCCGGGCAGTCAACGCTCAGTCCCGGCGTCCGACAATGGGTTTGACAAACTGGGATTCCGCATCCCAGGGAAAGAGAATCCAGGTGTTCTGGCTCACTTCGGTGACATAGGTGTCCACCAGCGGCTTGCCTGCCGGCTTGGCGTAGACCGAGGAAAAATGCGCCTTGGGCAGCATTTTCCTGACCACATCGGCGGTCCGGCCGGTGTCCACCAGGTCATCGACGATAAGCCACCCGGTGCCGCCGTGGTCCACGGCCTTGTGGATCTCGATCTCGCCCTTCTGGTTCTGCCAGTCATACGAGGCCACGCAGACCGTGTCCACCACCCGGATATCCAGTTCCCGGGCAATAATGGCCGCCGGCACCAGGCCTCCCCTGGTGATGGCGATGATCCCTTCAAAAAAGTCCATCTCGAGCAATTTCCAGGCCAGAGCCTTGGAGTCACGGTGCAGTTGTTCCCAGGAGATGGGATAGGTCTGGGTGTAGCGGGATTTTTCACTCATGAGCTGTGCCTTAAGCTGATTTTTTTGGTTTTGCTGTTACTGTCCATCCGCAGCCACCCGGAGTCCCCGCCCTATTCCCTGGGCTCCAGGTTCACGCCCAGCGCTGCCGGGGCCTTGGTACCCTGGCCACGCACATAGGCCAGGATCAGCACCAGGACCGTCAGTCCGTAGGGCAGCATGAGCAGCAGGGATGAGGGCAGGGCCGTGCCCATGGCCTGGAGCCGGAACTGGAAGGCCATGACCCCGCCGAACAGGTAGGCTCCCAGCAGGGCCCGGCCGGGCTTCCAGAAAGCAAAGATCACCAGGCCTACGGCGATCCAGCCGCGGCCGGCAGTGATGTTGGTGGCCCAGAGATGGGTATAGGCCAGGGAGAGATAGCTGCCGCCCAGGCCGCCGAGAAACCCGCCGACCAGGATACCCCCCCACCGGTAGCCCAGCACGCTGATGCCGGCGGCCTCGGCCGCGTCTGGATTCTCTCCGGCCGCTCGCAGCCGCAGGCCCCAGCGGGTATACTGGAAGAAATACCACAGCATGGGCACCAGCAGATAGGAACAGTAGACCAGCAGGTCCTGGTGGAAAAACACCGGTCCGACCAGCGGCAGATCGGCAAGACCGGGAACATCCAGAGGATAGAATCCCGGGGCCTGCAGGCCGACGAACGAAGTACCGAAATAATTTCCCATGCCGGTGCCGAGAATGGTGAGCGCCAGGCCGGAAACCACCTGGTTGCCGAGAAAGTTCAGGCACACCAGGCCATGCAGTCCAGCCAGCAGGGCACCGGAGACACCACCGGCCACCAGCCCCAGCCAGGGATCGCCGGTCACCCGGGCGGTGATAAAGGCCACCAGCGCTCCGACAAACATGATCCCTTCAACGCCGAGATTGAGCACACCGGATCGTTCGGTGAATATTTCGCCCAGGGTGGCATACAGGATCGGGGTCCCTGACTGGACCGCGGCGGCCAGCAGGGGGATGATAATTTCCATGTTCATAACCGACCTCGTCTGCGCACCTGGTAATCGATAAAGAAACTGCCCGCCAGTACAGTGAGCAGGATCAGTCCTTCCATGATCGAGCCGAAGGCGGACGGAACCTGCAACTCCAGCTGCAGGTTTTCGGTACCCACCCGCAGCCCGGCCAGGAGAAAGGAGGCCACGGCGATGGCCAGCGGATTGAGCCTGGCCAGCCAGGCCACGACAATGGCCGTGTAGCCGTAGCCGGCCATGACCGAGGGCTGGAGCCGGTTCAGGTTGGCCGAGACCTCGATACAGGCGGCCCAGCCGGCCAGGCCGCCGGAAAAGCCCATGACCAGGTAGACAAGCAGGTTATAGGGCATGCCGGCGTAGCGGGCCGCGCGGACGTTCTCCCCGCAGGCGGCCAGCTCAAATCCCAGCCGGGTATAGCGGAAGAAAACCCAGATCGCGATTCCGGCCAGGACACAGACCACGATGCCCCAGTTCAGCCGGGTCATACCGATCATGGGGATGATGGCGTTGTCGGAAAAGGTCGGCGTCATGGGGAAGCCGAAACTGACCGGATCCTTCCAGGCACCGTAGACGAGAAATTCCAGAAACAGAATGGCGATGTAGTTGAACATCAGGGTGACGATGATCTCGTTCACCTGCCAGCGCAGCCGAAAGAAGGCCGGCACCAACCCCCACACCGCTCCGGCCCCGAACGAGACCAGCCCCATGAGGGGCAGGAGCAGGTACCATGGCAGGCCAGGCAGGGTCAGGGCGGCCCAGGTGGCACCCACCGCGCCCATGGCGTACTGCCCTTCAGCGCCGATGTTCCAGATCTGGAGACGGAAGGTAACCCCCACCCCCAGCGAACAGAGAAATATGGGTACCGCCTTGGCCAGGGAATCCTCCAGGGCCCAGCGGGAACCGAAGGCGGACTGCAGCAGCACCCGCATGCCCTCCACCGGCGGGGTACCGCGCAGGGCCAGGATACCACCGGAAAAGAGCAGGGCCAGCACCACTGCCGCCAGAACGACAAAGGCGGAATAGAAGCCCAGCGGCTTATCCCGCCTCTGTATACGAAAGCCTAACATGGACCTGAATCCGTGACGGAAAAATTATTGTTTTTTTGTTATCTGCCTTAAATCACAACAAAAAAAGAAAGATAACCTGAGATGTTTCTTTTCACCCATCGCAATGGAGCCGCCCTCCGGGAGCTGTACTTTCACCGCATCCGCTGCGTCATCAACCCATTGATAGAACGTCACTCTAATCAATGGGCCTCTTCCCGGAGTCTACGCTTACCTGGCGGCTGCGGCGAAATTCCAGCTTCACGGATTCAGGATGGATGTCGGGGCTGGTTATTCCACCGTCCCGATGACGCCCTCGACAAACCAGGTCATGCCGAGCAGATCCTTGTCCGCGGCCTTCTGGCCCGCCGGAATCCGCATCTTGCCACTCTGGTCCCTGACGGGACCGACAAAGACATCGGCCCGGCCGGCCTTGAGGTCCTCTTTCATGGCCAGAACGCGTTTCTGGACCTCTTCCGGGACCATGGGCGCGAACGGGGCAATATCGACAATACCGGTCTCGATGCCGGGCCAGAAGGAACCGGTTTTCCAGGTGTGGTTCTGGACCTTTTTCACGGTCTCCACGTAGAACGGGGCCCAGTTCCAGATGGCCGCGGTCAGGTGGGCCCTGGGCGCGAACTTGGACATGTCGGAGTTATAGCCGATGGAGTAGACCCCCTTTTCCTGGGCCGCTTCCTGGGCAGAAGGGGAATCCTGGTGCTGGGTCAGCACGTCGGCACCCACGTCGAGCAGGCTCTTGGCGGCCTCCTTTTCCGTTACCGGATCATACCAGCTCTTGGTCCAGACCACCCGCACCTGGGCCTTGGGATTGACAGCCCGGGCACCAAGGGCAAAGGCATTGATGCCGCGGATAACCTCGGGGATGGGGAAGGCGGCCACATAGCCGATCACGTTTGATTTGGTCATGGCGCCGGCCACCATGCCGGTCAGGTAGCGGGCCTGGTACATCCGGCCGAAATAGTTACCCATGTTGGGGGCGGTCTTGAAACCTGAGCAGTGCATGAACACCGTCTTGGGGAACCGTTTGGCCACTTTGAGCATGGGGTCCATGTAGCCGTAGCTGGTGGCAAAGATCAGATCATAGCCCTTGCGCGCCATGTTGAGAATGACCCGCTCGGCGTCCGGGCCCTCTTTTACCGCCTCCACATAGGAGGTCGTGACCCCGGGCAGCTTCTCCACCGCCTGGCGGCCCAGATCGTGGGCATAGGACCAGCCCGCATCACCGATGGGCGAAACATAAATAAAGCCCACCTGCATCTCCCTGGCCTCAGGGGCCGGGCCTCCACAGAGCATGGCCACAGCCAGAACCAGCAACATCACCAATCTACGCATTGTTCTCCCTCCAGTAGAAAAACAGTTTTTTCGCTACCCATGTTCCGTGTTTCTGCATGGAAAATCATCCATGTCACGACCATGGAGACCGCATTGGAAAGCGCCATATTAGGACAGGAAAAAGAGTTCTGTCAACTCTTTACCACGAGCATCGGAACACAAAGGGTGATACCTTTGCTAACCCTTTAAAGCAAAAGAAATTTTGCCCACCATAACCAATCCATTCTCTTTGGTCACAGGTAATCGGAAAAATCAGGCTGTGATTTTGTTGCACATCCTGCTGATCTACGATACTGTTTTCATATAGGGGCGTTATGAAAGCTCGGCATCTTTCGTTTGAAACCAGCCTGCTGAATTCTGACCCCGCCCTTTTTCCAAAAAGCAAGTCACCCGTCTGGTTTCGGTGCCCATTCCCCCTCTCCAGGGCGCCGAAACCGGGCACCAGGACCGTTACCAAGCAGGCTCGGGACCTCGAGCCAACCCGGGGGCGCATATCATGAATCCACACATCCTTGCCATTGACCAGGGGACCACATCGGGCCGGGCCATTGTCTTTAACCGTAACCTGGAGATCATCGGTGTCGCCCAGCAGGAGTTTCCGCAGCATTATCCCGCTTCGGGCTGGGTGGAACACGAACCCGACGACCTCTGGCAGACCACCATCACCACCTGCCGAGAGGTCCTGAAGAAGACCGGGCTGACCGGTGCCGACATCGCCGCCATCGGCATCACCAACCAGCGGGAGACCACCATCATCTGGGACCGGGAAACCGGCCGCCCCATCCACCGGGCCATCGTCTGGCAGGACCGCCGGACCAGCGATCACTGCGAATCCCTGAAGAACGAAGGGCATGAAGAGCTGGTGGTCTCAAGGAGCGGCCTTCTCCTGGATCCCTATTTTTCCGCCACCAAGGCGGCCTGGATCCTGGACCACGTGGACGGTGCCAGGGACAGGGCTGCCCGGGGTCAACTGGCTTTCGGCACCGTGGACACCTTTCTCCTCTGGAAGCTTACCGGTGGCCGGGTGCATGCCACCGATGCCACCAACGCCTCCCGGACCATGCTGTACAATATCCATACCGGGGCCTGGGACCGGGAACTGCTTGACCTGTTCACCATTCCCGAGGACATTCTCCCCGAAGTCCGGGACAGCGCCGCTGACTTCGGCACCACGGATCCCGACCTGCTCGGCCACCCCATCCCCATCGGCGGTATTGCCGGTGACCAGCAGGCCGCCCTGGTGGGCCAGGCCTGTTTCGAGCCCGGGATGCTCAAATCGACCTACGGCACCGGCTGCTTTGCCGTGCTCAATACCGGTGACCAGCCGGTCCGCTCCACCAACCGGTTGCTGACCACCATCGGCATCCAGCTCGGCAGCCGGCCCACCTATGCCCTGGAGGGATCCATCTTCATTGCCGGGGCCGCCGTGCAGTGGCTGCGCGACAGTCTGGGTATCATCAGAAACGCCGCCGAATCAGGCACCCTGGCCCGCCAGGCCGACGAGCGCCAGAATGTTTACCTGGTACCGGCATTCACCGGCATGGGGGCGCCCTACTGGGATGCGGAAAGCCGGGGCGCCATGTTCGGACTGACCCGCTCCACCGGCCCGGCGGAGTTTGCCCGGGCCGCCCTGGAATCGGTCTGCTACCAGACCAGGGACCTGCTGGAGGCCATGGGCCGCGACTGGAGCGGGATGCCCGGCCGGGAAACCGTGCTCCGGGTGGATGGCGGCATGGTGGCCTCGGACTGGACCATGCAGTTCCTCGCCGATATCCTCAACGCCCCGGTGGACCGGCCGCGTATCCTCGAGACCACGGCCCTGGGCGCCGCCTACCTGGCCGGCCTGCAGACAGGAATCTGCCCGCCTCCGGACCGGTTCGCCGCCTCGTGGAAACAGGACCACCGGTTTCTTCCCGGCCTGGACGAGGCCACCCGGGCGACCAAGTACAGCGGCTGGCAGGACGCGGTCCGGAGAACGCTGAGCCGCCGCTGAGATACCACAATACCCTGAAATATTATTTTTTGATTAGAATCAAGGTGTTGTGATGAAATGAACCGATAAATCGTGTACCCTGGCCGCTGAAAACAAGGTCCTGCCATGGGTCACCGGCAGGGCCTGGCCCATGCAACAGACGGCCTCACCCTCCGTGTCGGGCCGATGATTTTCGCAGCACCGGATGCTGCGGGCATGCAACCCACCTGATAAACAGCAACAGAAAGGAGACAACCATGCGAAAACCCGCCAAAACCTTTTTCCTGAGTCTGGCCATGGCCACGGTGGTTACCGGAATACAGGCAGGAAACAGCTGGGCTGTGACCGAGATCCAGTGGTGGCACGCCATGGGCGGTGTCAACGGTGAACGGGTCAACAAGATAGCCAGTGATTTCAACGCCACCCAGAACGAGTACAAGGTCGTGCCGGTCTACAAGGGTAATTACACCGAGACCATGACCGCGGCCATCGCCGCCTTCCGGGCACACAAGCAGCCCCATATCGTCCAGGTCTTCGAGGTCGGTACCGCCACCATGATGGCGGCCCGGGGCGCGGTCTACCCGGTGGAGCAGATGATGAGAGACGCGGGCGAAAAATTTGACAAATCCGGCTTTCTCCCGGCCGTGATCAGCTACTACCAGACCCCGGAGGGCGAACTGCTCTCCATGCCCTTCAACAGCTCCACGCCGGTGCTCTGGTACAACAAGGACGCCTTCAAAAAAGCTGGTATCGCCGAGCCGCCCAGAACCTGGCCCGAGATGGAAACCGCCTCGCAGAAACTGCTCGATGCCGGCTATAAATGCGGATTTTCCTTTGGCTGGCAGTCCTGGGTCATGGTGGAGAACTTCAGCGCCTGGCACAACCTGCCCATGGGTACCAGGGAAAACGGTTTTGCCGGCCTGGACACCGAGTTCACCTTCAACAACAAGCATGTCAAGCGGGTGATGGCCGACGTGGGCCGCTGGCAGCAGAGCAGAATCTTTCAGTACGGCGGTCGCCGCGGCGACTCCCTGCCCATGTTCACCAACGGCGAGTGTGGCATGTGGCTCAACTCCTCGGCCTATTACGGCGGGATCAAGAAGCAGGCCAAGTTCGAGTTCGGCCAGGCCATGCTGCCCTATTACCCCGACATCATCGACTCCCCGCAGAACTCCATCATCGGCGGTGCCACCCTCTGGGTCCTCAAAGGACATCCCAAGGGCGACTACAAGGGTGTGGCCAAGTTCATGAGCTATCTTTCCTCGCCCGATGTCCAGGCCTGGTGGCACCAGGAGACCGGCTACGTGCCGATCACCACCGCGGCCTATGAGCTGAGCAGGAAGCAGGGCTTCTATGAAAAAAACCCGGGGACCGACACAGCCATCAAGCAGCTGAGCCTCAACACCCCCACCCCCAACTCCCGCGGACTTCGTTTCGGCAACTACGTCCAGGTACGCGACATCATCAACGAGGAAATGGAGGCGATCTGGAACGGAACCAAAACGGCCTCCCAGGCCATGGATGACGCGGTCGCCCGCGGCAACAAACTGCTGCGCAAATTCGAGAAGGCCAACCGCTGATTCAGAAAATCCTTGGAACACGGCGATGGATGAGGGCTGCTCCTCCTCCATCGCCGCCCCCTGCCCATGATCAAACGCACCCATTTCAAACCCTCTATCCTGCCGTATCTGCTCGTCGCGCCCCAGGTGCTGATTACCCTGGTGTTCTTCATCTGGCCGGCGAGCCAGGCGGTCTACCAGTCCATGCTGGTGGAAGATCCCTTTGGCCTGAAGACCGAGTTTGTCTGGTTTGAAAACTTTGTCCAGCTCTTTGGCGACGACATCTATTTCAACTCGTTTCTGCGGACCATTGTCTTTTCCTCGCTGGTGGCCGCGCTCTCGCTCAGTATCGCCCTGATCCTGGCCGCCATGGCCGATCATGTGGTCCGCGGCACCACGGTCTACCGGACGCTTCTCATCTGGCCCTATGCCGTGGCTCCTGCCGTGGCCGGGGCGCTGTGGATGTTTCTCTTTGACCCGACGCTCGGCATCGTATCCTACATGCTGCACGGTATCGGCTACGACTGGAATTACCGCTTAAACGGCAACCAGGCCATGGCCCTCATCGTGCTGGCCGCGTCCTGGAAACAGATCAGCTATAATTTTCTCTTTTTTCTCGCCGGGATGCAGGCCATCCCCAGGTCCCTGATCGAGGCTGCGGCCATCGACGGGGCCGGCCCGGCCAGGCGGTTCTGGACCATCATCTTTCCCCTGATCTCACCGACCACCTTTTTTCTCCTGGTCATGAACATCGTTTACGCCTTTTTCGACACCTTCGGCATTGTCCATGCGGTGACCAAGGGCGGTCCGGCCAAGGCCACCGAGATCCTGGTCTACAAGGTGTACAATGACGGGTTCATCGGCCTGGACCTGGGCGGCTCGGCGGCCCAGTCAGTGATCCTGATGGTCATTGTCATCGGCCTGACCGTCATCCAGTTCCGCTACATAGAGCGCAAGGTGGAGTATTAGTCATGATTGAACGCCGACCCCTGATCAGCTGGCTCAGCCATATCGTTCTCCTGCTCGGTATCGCGGTGGTCGCCTTCCCCATCTGGGTCACGTTTGTCGCCGCCAGTCACGACGCGGTACGCATGACCCAGATTCCCCTGCCCCTGTGGCCCGGTGACCAGTTCTTCCATAACCTCCGGGAAACCTTTGTCCAGGGCGTGGGCAACGCCCGGGAACAGTCGGTGGGACTTATGCTCTTCAACAGCCTGATCATGGCCATGATGATCGCGGTGGGCAAGATCATCATCTCGCTTCTGTCGGCCTTTGCCATTGTCTATTTTCGCTTCCCCATGCGCATGGCCTTTTTCTGGATGATATTCATCACCCTGATGCTGCCGGTGGAGGTCCGTATCCTGCCCACCTTCGAGGTGGTTGCCAACCTGGGCATGCTCAACAACTACTGGGGCCTGACCGTACCACTCATCGCCTCGGCCACCGCCACCTTCATGTTCCGGCAGGTTTTTCTCACCGTGCCCGACGAGCTGCTCGAGGCCGCCCGCATCGACGGGGCCGGACCCATGCGCTTTTTCAAGGATATCCTCCTGCCGGTCTCGCGTACCAATATCGCCGCCCTGTTCGTCATCCTCTTCATCTACGGCTGGAACCAGTATCTCTGGCCCCTGCTCATCACCACCGACAAATCCATGTACACCATCGTCATGGGGATCAAGCAGATGCTCGAAGCGGCGGAGGAATCACCCCAGTGGCACCTGATCATGATGACCACCCTGCTGGCCATGCTGCCTCCGGTGCTGGTCGTGGTCGGAATGCAGAAACTGTTCATCAAGGGACTCACCGAAACGGAGAAATAAATTGGCCCGGGTAGTATTTGAAAAGGTAACCAAGAGATACGGTGACACTGAAGTCATCCACAACATCGACACCGCCATCGACAATGGCGAGTTCACGGTCATTGTCGGCCCGTCCGGCTGCGGCAAGTCCACCCTGCTGCGGATGATCGCCGGCCTGGAGGAGATCACCAGCGGCACCATATCCATCGACGGCCGGGCGGTTAACGACCTGGAGCCCAAGGACCGGGACATCGCCATGGTGTTCCAGAACTACGCCCTCTATCCGCACATGACCGTGTTCAACAACATGGCCTACGGGCTCAAGCTCAGAAAATTCAGCCGGGAGGAGATCAAAGCCCGGGTAGACCAGGCGGCGAAGCTGCTCCAGCTCGAAGGACTGCTCCAGCGCAAACCGCGACAGCTCTCAGGCGGCCAGCGCCAGCGGGTGGCCATGGGCCGCTGCATCGTCCGCGAACCCAAGGTCTTTCTCTTTGATGAACCGCTTTCCAACCTGGACGCCAAGCTGCGGGTTCAGATGCGCCTGGAGCTGCGCAACCTCCACAAACGGCTCCGGGTGACCTCCATTTACGTAACCCACGACCAGGTGGAGGCCATGACGCTCGGCGACCGGCTCATTGTCATCAATGGCGGCTATGCTGAACAGATCGGTTCTCCCCTGGAGATCTACGAACGCCCGGCCACCCGGTTCGTGGCCGGCTTCATCGGTTCACCGGCCATGAACTTCCTCGACGGCCGGCTCAGCAGGGACGGCCAGTCCGCCGCCCTGGCCGGCGGGCTCCATCTTCCGCTGGAGCGGGAAAATCTCCAGCCCCAAAATGGCCGCGAGGTGAGCGTGGGAATCCGGCCGGAACATTTCAGGCTCACCGACCCGGAGCAGGCCACCCTGCCGCTCAAAGCGGATCACTCGGAATTTCTCGGGCCGACACCATGATCTACGGCCGCCTGCCCGATAACGACCTCCTGGTCACCGCCAGACTGCCGGGAACCCATCAGGCGGCAAGCGGCACCATCCTGCCACTCACCGTGGACCCGGCCCACATCCACCTCTTTGACAAAAAAACCGGCAGGCGCCTTAAATAGCGCGTGCCGGCTCTGGGGAACCCGGATGCCGAGGGATAGTGCTCAGCCAAAACGGCCGGTGATATAATCCTCGGTCAGCTTGTGACGGGGATTGGTGAAGATGCGCTCGGTGGGCCCCACCTCCATCAGTTCGCCCAGGTGGAAATAGGCCGTGCGCTGGGAAACCCGTGCCGCCTGCTGCATGTTGTGGGTGACAATAACAATGGTGTAATGGTCCCGCAGCTCGCTGATCAGCTCCTCGATGGTGGCCGTGGCAATGGGATCCAGGGCGGAACAGGGTTCGTCCATGAGGATGACCTCCGGCTTGACGGCAATGGCCCGGGCAATGCAGAGCCGCTGCTGCTGGCCGCCTGACAACCCGGTCCCTGGCTGATCGAGCCGATCCTTGACCTCATCCCACAGCCCGGCCTTGCGCAGGGAAACCTCCACCAGCTCGTCGAGCTCTGTCCTGTCAGTGGCCAGGCCATGGATCTTGGGGCCATAGGCCACGTTGTCATAGATGGACTTGGGAAAGGGATTTGGTTTCTGGAACACCATGCCCACCTGGGCCCGGAGCGGCACCACGTCGACCTTCCGGTCATAGATATCCAGCTCGTCCAGGAGGATCCTGCCGGTGACCCGGCAACCGGGAATGGTATCGTTCATCCGGTTGAGACAGCGCAGGAAGGTGGACTTGCCGCAGCCGGACGGGCCGATCATGGCCAGGACCTCGTTGCGGCCGATGTCGATGGAGACCTCGCGGATGGCATGTTTTTCCTCGTACCAGACATTGACCCCCCGGCAGGTCATCCTGGCATTGTCGACAAAGATCTCGCCCACGGTGGCATTGACGTCCTTGCCACCTGCCAGTTCAAGGGAGGGCTTGACATGCCTGATGTCACCATTCATATACTCTCCATGCTCCATCCTCTGGGTCAGTTCAGCTGCAATCATTTTCTTCCTGTCCTGTTCCCTGCCCGCCGCATCTGCGCGGCCGGCCTCTTCTTGGTATTTGTCTTGACAAAAAACAGCTGCCGCCCCCTGCCACAAGGGCAGGAACGCGGCGCGGTGAACGGGTTATGTAACCTGGTTCTTATTCGAAAACCAGCGGGTTGAGCTCTTTGGCATCTTTTGCATACTTGGCCCGCTCTTCCCTGGGCATGGGAATCAGGCCCTTGTCGGAAAGATATCCTTCATCACCCCAGGCCCGCTCGCTGGTGAACTCGGCCAGGTACTCTTCCATGCCGGGAACCACACCCACATGGGCTTTCTTGACATAAAAGTAGAGCGGCCGGGACACAGGGTACTTGCCTTCGGCGATGTTTTCAAAAGTCGGGGCCTCGCCGTCGACGATGGATCCCTGAATCTTGTCACCGTTCTGATCCAGGAAGCTGAAGCCGAAAATGCCCACAGAGTTCGGGTTGGCCTCCAGTTTCTGGACGATCAGGTTGTCGTTCTCGCCGGCTTCGATATAGGCGCCGTCTTCACGCACAGTGTGGCAGATGGACTTGTAGAGTTTCTTGTCCTTCTTTTTCATGGCCTTGATCCAGGGGAACGTCTTGCAACCGCCTTCCATGGCCAGCTCGACAAAGGCGTCCCGGGTGCCCGAGGTGGGCGGCGGGCCGAGCACTTCGATCTTCTGGGCCGGCAGAGACGGATTGACATCCTTCCAGGTCTTGTAGGGGTTGGGAACCAGTTTTTCAGCCCCGCTTGGATCCGGCACGTCCTTGGCCAGAGCCAGGTAGATGTCCCGGCGGGAGAGCTTGAGCTGGTCGGCCTTGCGCGAGTTGGCCAGCACGATGCCGTCGTAGCCGATCTTGACTTCAACGATATTCCTGACCCCGTTCTTCTGGCACTTCTCATATTCAGAGTGCTTGATGCGACGCGACGCATTGGTGATATCAGGGGTGTTGATGCCGGTGCCGGCACAGAACAGCTTCATGCCGCCACCGGAACCGGTGGATTCGATCTTGGGGGTCTTGAACCTGGTGGTCTTGCCAAACTGCTCGGCCACGGTGGTGGCAAAGGGATAGACCGTGGATGACCCGACGATGAAGATGTAATCCCGGCCACCGGCATAGGCCGTGGATGCGGCTGCCAGCATGGCAACACCAAAAATCAGACTCTTCTTTAACATGTTTTCTCCTCCATAATAAAAAAACGAAAAACGTATAATAACAATGGTAAGAGGATATCCGGTCTTTGTTAGCGCTGTGTTAGCATCCGGTTTGAAGATTGTTTCAAAACCAGGTCACGCCCTCTCCTGCCTCCGGATCCGGGGCTCTTGCCTCCTACCAGCGGCGCTCGAATTTCTTGCGCAGCAGGACAGCGGCTCCGTTCATCAGGATGAGAAAAGCCAGCAGGACCATGATGGCGGCCGAGGTCCGCTCGACAGAGGCCCGTTCCGGTGAATCGGCCCAGAGATAGATCTGTACCGGCAGGACCGTGGCCGGATCGGTAAACCCCTGGGGAATGTCGACAATAAAGGCCACCATGCCGATCATCAAAAGCGGTGCGGTCTCCCCCAGGGCTTGCGCCATGCCGATAATGGTCCCGGTCATCATCCCGGGCATGGCCAGCGGCAGGACATGATGGAAGATGGTCTGCATCTTGGAAGCGCCCACCCCGAGAGCCGCCTCGCGGATGGAAGGGGGTACCGACTTGAGCGAGGCGCGGCTGGCGATGATAATGGTCGGCAGGGTCATGAGTGTGAGCACCAGCCCACCCACCAGCGGGGTTGAGCGCGGCATGCCGAAGAAGTTAAGAAATACGGCCAGGCCGAGCAGACCAAAGACAATCGAGGGGACGGCGGCCAGATTGTTGATGTTGACCTCGATCAGGTCGGTCCAGCGGTTCCTGGGAGCGAACTCCTCCAGGTACACCGCCGAGGCCACGCCGATGGGAAAAGAGAGCCCAAGCGTCACCAGCAGCGTGAAGAGCGAGCCCATGGCCGCGCCGCGGATACCCGCCAGTTCCGGCTCCCTGGAATCACCGGCCGAGAAGAAGATCGCGTTGAAACGGCGCTCCAGACGCCCGCTTTCGGCAAGATGGTCTATCCAGCGGATCTGCTGGTCGGTCAGACGGCGGGCGCTTTCTTCCACATCCCTTTTTATGTAGCCCTTGACGAACATGTCCACCTCGTCGTCGGCCGGAAGCCAGACATCGCGGGTGGTACCGATCATGGCCGGATCGGCCACCACCATCTTCTGCAGGGTGTAGGCGGCCCCGGAGCTGACCAGACGGTACAGCTGGCGCTTGTCACGACGTCCCTTGACCTCGGGGAACAGCTCCCGCATGGAGGCCTTGACCAGGGCCGCGTAATCGGCCCGGGCCAGATTACCCACATCAAAAACTCTGGCATCAAAATGGATGGGCAGCCGGATCTCGGTCTGGATAAAGGCCGTATAGCCCCTGGAGACAATGGAGCCAAAGAGAACCAGGAGAAAACCAAGACTTGCCATGATCGCCAGCAGGCCCAGCATCCTGAATCTCCGCTCACGGCGATACCGTTTGCCAAGCCCCTGGCCGACCCGTTCCATGGTCGACATTTCGTTGTTTTTTCGTTTCATCGGTTGCTGGTTACTCATATTCTTCCCGGTAGCGCCGGACCACGTAGAGGGCGATCACGTTGAGGATCAGAGTCACGACAAAGAGCAGCAGACCCAGGGCAAAGGCGGCCAGGGTCTTGGGGCTGTCAAACTCCTGATCTCCGACAAGCAGGGTGACGATCTGGACGGTGACCGTGGTCACCGCTTCCAGGGGGTTGGCGGTGAGCCTGGCTGACAGGCCGGCGGCCATGACCACGATCATGGTTTCGCCGATTGCCCGGGATACGGCCAGCAAAATGCCGCCGACAATACCGGGCAGGGCCGCCGGCAGGACCACGTTCTTGATGGTTTCACTCCGGGTGGCCCCCAGGCCGTAGGATCCGTCGCGCAGGGCCTGGGGCACGGCATTGATCACGTCGTCGGACAGGGACGAGACAAAGGGAATGATCATGATGCCCATGACCAGACCGGCGGCCAGCGCACTCTCCGAAGAGACGGCAAGCCCCAGGCTTTCGCCGAATCCGCGAATAAAGGGCGCCACCACCAGGGCAGCGAAAAAGCCGTAGACCACCGTCGGCACTCCGGCCAGGATTTCAAGCATGGGCTTGACCACAGCCCGGAAACGGGGACCGGCGTACTCGGAAAGGTAGATCGCCGACATGAGACCGATGGGCACGGCCACGGTCATGGCAATACCTGAGATCATGAAGGTACCGGCCAGGACCGGAATGGCCCCGAAGCTGCCCGAGCTGCCGGCCTGATCGGCCCGCATTGCCATCTGTGGACTCCATTTGAGGCCAAAAAGAAAATCGGTCAGGGGAACCTGTTGAAAGAAACGAATGGACTCGAACAGGACCGACAGGACAATACCCAGGGTGGTGAACACGGCGATGGTCGAGCAGAGGATCAGCATCCAGCGGATAAACCGTTCCACATGGTTCCTGGCCCGCAGGCTTGGCCGTATTCTGGTATAGGCCAGGAAAAATCCGGCCAGGGCCACAGTGGCCATCACCAGGCCCAGGGAGACCTGGCCGATGCGGCGCAGCTCCTGATACCGGTCGGCCGCCAGCTGCAGGGCCGGATCGATATTGCGGGCCGCGGTATGGCCAGCCACCAGATTTTTCAAATCGCCCACCAGCAGGCTGAGCCTGTCCGGGCTGAGCTGATCGGCTCCGGGCAGGGTCTTGAGGACCAGCGCCGTGAGAATAGAATCAGAACAGCTCAACCAGAAAAGAAAGATGACAAGCGGCGGTACGCTGCACCAAAGGGCCACCAGCACCCCGTAGTAGCCGGGGGTGGAATGGAGCTTGTGGCGGCCCACCAGGGAAAACGCCCGGTGCCGGCCCTGCCACCAGGCAAAGGAAGCCAGGCCGAGAACAAGAACGGGAAAGAGATAGGGTGACATGATCAGTGGTCGCTCAGTTACTGCGAACGATCTGGCCTTCTACCAGATAGATAACTTCTTCGGCGATGTTGGTGGTGCGGTCGGCAATCCGTTCCAGATGCCTGGCCAGGAGATACATGTTGAGCAGACAGGCGGCGTGGCCCATTTCGATGTTCAGCTCATTGACCACGGCCCTGTACACGGCGTTGCGCAGTCCGTCCACGGCGTCGTCCTCGATGAAGATCTTTCTCGCCTGGTCGGCATCCTCGGAGACCAGGGCGTCGAGGCTCATCTTCAGCATTCGCCGGACCCGGAAGATCATGGGCTTGTAGTCGATCTCAAAGGTGAGCGAGGAGTCCTTGTTGATGGTGTGGACCCGCTTGGCGATATTGACCGCGATATCGGCGATGCGCTCGAGTTCGTTGTTGACCTTGATGATGGTGATCAGCAGCCGCAGGTCACTGGCCACGGGCTGATGCAGGGCCAGCACCTTGAGGCATTCCTCCTCGATGCGGATTTCCATGTCGTCCACTTCCCAGTCCGAACGGATGATCTCGGCCGTCAGAACCGGATCCCGCGTCTCGATGACCTGACATGCCTTGTCGACCCGGTCCTCGACCAGAGATCCCAGGGAAAGGAACATTTTCTTGAGTTCCTCTATTTCGCGGTGAAACGTCAGATGTGGTGTCACTATGTGGTTGCCTCAGTATGCGTAAATTAATGTTGTGGCGATCTTTACCCTGATTTTGTTATCCGATGATTAAAGTTGTGTTAGGATTGGGTTAGGATGCGCATTTTTCCTTGCAACCGGTGAAACACGGGGTAGTTTTTTGTCCACCAGCCTGGAAAACCACCTTTGGAAACCACGGAGTCTCACAAGTGAAAAAACCTGATATCCTTGTTGTCGAGGATGATACGGATATCCAGCAGCTCGTCAGCTACAACCTGATCCGCAGCGGGTACAACGTGACCTGCGCCGACAGTGGCGAGGAAGCCCTGGAGCTGCTGAAAAAAGAATCGTTCGATGCCATGATCCTCGACCTGATGCTGCCGGGTATGGACGGGATGGAGATCTGCACCGCTGTCCGCACCGATGAAAAGACCCGGAGCCTGCCGGTGATCATGCTGACGGCCAAGGGAGAAGAGGACGATATCGTCGCCGGGCTGGAGTGCGGTGCCGACGATTACGTGACCAAGCCTTTCAGCCCCAGGGTGCTCATAGCCCGGGTGGAGGCGGCCCTGCGCCGGAAACCGGTTGTCCATGAGGACCAGGACAGTGCAGACGAGGAGGTGATCTCACTCCACTCCATGCAGATCCATCCCGGTCGCCACGAGGTTCTCCTCGATGGTCAGCCCATCCATCTGACCACCACTGAATTCACCATCCTGGAACTGCTGGCCCGGAGGCCAGGCTGGGTCTACACCCGGCAGCAGATAATCGACCAGATCCGGGGTTATGACTACCTGATCACCCCCAGGGCCGTGGATGTGCAGATCTTCGGACTGCGCAAGAAACTCGGCACGGCCGGCAAGTGGATCGAGACAATCCGGGGTATCGGCTACCGGATGCGCGAACTGTAGAGCTTCCAGCTCCCCGGCCCGTGCTTCGGACAGCGTGGCAACCGCTGCAAACTGACAATATCCAACCCGACACAACAACCAGGAACCACCTACCATCATGCAGAAACCACGTCTCCTCTGGCAGATCTTTCCCGCCAGCCTGCTCATCACCCTTGGTGCCATGCTCGCCGTCACCTGGTACAGCTCGGCCACCATCCGCTCCTTTTACCTCCAGCAGATGCGTTCCGACATCGAAGCCAGGGCCCTGCTGCTTGAAGAAAAGATCATCCAGCTGGCGGCCGAAGACCAGAAGCGGCTCCAGGATTTCTGCCGGCGGGCCGGGCGGCGCGCCGCCACCCGCATAACCGTGGTGACCGCCGACGGCACCGTGCTGGCCGATTCCAACGAAAACCCCGCCCACATGGACAACCATGCCGGCCGACCCGAACTGCGTGAGGCCCTGGCCGGCCGGACCGGTTCCTCGCTCCGCTTTTCCAAAACCCTGGGCCAGACCATGCTTTATGTGGCCATTCCAATCCAGTTCCTGGAGAGCCCCCCGGAGCCCTGCGGCTTTCGGTGCCGGCCACCTCGCTCAACAGTGTCCTCTCATCCATCCACACCCGTATTCTCCTGGGCAGCCTGCTGGTGGTGGTGCTGGCCGGCCTGTTCTCCCTCTATATCGCCCGGAGGATCAGCCGCCCGCTGGAGGATATGAAACGGGGAGCCCAGCGACTGGCCCGGGGAGAAACCAGTCAGCCCATCCGCATCAAGGATTCCACCATGTCGGCCGAGATGGCCGAACTGGCCCGCTCCCTCAACGAAATGGCCCGTCAGATCAACCAGCGTATCCAGACCATCAGCCGCCAGCACAACGAACTTGAGGCGGTTTTCGGCTCCATGACCGAGGCCGTGGTCGCCATCGACGCCGAGGAGTGCATCATCCGCATGAACCGGGCCGCAACCCGGCTCTTCGGCCTGGACCAGAAAGCTGTCAAGGGCAAATCCATCGAAGGACTGATCCGCAACCCCGACCTGCTCCGCCTGATTCGCTCGGTCTTTGAGACCAACGAGCCAAGCGAAGAAGAGATCAACTTCTTCGACGGTTCTCACCATGTCACTCTCCAGGCCCGGGCCGTGGCCCTGCACGATTCCGAGAACGAGTCCATCGGCGTGCTGGTGGTCATGACCGATGTCACCCGCCTCAACCGGCTGGAAAACCTCCGGCGCGATTTTGTCGCCAACGTCTCCCACGAACTCAAGACCCCGATCACTGCCATCCGCGGTTATGTGGAGACCATCCTCGAAGGAGCCCTGGACAGCCGGGAGGACACCCTCCGCTTTCTGGAGATCGTCAAACGGCAGACCACCCGGCTCGAAGCCATCATCGATGACCTGCTCACCCTGTCGCGGATCGAGGACCGTTCCAGCAAGGATGACATCAAACTCGCCCGGATGCGGATCCGCCCGGTACTTGAGGCGGCCCTGCAGACCTGTGCGGTCAAGGCCAAAGAAAAGGACGTGGTGGTGGAAATCGACTGCCACGAATCCCTGGAGGCGCGCATCAACCAGCCGCTTCTCGAACAGGCGGTGATCAACCTGCTCTCCAATGCCATCACCTATTCGCCCGCCGGATCCACGGTCTGGATCCGGGCCAGGAAATCGCCGGATAACGAAGGTGTGGAGATATCGGTGGCTGACCAGGGAATCGGTATTGCCCGGGAACACCAGGAACGCCTCTTCGAACGGTTCTACCGCTGCGACAAGGCCCGCAGCCGTGAGCAGGGCGGCACCGGCCTGGGCCTGGCCATTGTCAAGCACATTGCCCAGTCCCATGGTGGCAGTGTAACGGTGAGCAGCTCTCCGGGCCGCGGTTCCGTGTTCACCCTGAAACTCAAAAGATAACCGCTACCCGCCAGCCATCCGGTGATACTCTCTGCCGGGTTGCTGGCAGGAAATATCCTGCCTTCCCGGCCACGGCAAACCCTACCCCCTTTCCTCCCCCTCTCCCGTTGGTTGTGCCCATTCCAGGCGAACTCTGGTTGAAAAGTGCGGTTACAGCCTGTATGGTGGCATGTTGTAAAACTTCAGGCAGTTAACAAACTACCAGACACCATCATGCCACCTCTGCGCTTCTCCTACCTTGCCAACCGCTCCATTGCCAGGGATCTGATCCTCTGGCTCAGTGGTATTGTCCTTGTCATTATCCTCCTCCT
The DNA here is from genome assembly GCF_025998535.1 of Desulfolithobacter dissulfuricans. NCBI lineage: Bacteria > Pseudomonadati > Thermodesulfobacteriota > Desulfobulbia > Desulfobulbales > Desulfobulbaceae > Desulfolithobacter > Desulfolithobacter dissulfuricans. The sequence continues at coordinate 3,485,690 of NZ_AP024233.1, read as the reverse complement.
GGGTATTTCCTATAAATTTTATTTCAACCGCCAGTTCCAGCGGGAGCTGGCCCTGCGCAGTAACCAGATACTCGAGGATGTGGCCAACGCCCTCTACTTTCCCCTGCTCCACCTGGACGACCAGTCCATCCGTAACATTGCCGGATTCTACCTTGATACCAACGACTACGTCACCGGCATCGAAGTGGTGACCGATTTCGGTGACATAATCGTTGACCAGGTGCCGGCCAGTTTCGACGACCTGCTGATCCGGACGAAAACCCTGTATCGGAATGGAAAAAATATCGGCACTGTCACCATCTACGTCAGTGGCGAAACCCTGATGGGCCGGGTGAAGAATGTCATCCGCTCGGTATTTCTGGCCTCGATCCTGATCATTGCGGTCATGGCGATCTGCACCCGACTGATCCTCCACTACCTGCTCAACCGACCCCTGGAAGCCCTCATTGCCAGGATCCGCCGGATAGCCAGCGGCGACTACACCACCCCGCTCCAGCCGGTACCGCACCGGGATCTCAATGCGATCATCGAGGCGGTGAATTCCATGGCCCGGGAGATCGAGAGCAAGAACCGGCAGTTGGCGGAATCGGAGAAGAAATACCGCTCCATCTTCAACAACGCCACCGAAGGCATTTTCCAGACCACGATTTCCGGGCGGCTGGTTACCGCCAACCCTGCGGTGGCCCAGATCTTCGGCTACCGGTCAGTGGACGAACTGATCGACCAGGTTACCGACCTTGGCAACCAGTTCTACGTTAATCCGGCCGACCGGGAGCGACTCATCGAGCAACTGGCGTCCGAAGGCATGGTCTCCAAGTTCATTGCCCCCATGCGCAAAAGCGATGGCACCACGGTCTGGATCTCGCTCACCGCCCGTGCCATACGCGACAAGGATGGCAACGTCACCATGCTGGAAGGCACCCTTTCCGACATCACCCAGCAGCGGCAGATGGAAGCTGAGCTCCGGCATGCCCAGAAGATGGAGGCCATCGGTACCCTGGCCGGTGGTATTGCCCATGACTTCAACAATATTCTGGTGGCCATCTTTGGCTTCACCGAACTCGCCCAGATGCATGCCGAGGATAATCCGGAGCTGATGCGGAATCTGACCGAGGTCATGAACGCGGCCGGTCGGGCCAGGGACCTGGTCCAGCAGATCCTCACCTTCAGCCGCAAAAATGAAGCCTCGAAACATACCGTCTTTCAGCCGGCCAAAGAACTTCGGGAAGCGCTCTCCCTGCTTCGCTCCACCATTCCGACCACTGTTGATATCCGGGAAACCATCCTCTCAGAGTCCTGTATCAGGGCCGATCCCACCCGGTTCCACCAGATTGTCATGAATCTCGGCACCAACGGCTTCCACGCCCTGGAAGACGGGTGCGGCATCCTGGAATTCACCCTCATGGACGAAGAGCTTCTTCCTGGTCAGGCCGTTTCCAATGACCTGGAACCTGGCAAATACGTGGTCCTGGAGGTGCGGGATACCGGTGCAGGCATGGATGAGGCCACCATGGCCAAGATATTTGAGCCCTACTTCACCACCAAGGACATGGACAAGGGCACCGGGCTGGGGCTGGCCATTGTCCACGGGACGGTGAAAAGCTGGAAGGGAACGATCCTGGTGGACAGTACGGTGGGAGAGGGGACCACCTTCCGCATTTACCTGCCGGTGGTGCCGGATGCGGAGGAAGAGAAATCAGATGCGGAGAAAACCGGACCAGCGATGCAGGGTCGGCCTGCGCGGATCATGCATGTGGACGACGAGGAGACCATCTGCAAACTGATCTCCATGTATCTTGGCGACCTGGGACACCAGGTGACGTCGTTTACCGATCCGGCGAAGGCCATGTCGGTACTGCGGGAGGATCCGGAGGCCTGGGAGTTGCTGATTCTCGATGTCACCATGCCGGAAATGCCGGGTGATCGTTTTGCCGCCCAAGCCCTGAAACTGCGGCCGGACCTGCCGATTATCCTCTGCACCGGCTATTCCAGCCGGGTGGACGCCGAAAAGGCCAGACAAATGGGCGTGGCCGCCTTTGTCCGCAAACCCGTGCGGATGTCCATTCTTGCCCGGACCGTGGGCGACATTCTCCAGAATCGCGGAACGCCCGGCCAAACCGACGGCGGAACCGACTGATCCGACCGCATCTTCACCCTGTCAGGGCCGAGAGCGGCCGTGGCCTTCCCTGGCCGTTTCGTGAACGGATACGGGCCTGTTCCTTTAACCTTTTAGGATATTTCCCGCTGCTCTACAGGGGACGCCCGTGGAGAAGTGAACCGGTCGCCGTTTCAGGCGAGATGGCAGGCCACCTGGCAGGAGCCGATGGTCCGCAACTCCGGGGCCTGGCGCCGGCAGATATCAACCGTTTCCGGACAGCGCGGATGGAAGGCGCAGCCCGACGGCGGATCCATGGGTGAAGGCAGCTCCCCCCGGAGCATGATCCTCTCCTTTTTATGGAAGGGATCGGCCACCGGCGTGGCCGAGAGCAGGGCCCGGGTATAGGGGTGCAGGGGCTGGGCGAAGACAGCATCGCGGGAGCCGAACTCTATGGGGCGGCCCAGGTACATGACCATCACCTCGTCAGCGATATGCCGAACCACGGACAGATCGTGGCTGATGAAGAGATAGGCCAGGTTGTAGCGCTCCTGCAGGTCCACCAGCAGATTGAGGATCTGGGCCTGGATGGAGACGTCCAGGGCCGAAACCGGTTCGTCCAGGACCAGAATCTCGGGCTGAAGCATGAGGGCGCGGGCAATGGCGATTCGCTGGCGCTGGCCGCCGGAAAACATGTGCGGATAACGGTCGTAATGCTCGGGCCGCAGCCCCACCTGCTCGAGCATTTCATAGGCCGCCCGCAACCGTTCTTCTTTGGCCATATCCGTGTTGACCAGCAGGGGTTCTTCCAGGGCCAGGCCGATCTTCTGACGGGGATTGAGTGAACCGTAGGGATCCTGGAACACGATCTGCACCTTGCCGTGCAGGTGGCGAATCTCCTCACGGCTGGCCCGGGCCACATCGACATCGTGCAGTTCCAGACTACCTGAGGTGGGCGGTTCGATCATGGTCACCAGGCGGGCCAGGGTGGACTTGCCGCAGCCCGACTCCCCCACCACCGCCAGGGTCCTGGAACGTCTGAGGATGAAACTGGCCTGGCTGAGTGCCTTGAGCACCGCCGGCCGGCGAAACGTACCCCGCGACACCTCGTAATGACGGGACAGATTCTCTGCCCGCAGCACCACCTCAGACATCACACCTCCTCCGTGGCAGCCGTGGTTCCCGGATGGCCCAGCGGCACCCCGTCCCGAAGGGGATAATGGCACAGGGCATACCCCAGCTCCCTGTCCGCCCTGGGCGGGATCTTTTCCCGGCACAGATCGGTGGCATACCGACAGCGCGGTGAGAAGAGGCAGCCGGTGGGCTTGTCGAACTGACCCGGCACCACCCCGGGGATGGAGGGCAGTTTCTTTGACGTTGCCCGCTCGGGCAGGGCCGAGAGCAGGGCCGCGGTGTAGGGATGGTGCGGGCTGACAAAGAGGTCCCGCACATCCTGCCGCTCCACCTGCTGACCGGCGTACTGGACCACCACCTGCCGGGCTGTCTCGGCCACCACCCCCATGTCATGGGTGATCAGGACCAGGGCCATGTCGTTTTCTTTCTGCAGATGCATGAGCAGATCAAGGATCTGGGCCTGGATGGTGACATCCAGGGCCGTGGTCGGCTCGTCGGCGATCAGCAGCCTGGGCCTGCAGGCAATGGCCATGGCGATCATAACCCGCTGGCACATGCCGCCGGAGAGCTGGTGCGGAAAGGCGGACAGCCGCTTTTCCGGCTCTGGAATGCCGACCTGATTGAGAAGCTCCACGGCCCGTGCCCGGCGATGACGCCGGTCCATGCCCAGGTGCACCTTGAGGGCTTCGGTGAGCTGAAACCCCACCGTGAAACAGGGGTTGAGACTGGTCATGGGTTCCTGAAAAATCATGGTGATCTCCCGGCCGATGATCCGCCGTCGCTGACGGGGGGCCAGGGTGAGCAGGTCCTGACCGTCAAAGACCATCCGATCGGCCTCCACCCGGGCCGTCCAGGGCAGAAGTCCCATGAGGGCCAGCATGGCCACGGATTTGCCGGATCCCGACTCGCCGACAATGGACACCACCTCGCCGGGATCGATACCAAGCGATATACGATCCACGGCCGTGAACAGGCCGCCGCCGGTACGAAAGGACACGGTGAGATTTTCTATTTCAAGCAGGGCCATGACTCAGGACCTTTTCAGCTTGGGATCCAGGGCATCGCGCAACCCGTCTCCCATCAGATTGATAGCCAGGACCGTGGAGAGAATGGCCAGGCCGGGAAAGGTGACCACCCACCAGGCCCGGAGGATAAACTCCCGCGCCTCGGCCAGCATGGTGCCCCATTCCGGCGTGGGAGGCTGGGCTCCCATGCCCAGGAACCCGAGGGCGGCGGCATCGAGGATGGCGGTGGAAAAACTGAGCGCGGCCTGGACAATAAGCGGGGCCATGCAGTTGGGCAGCACGGTGAGAAACATGAGTCTCAGCGTCCGCACCCCGATCACCCGGGCGGCGGTGACATAATCCCTGGACATCTCCCCCATGACCGCGGCCCGCGTGAGGCGGACGTAATGGGGCTGCTGGACAATGGCGATGGCGATCATGGCGTTGATCAGGCTGGGACCGAGCAGGGCGACGAGCACCAGGGCCAGGAGCAGACTGGGAAAGGCCAGGACCACATCCATGATGCGCATGATGAGCGTATCGACCCAGCCGCGAAAATAACCGGCCATGAGGCCTAAAAAAACGCCGATGAACAGGGAGACGGACACCACCACGCAGCCGATGAACAGGGAGAAACGGGCCCCGTAAATCAGCCGGGAGAGCATGTCCCGGCCCACTGCGTCGGTGCCGAGCGGGAAACGCAGCGAACCGCCATCCTGCCAGAACGGCGGCTGGAGGAGCGCGTCCCGGAACTGCTCGTTAGGGGCATGCGGGGCAACGAAATCGGCAAAGACAGCCACAATGATGATGGTGATGAAAAAGATCAGCCCGGCCACTGCACCCCGGTTCTCCCTGAAATAGGACCAGAACTCGGCCATCAGGGCCATCCGGCCGGTGGGGCGGCTGTCAAAGGGTTCTGTCACTTCCTGATACATGCTCAGTCCGAATGTCTGATTTGCGGGTTGATCAGGCCGTAGAGCAGGTCCACGACCAGGTTGACCAGCATCACCACCGCGGCAATGAGAAGCAGGCCGCCCTGGACGGACGGGTAATCCCGGCGGAAAATGGAATCCACCATCCACTTGCCGATCCCGGGCCAGGAAAAGATGGTCTCGGTGAGGATGGCCCCGGCAAAGAGGACCCCCACCTGGAGACCTATCACGGTGATCACCGGAATCATGGCGTTACGCAGGGCATGCAGGCCGATCACCCGGCCAGGCCCCAGCCCCTTGGCCCTGGCCGTGCGCACATAATCCTCGCCCAGTACTTCCAGCATGGCGGAACGGGTCTGTCGGGCAATGACCGCCAGGGGAATGGTGCCAAGAACGATGGAAGGCAGGATCAGGTGGGAGACGGCCGAACGGAAGGCCCTTTCCTGGCCGGACAGCAGGCTGTCGATGAGCATGAAGCCGGTTTTCGGCTCGAAATAGTAGAGCAGGGAAATACGCCCGGAGACCGGCGTCCAGCCAAGGATACCGGAAAAAAGGATGATCAGCAGCAGCCCCCACCAGAAAATGGGCATGGAATAGCCGGTGAGCGCCCCGGTCATCACCGTGTGATCAAACCAGGAACCGCGTTTGACCGCGGCGATCATCCCGGCAGGCAGACCGATGAACACGGCGATGAAAATGGCGCAGAGCGAGAGCTCCACCGTGGCGGGGAACAGGGTGAGAAATTCCTGCAGCACCGGTTTTCTGGTGATAATGGAGGTGCCGAAATCACCGTGCAGCAGGTCACCCACATAGATGGTGTACTGCTGCCAGGCCGGCCGGTCAAACCCGTACTGGTGCATGAGCTCGGCATGGCGCTCCTCGCTCATACCCCTTTCGCCGGCCATGAGCATTACGGGATCGCCGGGGAGCATGCGGATGAAGATAAAGGCAACCACGGTGACCCCGAAAAAGGTCGGGATCAGGATACCTATTTTACGCAGCAGAAATCCAAGCATGAAGCCGATACCGGAAAGACAGGTTCAGGACACCGCAAGAGGCGGAAAAACAGCCGGGCAGCAGGGCTGCCCGGCCGGTTCGGTGCATAAAGGATCCTTATACACAACTTATTCCTTCAGGTCCACTCCATAGAAGATGTGACCGCCAAAGGGATCGATCCGGTAATCGACCACTTCCTTACGCACGGGCTCAAAGACGATGGAATGGGCGATGGTGGCCCAGGGGGCCTGCTCCTTGAAGATGACCTGGGCCTTCTTGTAGAGCCGGGTCCGCTCCTCGATGTCCGAAACCCGCTTGGCCTTCTGGATCAGCTCCTCAAAGGGCTGGTAGCACCAGTTGGCGCGGTTGGCGCCGCCAACACCGTCGCAGCCCAGCAGCACGGCCAGGAAGTTGTCCGGATCCCCGTTATCCCCGGTCCAGCCCAGCAGGACGGCGCCGTCCCGGTTTTTGTCCTTGGATCGCTTAAGATACTCACCCCACTCATAGGAGACGATCTCGGCCTCGACGCCGATTTTGGCCCAGTCAGCCTGGATCAGCTCGGCCATGCGCCGGGCATTGGGGTTGTAGGGCCGCTGGACGGGCATGGCCCAGACCTTGGTCTTGAGATTTTTCACCCCGGCCTCTTCCAGCATCTTCTTTGCCGCGGCCGGATCATAGGGATCGTCCTTGACCTCGTCGTTATAGGACCAGATGGTGGGTGGAATCGGGTTTTTGGCGATCTTGCCCGCCCCCTGGAACACGGCGTCAAGGATGGCCTGCTTGTTGATGGCCATGTTCAGGGCCTTGCGGACCTTGGGGTTATCAAAGGGCGGCATCAGGGTGTTGTAGGCCAAGTAGCCCACGTTGAGCCCTTCCTTCTGCAGAAGGTTGATGTCCCGGTCCTCTTTCATGGCCTTGAGGTCAGCCGGATTGGGATAGGGCATGACATGGCATTCGCCGGCTTTCAGCTTCTGGTAGCGGACCGAGTTGTCCGGGGTGATGGCATAGACCAGGTTGTCAATAGCGGCCTTGCCCTCCCAGTAGTCGGGATGGGCCCGGTAACGGATCACCGCGTCCTTCTGATAGGCCACCAGCTGGAAAGGCCCGGTGCCCACCGGTTCCTGGTCCACCTTTTCCGGCGTGCCGGCAGCCATCATCTTGTCGGCATATTCCTTGGAATGGATGGAGGCAAAATCCATGGCCAGGTTGGCGATCATCGGCGCCTCGGGCCGGGTGAGGATGAACTGGACCGTGTAGTCGTCCACCTTGACGATGTCCTTGAGCAGGTCCGGCATGGACATGGCTTCAAAGTACTCGTAGGAGCCGTTGGAGACCTTGTGGTAGGGATGGTTCTTGTCCAGCTGCCGCTTGAAGCTGAAGATCACATCGTCGGCGTTGAAGTCCCGGGTCGGGGTAAAGTTCTTCGTGGTCTGGAACTTGACCCCCTTGCGCAGGTGAAAGGTATAGACCAGGCCGTCCTCGGACACCTCCCAGCTCTCGGCCAGGGCTGGACGGATGACAGTGGAGCCACGCTTGAACTCTACCAGCCGGTTGAAGATCGGCCGGGACGAGGCATCAAAGGTGGTTCCCGAGGTGTAGAAAGCCGGGTTGAACCCCTCCGGACTTCCCTCGGAACAGTAGACAAGGGTCTTGGCGCTGACATTCCATGCTCCAAAGGCCAGCAGCGAGGCACCGCAGAGCGCGGCAAGCAGTTGTACGGACTTCTTCATAGTCTTGCTCTCCTTCTGGTTTGCGTTGCAGTCCCGGCTCCAGGGCCGAAACCTTTTCGCCGGCCGGGAAAACTTTCAGATATCCTCCCTGTTCCGGCAAGAGAAACCGTCCCTCCTTCTTATTAATTCCTGCCGATTCAGTCAAGAAATTACGCCAGATACCCTTCCTCCAGCCAAGACGGTACCACCTGGAACCACCTGCGGTTTTGGCCGGGAACCCCTGATTCAAATGAAATCACCGAACCTTATATTTGAAAGGATTCGATCCGGACTCATCCCCATGGTTCCCGGGGTGTAACCGGAGGGCACCTGTCCAGAAACAGGACAGTGTTGCCTTCCAGTCCAGCATCCCACTGTCTCATATCAGGACGCTCCGGGTCGTCAGCCGCCCCCCTCCAGGAATATGTCAAAAATAATTAACCTTTTATTTCCGATAGTTACCAAGAAAATACCTGATCGACCCCCAAACCGGCACACTCCCTGCTGTAGACCAGGCAACAACATTGAAAAAACAATCTTCATTCACAGGAGAACAGAACCATGATGCACGCAGGATTTTTCGGCAACGGCGGGGCCCATTACAGCAGCTGGCTGTGCGGCCCGGGGGCCTTTTTCCCGGGGGTGCTTGGCTGGGTCATTACCCTGCTGTTCTGGGGCCTGATCATCTACCTGGCCCTTCGACTCTTTCAGGCCCTGGCAGGCGGTACCTGCAACCACAGGCCAAGCAGCCTTGAGACCCTGAAGGACCGTTATGCCAGGGGAGAAATCAATGAGGAACAATACCAGCGTATGAAGTCGGAACTTGGCTGAGTACGTATCCCGGCCAGTACCTGCACCACAACTGGACTGTGTGAATCATGCTGGGAGTATAGCCGTACCAGGCGACGGACACAGGGTTCGTCGTCCACATCACATCAGACCCGCAAAGGGTAACAACTACAGGAGATATCTTATGAAAAAAGTAACAAAAAAAACCGTGATCACCAGTATCCTCGCCCTCGGCCTCGCTGCCACCACCGCTCTGGCCCAGCCTTTCCACAACACTGACCACAACAGTGGATCGGGCCAGCCGCTTGCCCAGCGAACCATGATGGGGATGGGTCCCGGCATGATGGTCCCGGGAATGATGGGCGGCCAGTGGCACAGGGGCGGCATGGGTATGGGCTGCAACCCGATGATGGGGGGCGGTATGATGGGCATGATGGGCCCGGGAATGATGGGTGGCCTGCAACAGAAATTTCTTGATCAGACCGTGGATCTGCGCAAGCAGATGATGGAAAAACGGTTCGAGTACATGGAGGCCCTGCGCAAACCGGACACCAAGCCCCAGGATCTGGCAGCCATAGAAAAGGACATGCTTGACCTCCGGACCAGGATGATGGAACAGATGAACAGTCTCCAGGAACGCTGAGCCCGCTGCCGGGGAGGGTCATCCTCCCCGGCCTTCTCTCCTTCCGACAGCGCCCATCTTACGGCGCCACGGCAGCCCGAGAACGTACCAGGCGCCAGCCCACCGGCGTAATAAAATATCCACCATACGATAGACATCCTGGGCCTCGCTTTCCGGCAGCTCCGCCATCTCCGGCAGAATCTGGGGAGCTCGAAAATGAGCAAAGACCTGCAGGTGGGCAATAACGGCTTACTCAGGCGATTTTGGAAAACAGGGCGGTGCGGTTTCTGCCCCGGGATTTGGCTTGATAGAGGGCGGTGTCTGCCCTGGAGATCAGCTCATTTTCATTGCTGGCGTGGTTGGGATAGATGGCAATGCCGATACTGATGGTTATGTGAATCGGCTTATCCAGGCCGGTGGCCGACAGGGGAGCCTTTTCAACGGCAAGACGGATTCTTTCCGCCTGCTGCACGGCATTGTCCTCGCTCATGTCCGGGGCCAGAATGACAAATTCCTCCCCGCCGAAACGGGCCAGGCAGTCCTCTTCGCGGATATGGCGCGAGAGAATGGCGGCGCAGCCGATCAGCACCTCGTCACCCACCAGGTGGCCGTAGGTGTCGTTGATACGCTTGAAATGATCGATATCGATGATCAGCACCGCCAGCGGCCACCTGTGGCGACGGCTGCGGGCCAGCTCTTCGCGCAGTCGGATATTGAGCAGCAGGCGGTTGTAGATACCGGTCAGGGGATCGTTGTAGACCAGGGACTCCAGACGCTTGGCCATCTCATACATACTGCGGGCGAGCATATGAAACTCATCGTCCGCTTTACCCCTGGGCGGATCGAGATCAAACTGACCGGAGGCGATTTTAAGAGCGGTCCGTTTCAGTTCCAGCAGCGGGGCTGTTATCCTGCCGGCGATGAACACTGCAAGGAGTACCGAGCCGCTCAGACCAAGGAACAGGGTGGTGATAATCTTCCTGTGCAACTTGGCCACAGCCTGCTGGACCTCGTCATGGGAATAACCAAGAACCACATAGCCCAGGGTCTCGTTATCAAGCATGATGGGCCAGATGATTTTTGCCAGGACCCTGCCCTCCGGGGTAGTGTAGTGGGTCAGACCCCTGCCCTGCGGTCGGACCGGAACAGGATAGAGACTCCCCACCTCCGAAAGGGTATCTGAGACGACGATATGCTGTTCCAGATCGAGAATTTTTACATAGACGACATTTTTCTCCTGCTTGGCCAGTTTGACCTGCTCGTAGAGGGTGGCCAGGTCACGACTGAGAAAGGCCCGGGTGGAAAGATAGGCGATATTGCGGGCCATGGCCCTGGCAATATCATGGTGTTTTTCATCCAGGGCCTGTTCGGACTGCCTGGTGATGAAAAAACCGGTGGCCAGCTGGCTGACGATAACCAGCAGGGCAATGATGACGGTCAGTTTGACTCGGTAGCTCTTCATGGGATCTGAAACTCTTCATCCAGAAGATGCAGATACTTTTCATCGGTCACGGTGAAACCGGCCGATTCGATCCCCTGGAGAAGGTTCCTGTCCGCGGCAGGTGCGAACGTCAGGGAAAGCAGGGCCCTGTTGACGTCCCGGACCAGCAGGGAAGGAACATGGCCAAGGGCGGCAAAGATCCAGGTGGGGGTGGGCCGGGTCCGGGCGACAACCTTCAGGCTACCCGGCGGAACCGGCCAGTCCGGATTGCCTCCACTGAGCACATCACGGCTGTAGTTGCAGATAAAGGAGGCATCATAAGCCCCGAGATAGACATTGAAGGCGTTTTTCTCACAGCTGGAGCCATAGGCGTATTCCTTCAGGTCCTTTTCCACGTCAATACCATGTTCACGGAGAAGCAGCTTGCCGGCCAGGGTCTTGACCGTGGACTGCTCGGCCCCGAAAAGGAGCGTACGGCCGCGCAGGTCCTCAACACTGTTGATCCCGCTGTCGCTGCGGGTAATGAGCAGCCCGTGGTGCTGTTGCCGGCCGCCGGGCGTCAGGACGGTGAGGCTTGGCTCCTGGCTGAACCGGATCCGCAGCGCAAGATACACATGGGCGGACAGGTAGGCGAAATCGGTTTCCCCCTGTTCTATGATTCGCCTGAAAGCGGCGTAATCCCGCGGTACCTGGAGGATGACCTGGCGCTGGATATTTCTTTCCAGGTAATGGGCCAGGGGGTGGAATTTCTTATAGCCACTCACCGGATCCATGCAGGGCAGAATAACTATACGCACCGGCGACTGATCGGAATAGGATTCGACGATGTGGGCGGGGCGGAGGACGTAGAAACGAGGAACAAGAGGAAGAGGACGAAAACAGAACAGAGGCTGCACAGGAATTTTTTCATAGAACGCTCATGTTTGTCCTGAAAACGGAAACCTGACCAGCATCGAAGGACCGGGCCGTCCTCGCATAGACGGAGTAAAAAGGGAGGGCAGAAACAGGGGATGGTTTCCGGATACAAGGGGAAGAGGGGCAGGATTTGGTAGCGCCATTACCGGGTAATCTGATGGAATTCTGACAGATCAGCCGGGAGATATTCCCAGCCAAACCTTTCCGTATACTGGGGGTCTGTCTACTTTATTGTACGTCCTTCGAACGCAGGAGGCAAATAAAAAGCATGCCGTCCCCAAGGAATACACCCGCCACCACCAGGATAACACCTTGATTATACAACATGTTACACATGTGTATCCTCCGGGCAACAGTGACGGTCATGAATCAGGGTCGATCCCGGTGGATCAGGCGCTGGTCGGCCCGTTCGAGAACCTCGGGAGTCAGTCCGGCAAAGATGACCAGCCGGGCCGCCCTGCTCCACTGACCGGCCGAGACGTTGCCCGACTCGTCCTGAACCCGGAGTTCAGAGGTATGGCCGCCGCTACCCGGTTTTTCCTCGGATATATCGATATTCAGAAAGGCATCTTCGCTGACAACCGGTTCGTTTTGGATCTTTCGCGGCTTCCTGATGCTCATCGTGTACACCTGCCGACTGTTTCAGGTTGCCTGGTGGCCGCAGTCACTGACGGACAAACAGAGTCCCGTCAAAATAGTACTCATTCCAGTAAGCCTCTCCCTTTTCCACCAGCACCCGATAGTCCATGCTTCCCTGTTCTCCCTCGCTGGTCTGGTAGAAGATGGTCCCGGCCCGGTGCGTCCCGCGCGACTGCCAACGCCCGGTGCTTTCGTCCCTGTTGCTGAAGCCCCAGCCCTGTCCCGAGGCCGCATAATCCCGGTACCAGGTAAAGGTGCCGTCCGGATAGAGGGTGATGAGAGTATGACCGCTGCCCCGGATATCCTTCCAGGTACCGATCAGGGGATTATCCTGCGCAGCCCGGGGCCGGGAAAACTGGATGCTCCGGGCAACGGCGCGGCCGGCCTGCTCGAGTTCGGATGAGAATTCATCGACCAGGGCAAGGGCCAGAACATAGATCCCGCCCCCGTGGGGCGAGAGGATACCAAATCCCCGGGCCTTGATCTCCCGCCCGGCCAGCACACCGCGGTATGTACCGGCGAGAATATCTCCACCCTCAGGTTCAAGATTCGAAACCAGGGAGAGGGAGAGCCCGTCATCCCGCAATCCCTGTCCCATCTCCGCCGCCATACCGGCACGATCGGCCTGCACATGCGGGGAGATCAGGATCATCCCGGCAATACGATTATGACCAAGAATGATTCCGTCATCGGGCTGCCTCGCCAGCCAGGTGGCCGGAGGGGGACGTGATGGTCTGCCCCCTTCCCGGGTCGCCGGGTTCTTCAAGGGTCTCTCCATCCTGGGCCTGGAGGATAACTGGGACAAACAAGAACAGGAGCAGACAGATCTTGATCAGGAACATGGGCGACCTCCCGGGTGGCGGCAAAGGAAACAGGAGTTTCTCTTTTAAGGGTAGTCCATGGGAAGTTACAACCAGGTAACAGGGATGAAAAAAAGATGTGATTACCACCAATCTTCAGCATTGAAACCGGTGTCGACCTCACCCGTTTCACGGGACGCCATAAACCCGTCCCTGGGGCTTGACTGTGGCCATCCAGGCCACAGACACCCGTGCAACAAGTGAGGCCGACACCTTCAGGTATCGGTGGCTGAATTTCAGTGGTAATCAAAAAAAAAGAAGGCCATAGGGAAGAGCAGGTGGCCGCCGATCCCGGTCCCTTATTCCTGCAGGAGGAGCAGGCTGGTTACCGGCTGGAGCCCGCCCTGGCCGTTGCCACCGCCCTGCTGACCAACCGGTTCTACCGGGTGATCGAAAAATTCCCGGGCGCTGTCGACGATGAAACTGGCGAACACTGGTCCCACATCCCGGGCCGCCTGGGAATTGGGATGACTGTCGCTGCTGGTATGGCTTGTCTCATAGTCATGGCGCAGGACGTTGTCGTCGCCGGCCGTCAGGTCGAAATAATCAAAAACCCTGATGTTTTGATATTCTCCGGTGGCGAGCATATCGTTTTTCACCCACTGGGCAAAGGCCCGGGCCCGGGCCGCCTTCTCCGGGGTGGTAGCCAGCCGATGCAGTGGCGCGCCAGTCCAGAAGATGAACAATGTATCGGGGTAGCGGGTCAGCAGGTCACGGACCGCGCTGTACTGGAGCCTGTAGTTTTCCAGCGACTTCCTGCTGCTGGTGATATCGGGTGTGCCGGTATCGGCTTCAATGTTGCTGACCGGATAACAGTTTTTGAAGATGATCACCTGGTAGTCAGCGGTCAGCTGATCCAGGCAGTGGATGTTGGGCTCATCGGGACGGCATGCCCCGTTGACCCAGAGGTTCCAGTAGTCGTAGGGATAATTGCTCCAGGGATAGGGCGTGTTGGGATAATACCGGTCATCGATGACATAACCTGTACCCTGCTGCCCGTTGTAGCGCTCGATCCAGCCCCGCACGTCCCCCTGGGTATAGATGATGTTACCGGTGGAATGGTGCAGGAAAAGGATCCGTTCATCCCTGGCCCGGGCGGTGACCGCCAGGCCGAGGACCAGAAGCAGGAGAAATCCCCATCCCAACCATCCAGGGATCCACTTGTGATGCGCCTTCCCAGAGTGAACTGCCGCCTCATGTTCCATGGTACCTCCTCCAGATGATTGCTTGATGAACACCGGCTGCCTGGCGTTACCAGGCAGCACCCCTCTCCACCTTCTGCAATAAACAGTCCTTTTTCTGCCAAAGAACCAAAAAACAAAACGATGCGCGGTTCGATAACCAGGACCAGGGGAGCTGGCGACAAAAGCACGCGGACCAACACCCATGCAGGCTCGCACGGCCTGCACAACGAAACATGAAAGCTGTTGTCCCCCTGGAGGATGGGACGAGACTTTCATATAAAACCGGGAGCGCGAAGGCCCCCGGCAGAAATTCCACCAGGGTCCCTGTTACACGGATCGCTCCGGCAGCTTGTCCCGCACCGTGGGGAAGAGACTCATGTCGGTATGGGGCAGAAAGAGAGCCGCCATGTAGTGGGTCATGAATTCGGTGTTTTCCGACAGTTCCATGTTGGTCATGAGCTGGCGGACGTGGACCCGTTCCCGGAACCTTTTGACATCGGTGAGCGAGATCTGACAGCCGAGCATGGAGGCATTGCCGAGGTAGAAGAATTTGTCCCGGTCCACATCGGGCAGCAGGCCGATACATATGGCCCGTTCCAGGTCGATATAGGCCCCGAAGTTCCCGGCCAGGATCACCCGGTCCAGGTCATCGAAGGTGAGCCCCACCGACTCCAGCAGGGTCTGGTAGCCTGCGTACATGGCCCCCTTGGCCCGGAGCAGGTTGTCGATATCCACCTCGGTAATAACGATATCCTCGCCGATCAGGGAGTCCTGCCCCCAGGCCAGTACGTACTCCCAGCCGTCCCGGCCTTCCCGGATGCGCGGGTGGTCCAGTCCCTTGTTGAACTTGCCCTGCTGATCGATCACCCCGGCCTCCAGGAGCTCGGAGACAATGGAGATCAGCCCGGAGCCGCAGATACCGGCCGGCTTGATCCGGCCGATGGTGACGATCATCGG
Organism: Desulfolithobacter dissulfuricans; assembly: GCF_025998535.1. Lineage (NCBI taxonomy): Bacteria > Pseudomonadati > Thermodesulfobacteriota > Desulfobulbia > Desulfobulbales > Desulfobulbaceae > Desulfolithobacter > Desulfolithobacter dissulfuricans. Next base: position 3,470,413 of record NZ_AP024233.1, on the reverse strand, counting down.
GTCATAGGTTTCATGGTGGATATGAAAATTTTCAATGGCCCCGGCCGAGGCCCGCATGCCGTACTGGATGCCGCCCCCCTCGAAGGCCGGCCCGGCCGAACAGGCGGCGCAGACCATCCATTCCGAGTTGCCGACCACGATCTCGCCATTGGTGCCGATGTCGATGAACAGGCTGACCTTGTCTGACTTCGCCATCTGGCAGGCATGGACGCCGGAGACGATATCACCGCCCACGTAAGAGGCGATGCAGGGGTAGAGAAAAAGGCGCACCGAAGGGTGGGCCTGGATACCAAGCCCGGCCGCCTTGGTCAGGGGAAAGATACTCACCGCCGGCACGTAGGGCGCTTCGCGGATGTACTTGGGATCCAGGCCGAGCAGCAGGTGGGACATGATCGTGTTGCCGGCCGCCATGATATAGCTGATATCGGCCGGCGAGATGATCATCTTGCGGCAGATGTCATCGATGATGGTGTTGATGGTGGAGACCACCTTTTCCTGCAGGGCCCGCAGGCCACCTGGCCTGGCCGCGTAGATGATCCGGGAGATGACATCCTCGCCGTAGCTGATCTGGGCGTTGTAGCCCGAGGCCTCGGCGATGATCTTGCCGGTGTTGAGGTCGATGAGCACCCCTGAGCAGGTGGTGGTGCCGATATCCACCGCCAGACCGTAGAGCCGGTCGGTGGTGTTGCCGGGCTCGATATCGATGATCCGGTCCGGCTCTCCCTCCCGCTTACCGTGCAGGAGGAGCACCGTTACCTTCCAGTCCGACTCCCGCAGGACAAAGGGCAGCTCCTTGATCAGCTCGGGATGGTCGTAGGAGGGTTCCGGGGTGTCGGGCAGGGCCTGGCGAATGCCGCGCATGACCCGCTGCATGTCGGAGATGTTGTCGTCCATGGTCGGGGGATCGAGTTCCAGGTAGAGCTTGGCCACCGGCGGATCCACATCCCATTTACCGATCAGGGTATCCAGCGAACGGGCCGAGATGGTCCGGGTGGTTTTGGGCTTGCGCTTGAGGGCCCGGCCGCCGGCGGTGGTTATCTCCGGAATCCGCACCACCAGATCGGACATCACCGTGGCCTGGCAGGCCAGCCGATAGCCCTGGTCCCATTCCTCCTTTTTCAGGGTCGCCTTGTCGGCCCGGACCTCGCCCTCTTCGACGATGACCTTACATTTTCCGCAGACCCCGTCCCCACCGCAGAAGGCATGCACGTAGACACCGGCATTGGCGGCCGCGGCCAGCAGGTTTTCTCCCTGGTCCACGGTAACGGTGATGTTGTCTGGCTGAAAAGTGATGGTGTGTTTCATTGCTGGACTCCGATATCGATACGTCTGGAGCAGGCTGTTTTCTCCATCCGGTGCTGGAAGCCTGCCTCGGGAAATGGTTCGCTGCGCCCTGTCCCGGGCGGTGAAGATGGAGCGGGATCCGGACAGGACCCGATCTCGCCATCGGCATGGGATAAAAATGATAATTTATAGCATGGACAGGGTGTAATTTCAACGAGGTAAAGGTGAAGAAAGCCGGCCTGCCCACGGGTCTGGTCATCTCGACCCGGAACGGATCTTCTTCGTGCCGGCCCTGACAGGAGACAAAAACTATAAATGAAATTTATGCTAATTTAAAATATTTCAAATTTGATTTATTTAATCCCACTTTGTAGGCTGTCGTTCATCTTGACCTGCACTACTACCACGGAGTGAGAACATGTCTGAGACAGCCCTGAATCCCGCCAGTACCTTTTTGCACATGGCGGCACCCCCGGACCCGGAACTGGTGGCCGACGGTTTTATCCTGTCGCTTTTCCTCCTGTTGGGAGTCCTCTTTGCCGTGGCCCCGCTGGTGGCCTGCTACCTGCTCTCCCCCCGGAGCAGAAACCCGCACATCGGGGCAATCTACGAATGCGGCATGGTCGCTTTCGGCCAGGCCACCTCGTCGCGCTTCGGGGTCTTCTACTATGTCTACGCCCTGATCTTCATCGTCTTTGAAGTCGACGTCCTCTACCTCTTCCCCATTGCCCGTATCTACCGGCAGGGGGTGGGCCTGGCGGGCTTCATGGAAGTGGTCATTTTCTGCGTCATTCTCTTTATGGCGATCATCTATGCCTGGAAAAAAGGAGTCTGGATATGGGAACGGGAAGCACTCTCCCTCCGATAGTTCATTTTGCCGTCCTTGAAAAAATCTTCGACCAGGCGCGGGCTAATTCCCTATGGCCGCTGACCTTCGGTCTGGCCTGCTGCGCCATTGAAATGATGTCCGCCGCCGGGCCGCGCTTCGACCTGGACCGGTTCGGGGCCGGAGTCTTCCGGGCCACGCCCCGCCAGGCCGACGTGATGATCGTCGCCGGCACGGTCACCGCCAAGATGGCCCCCACGGTGGTGCGGCTCTACAACCAGATGCCGGCTCCGAAATGGGTCATTGCCATGGGCAACTGCGCCATCTCCGGCGGCCCGTTCAAGCTGGACTTCAATTACAACGTGGTGGAAGGCGTGGCCAACCTGATCCCGGTGGATGTCTTTGTCCCCGGCTGCCCGCCCCGCCCCGAGGCCCTGATCGAGGCCTTTTTGAAACTGGAAGAAAAACTGACCGGAAACCGCCGGTTCCCCGATCCCCCAGCCATTCCCAGGGAGGACGCCCAATGAGCAATCACCTTGAACGCGCCCTGAGTCAGGTCGGCATAGAGTACCGGCCCACGGAATTTCCCTCCACCGGACTGCACTGTTCCCTGGTACTCGAGCCGGAGCAGCTCAGGCCCCTGGCCACGGCCCTGGTCCGGTCCGGGTTCTTCATCGAGACCATCACCGCTGTGGACCGGCCGGGGGACAACCTCATGGACGGGGTCTACCTGTTCAACCATTACGACGAGCCGCTGCGTTTCCTGGCCCGGATCCCGGTCTCCCGGACCCGTCCCCGTCTGCCCTCCATCGGCCGGATCTTCCCGGGCGCGGTCTGGCATGAGCGGGAAACCGCCGAGATGTTCGGCATCGCCTTCGACGACTGCCCGGACACCAGGAACCTGCTCCTGCCCGAGGACGCAACCTTTCATCCGCTGAGAAAAGACTTCACAGGGACCCCATGATCATGTCTGCACCACCCACATACACCCTGGAAAAGACCGACAGCGACAACTTCATTCTCAATCTGGGCCCTCAGCATCCTGGAACCCACGGGGTTCTGCGCGTGGTCCTGCAGATGGATGGCGAGTACATTCTGCGGGCCGACCCGGTGCTTGGCTACGGCCACCGGATGCAGGAAAAAATAGCTGAAAACATGACCTATCTCCAGGCCCTGCCCTATGTCTGCCGGATGGACTACCTGGGAGCCCTTTCCTATAATCTGGCCTGGGTCTGCGCGGTGGAGAAGCTCTGCGGCTTCGAGGTTCCGGAGCGGGCCATCCACGTACGGGTGATCGCCACCGAGCTCAACCGGATCGCCAGCCACCTGCTCTGGTGGGGGGCCTATCTCCTGGATCTCGGCGCCTTTACCCCGTTTCTCCAGGCCTTCACCGACCGGGAACAGATCCTCGACCTGCTGGAATACATCACCGGCTCCCGGCTCACCTACTGCTATTTTCGCTTCGGCGGTCTGGGGGCCGACGTGGACGACCTGTTCCTGGCCCGGGTCGAGGAATTCGTCACCGGATTCCGCAGCCGGCTGCCCCGCTACCACGACCTGGTCACCGGCAACGTGATCTTCCACCACCGCTCCAGGGACGTGGGCGTCATCCTCCCCTTTGACGCCGCCGGCTACGGCATCACCGGTCCCTCCCTGCGCGCCTCGGGCTATGACTTCGATGTCCGCAAGAAAGAACCCTACAGTGGCTATGACCGGTTCGAATTCACCGTGCCGGTGGAACAGTCCGGGGACTGCCTGGCCCGCTACAACGTCCGCATGGCAGAGATGGAACAGTCGCTGGCCATCATCGAACAGGCGGTGAGCACCATCCCCGACGGCCCCTTCCGTTCCAAGGTGCCCAAGCAGATCAAGCCGCCCGAGGGCGAAGTGGCCATGGCGGTGGAGACCCCGCGCGGCGAGCTGGTCATCTACATTGTCAGCGACGGAACCAGGAAACCCTACCGGGTCAAGTTCCGGGTGCCCTCGTTCTCCAATCTCTCCATCTTTTCCAAGCTGGCCCGGGGGCAGCTGCTGGCCGATGCCCTGGCCATCCTCGGCAGCCTGGACATGGTTATCCCGGAGGTGGACCGATGAACATTTCCCTTGGTACGATTCTCTGTTACCTGCTGGGCATAAGCGCCATTGTCGGCCTGAACGCGGTGATCCTGGTCTGGCTGGAGCGTAAGGTCGCCGGCCACATGCAATTCCGCTATGGGCCCATGGAAGTGGGGCCCCACGGTGTGCTCCAGACCCTGGCCGACGGCATCAAGCTGGTCTCCAAGCAGTTCCTTGTCCCGGCCGAAGCTGACAAGCCGCTTTTCCTCCTGGCCCCGGTGGTCAGCCTGGTGCCCATCTTTGTCGCCATGATTCCTCTGCCGCTGGGCGAGACGGTCCAGGCCTGGGAGCTCAACATCGGCCTGCTGCTGGTTATCGCCCTTGGCCTGCTCAACACGCTCGGCATCCTGCTGGCCGGCTGGGGGTCCAACAACAAGTACGCCCTGCTCGGCGGAACCCGGGCCGTGGCCCAGATCCTGGCCTACAAGATCCCCCTGCTGCTCTGCATCCTGACCATCATCATGATGGCCGGCTCCTTCAGCCTGCGGGAGATTGCCCAGGCCCAGAAAAATGGCTGGTACATTCTTTACCAGCCCCTGCTCTTCATTATCTACATCGTCACCATCACCCTGGAGACCAACCGCAGCCCGTTCGATTTTTCCGAGGCCGAAAGTGAACTGGTTGCCGGTTTTCACACCGAGTACTCGGCCATGGGTTTTTCTCTCTTCTTTCTGGCTGAATACTCCTACATGTTCATTGCCGCCGCCCTGGCCTCCATACTCTTTCTCGGCGGCTGGCAGGGGCCGCTGCTGCCCGGCCCGGTCTGGTCGCTGATCAAGCTCTACGGGATCATCTTTGTCCTCATGTGGTTTCGCTGGACCTTCCCCAGGCTGCGCATCGACCAGATGCTCTCCTTTGGCTGGAAGATCCTGCTGCCCCTGACCCTGATCAACTTTCTCGTCACCGCAGGAGTGCTGGCCCTATGATGGAATGCTGCTACGTAAAGGACATCGTCAAAGGTTTCTTCAGCCTGCTCGTCGGCATGCGGGTGACCATCCAGAACATGGTCACCACCCCGCACACCGTACAGTGGCCCCGGGAAACGGCCCCGCTGCCACCGCGTTTCCGCGGCCACATCTCCATGATCCCGGACGAGCGGACCCGTTACCCCAAGTGTTTCGCCTGCGGTACCTGCGCCCGCAACTGCCCGTCCGGCTGCATCACGGTGAGCGGCCGCAAACCCGAGGGGGCGAAGAAGAAGGTTGCCGACCGCTTTCTGCTCGACTTCACCAAGTGCAGCCTGTGTGGCCTCTGCGTGGAGAGCTGCCCGGTGGAGGCGCTGGAATTTTCCCGCGACTACTCCCTGGCCGACTATACCGACCGGGAGTACCGGGAGATGGACCTGCTTTCGGACCTGATCTCGCCCTTCTACTCCTGAGAACAAGCTCTCCGCCGGTCCCTCCCGGAACCGGAGGCATTAATTACCCGCTTTGTAACGATTAAAGAGAGACAACCATGATCGACAGTTTCATCTACACCGTCTATTACCTCTCGTTCGGCATGATACTGCTGCTGGTCATCGGCGGCGCCCTCCTGGCGGTCACGGCCAGAAACCTGATCTACTGTTTCTTCGGCCTGGTCGGCACCCTGCTCGGGGTGGCCGGGCTCTACTACAACCTGGGCAGCCCCCTGCTGGCCGTCATGCAGGTCATGATCTATATCGGCGCGGTTTGCGTGGCCATCGCCTTCGGGCTGTCGCTGACCCGCAAGAAGGGCGAGGAAGGGGTGAAGCCGCTGGACATCAAGGCCGCCATCCCGGTGGTTCTGGTGGTGACAATGCTCAGCGCCACCCTGAAAAGCCTGTCCGGACGGGAGATCGTCGCCTCGGCCCACAAGATAGACGAGAGCCGCATCGGCTGGATGCTGCTCAAAGAGTACCTGCTGCCCTTCGAGCTGATCTCCATCCTGCTCACCGTGGCCGTCATCGGCGCGATCACCATTGCCCTGATCAACCGGAGGATCTGAACATGGAATTTCTCACCACCCTGCCCAACAACCTGCTGGTCTACGTGATCGTGGCCCATGCCCTGTTCGCCATCGGCCTCTACGGCATGCTCTTCCGCCGCTCGCTGATCGGCTTCCTCATCTCCCTGGAACTCCTGCTCCAGGGTGTGGGGATCAACATCATGGCCTTTGGCACCTACCTGGTCCCCGACCCCATGCAGGCCCGGATCACCACGCTTTTCATCATCGGCATCGCCGCCGCCGAGGCCGCGGTCTTCCTCGGTATCGCCGTGGCGGTTTTCCGCAACTACCAGACCATCGCGGTGGACAAACTGATCAAGCTCAAGGGGTGATCGACCATGGCTGAACAAACGACCTTTTCCATCCTGCCTGTCCTGATTGTCGCCGTGTCGCTGGTCGGCGCCGGGCTGATCATGCGGTTTCGTCACGATCCCAACCGCCGGGAGACCGTCTCCGTGGTCACCGGGGTGCTCAAGTTTGCCCTGGTCATGGCCATGCTGCCGCCCATCCTCCGGGGCGAGGTGCTCCGCTGCCACCTGGTGGAGATCCTGCCTGGTTTCTCCCTGGTCTTCCGGGTGGACGGCTTTTCCATGGTCTTTGCCTCTATCTCGTCCTTTCTCTGGATCCTGACCTCATTCTATTCGATTGGCTACATGCGCGGCCTCAACGAGCACGCCCAGACGAGATACTACACCTGCTTCGCCCTTACCCTGTCCGCAGCTCTCGGCGTGGCCATGTCCGGGTCGCTGTTCACCATGTACCTGTTCTACGAACTGGTCTCCATCTTCACCTATCCCCTGGTCATGCACCACGAAGACCATGAGGCCCGCTGGGGCGCCAACAAGTATCTGGTCTACCTGATGGGTACCGGCAAGCTGTTCTTCCTCACCGCCCTGGTCCTGACCTATGTCCTGGCCGGTAACCTGGATTTCGGACCCGACGCCATCCTGCCAGCCGACGCCGACCCGACCCTGCTTGTCGTGCTCTTTATCCTTTTTGTCGCCGGCATCGCCAAATCGGGCCTTATCCCGCTCCACTCCTGGCTTCCTTCGGCCATGGTGGCCCCGACTCCGGTCTCGGCTCTGCTCCACGCGGTGGCCGTGGTCAAGGTCGGTGTCTTCTGCATCGCCCGGGTGATCTACAACGTCTACGGTCCGGAGCTGATGCAGCAGCTGGGCCTGGTCATGCCCACTGCCTTTTTCATGTCCGCCACCATTCTCCTGGCCTCGATGATCGCCCTGACCCATGACAATCTCAAGGCCCGCCTGGCCTATTCCACGGTCAGCCAGCTGGCCTACATTACCCTTGGGTTCGCCCTGGTCTCGGTCAGCTCCATGACCGGCGGCATGATCCATATCGCCAATCACGCCTTTTCCAAGATCACCCTGTTCTACTGCGCCGGGGCTATCTTCGTCGCCAGCGGCAAGAAATACATCTCCGAGCTCTCGGGGATCGGATACCGGATGCCGATCACCATGACCGCCTTTGCCATCGGCGCCTTTTCCATGATCGGCGTACCAGGTACCGCAGGGTTCGTCACCAAATGGTTCCTGGGGCTTGGCTGCCTGGACAACAACTCCATGCTTCTGCTGGTCTTCATCCTCACCAGTTCCCTGCTCAACGCCGGTTATTTTCTGCCGATCATTTATCGGGCCTTTTTCATGCGGCCGTCCACGGCCGACAAGGCGGGACTGCAGGAGGCCCCGGCTTTCATGGTCATCCCTCTGTCTATCACCGCCGGACTTACCATTCTGTTCGGCCTGTTTCCGCAACCGTTCCTGCAGCTCATCGGGGAGGTTCTCTCATGATCGTTCGTCTCATCGGCTGGATGCGCCGCCATTATCACCTGGTCAAGGTGACATTCGGCTGCCTGCTCGGCCTGCTGGTGGTCGGGGACCTGCTGGTGCCCCGGCACCACGTCTACTTTCTCGGCGATGAAATTCCCGGCTTCTGGGCCCTGTTCGGCCTGCTGGCCTGTGTACTCATCATCGTGGTGTCCAAGTGGCTGGGCCATGCCTGGCTCTTTCGGCCCGAAAATTACTACGAAACCAGGGGAGGCCTGTAAATGGGTGACAGCTTCTTTATCCATCCGGCGCTCTTCTTTTTCCTCGGACTCCCGGCGGTGCCGCTGTCCCGGGGAATCTGGCGACAGTGCCTGCTGATCCTTGTGCCACTGCTGGCCCTGACCATGGTCTCCACCCTGAGCCCGGGCCTGTATGGCCAGTTCGAGATCCACGGCCTGACACTCACCTTTGGCCGGGTAGACAAACTGGCCCTGGTCTTTGCCAATGTCTTCACCCTCATGGCGCTCATCGGCGCAGTCTACGGTCTACACATGGAGGATCCGTGGCAGCAGGTGGCGGCCATGGGCTACGTGGGCTCGGCGCTTGGCTGTGTCTTTGCCGGTGACTACCTGACCCTGTTTCTCTTCTGGGAAGGGCTGATGGTCTTTTCCGCCGCCCTCATCTTTCTCCGCCGGACCGACCGGGCGATCGCGGCCGGATACCGCTACGTACTGGTCCACGTGTTCGGTGGTCTGATGCTGCTGGGAGGGATCCTGCTCCAGTACCACCAGAGCGGCTCCATCGCTTTTACCGGTATCGATCCGGCCTCCGCAGGTACGGCCCAGTACCTGATCCTGGCCGGATTCCTTCTCAACGCCGCCGTGCCGCCCCTGCACGCCTGGCTGCCCGATGCCTACGGCAGCGCCACAGTGGTCGGCTCGGTGTTCATGTGCGCCTATACCACCAAAACCGCGGTCTACGCCCTGATCCGCTCCTTTGCCGGCTTCGAGATCCTCATCGTCCTCGGTGTGGTCATGGCCCTTTACGGTGTGGTCTACGCTGTGCTGGAAAACGACGCCCGCCGCCTGCTCTCCTACCACATCATCAGCCAGGTGGGCTACATGGTCGCCGGGGTGGGAATCGGCACCGAGCTGGCCCTGAACGGGGCCTGCGCCCATGCCTATGCCCACATCCTCTACAAGGGACTGCTCTTCATGGGCGTGGGCGGAGTGCTTCAGGTTACAGGCCGGAGCCGGTTTTCCGAGCTCGGCGGCCTGTGGAAGTACATGCCCTGGACCTTTGTCTTCACCCTGGTCGGTGGGTTGTCCATCTCCGCCTTTCCGCTCTTTTCCGGCTTTGTCTCCAAGTCCATGGTCATATCAGGGGCCTGGGAGAGCCATCTCCAGTGGGCCGCCCTGGGCCTGACCCTGGCCTCGGCCGGTACCTTTCTCCACACCGGCCTCAAGGTCCCCTACTTCATCTGGTTCTGGCGCGACGAGCCGCCCTTTGACCCGCCCCGGCGGGAGGCGCCCCTCAACATGCTCATCGCCATGGGTCTGGCTGCCTACTACTGCATCCTGATAGGTATCAACCCCGAAGGACTCTACCGTCTGCTGCCCTTCGAGGTTCCCTACCATCCCTACACCGCGGCCCATGTCATGGCCTCGCTCCAGATCCTGCTCTTCACCATGCTGGGCTTCTTCCTGCTGATAAAAAAGCTCTACCCCGAGCCCAAAGTGGGGTTGGATCTGGACTGGTTCTACCGCAGGGGCGCAGTTCTGTTCCTGGCCTTCTGCCGCAAAGTGCTGCGCATGGTGGACGAACAGGTGATCAAGAATCTGCACAAGACTGTGGTCCTGCCCCTGCTCCGGACCCTGGCCGCCTTATCGGCCTGGACAGATCAGCGAGTCGTCGACGGCTTTGTCGACGGCTCGGCCGAATCCGTGCTCCGCTTCAGCGAGCGGATGCGCTTTTTCATGCAGCCCGGAATACTGTCACGTTACGTGGCCAGAACCCTGACCGTGCTGGCCGCCATCATCCTGCTGGCCCTCTACATCCGCTAAACAAGAGTTCGTACCTATGCCCATGAGTCCACTTGCCATACTCCACCCCTCACCCCTGGATGGTCCCTACCTGAGCCTGATCATCTTTCTGCCCATCATCGGCGCCTTCCTGCTTTTTCTCATCAGGAGCGACGAGATGAGCCGCTGGCTGGCCCTGATCATCCTTAGCCTGACCTTCCTGGTCTCCCTGCCGCTCTATTCAGCCTTCCAGCCGGAGCTGCCGGGATTCCAGTTTGTCGAAAACCATGTCTGGATCAGGCAACTTGGCCTGAGCTACCTCCTGGGGGTCGACGGAATCAGCCTGCCGCTGGTCCTGCTGACCACCTTCCTCGGCCCGTCCACCGTGCTCTGTTCCTGGCGCTACATCAACAAAAGGGTGCGGGAATTCATGGCCTGCCTGCTTCTGACCCAGGGTATCCTCACCGGGGTGTTCGTGGCGCTCGACCTGGTGCTGTTCTACTTCTTCTGGGAGGCCATGCTGATCCCCATGTTCCTTATCATCGCCATCTGGGGTGGCCCCCGGAGGATGTACGCGGCCATCAAATTCGTTCTCTACACCCTGGGCGGCTCGATCTTCCTCCTCCTGGCCATTGTCGGGCTCTACATCCATGGCGGTACCTTCAGCTACCCGGCCCTGCTCGGTCTCGACTTGGCGCCCCGCTGGGAGTTCTGGCTCTTTCTCGCATTCCTGGTTGGCTTCGCGGTCAAAATTCCCATGGTGCCGCTGCACACCTGGCTGCCCGCAGCCCACGTGGAGGCGCCCACCGCCGGCTCGGTGATCCTGGCCAGCGTACTCCTGAAGATGGGGACCTACGGACTACTGCGCTTCAACCTGACCCTGACCCCGGCCGCCAGCGTCAGCCTGGCACCGGTGCTGATCGTGCTCTCGGTGGCGGCCATCCTCTACGGCGGCCTGCTCTCCCTGGCCCAGCAGGACATCAAGAAGCTGATCGCCTACTCGTCGGTGGCCCACATGGGATTTGTCACCCTGGGAATCGGGGTCCTCAACATGCAGGGCTTCCAGGGCGCCATGCTGCAGATGCTCAACCACGGCCTGACCACCGGCGGCCTCTTTCTCCTGGTCGGGATGCTTTACGAACGGACCCACTCCCGGGAGCTTGCCGACAACGCCGGCCTGGCCAGGCTGATGCCCGGGTTTGTCTTTTTCCTGGGCCTGTTTTCCCTCTCGTCGCTGGCCTTTCCCGGCACGGCCAGCTTTGTGGGCGAGTTTCTCTGCTTAAGCGGCGCCTTCAGCCACAGCCTGCGCCTCGGGGCCTGGGTCATCCCCGGGGCGCTGCTGGCCGCGGCCTACATGTTCAGGATGTTCATCAAACTGACCTGGGGGCGAGGGGGCGATCCGGCCCTGGCCCGGGACATCGGGTTGAGGGAGTTGGCCAGCCTGCTGCCCCTGGCCATTCTCGTCATTGTATTCGGCCTGTATCCCGCCCCCCTGCTGAAAATCATGAACCCGGCCCTGGAGTCCATCAGCGCCAGGCTCCATGGGCAGACGGTGATGGACCTTTCGGCCTTCATCGGCCAGGCTCTGCCCCCGGGGTTTCTGAACTGAGAGCGCAACCACAGCACCGAAGGCCGCCCGGACCATCAGGCGGCCTGATGATCATATCAAGAGGATGACAACCATGTTCAACGGTATCCTGCCAGAAATCGTTATCAGCACCGCGGCGATTTTCTTCTTCATCAGCTCGCTCCTTGACCGCAAAAATCTGCAACGCTGGGCCATGGGCTTCGGCGGGGTCGCCGTGCTCGCCTCCCTGATCGGCCTGAAGCACAAGTACATCTTCTTCCACGGTGCCTTTACCGTGGACGGGTTCAGCCGTTTCTTCAGCCTGCTCATCTGCGTGGCCTACCTCCTGGCCTGCGTCATCGGCGGCCGCCTCCGCCAGACCGACGACCAGAAGACCGGTGAATTCTACTTCTTCATCTCGATCTCGACCCTGGGGTTGCTGCTGGTTACCGGGGCCACCGAGCTGCTGACGCTGTTCATCGGCCTGGAAATCTCCTCCTACCCCCTGTTCATCGTCGCCTCCTACCGCAAGGGACTGGGCTATCAGTTCGAATCCGTGGCCAAGTACATGATATTCGGCGCCGTGTCCACCGCCTTCATGCTCTACGGGATCACCTATCTGTACGGTGCCTTCGGTTCCACCTTTCTCGCCGACATCATTCCGGCCATCCCCACGCACCTGCACGATCCCATGGCTGTGCTCGGGGTGATTCTGTTCATGGCCGGGCTGTTATACAAACTTTCGGCCTTCCCCTTCCATTTCTGGGCCCCGGATGTGTACGCCGGCAGCGCGGCCGAGGTGGTGGCCTACATCGCCGCCCTGCCCAAGCTGGCCGCCGTGGCCCTGCTGGTCCGGGTGGTCTCCCTGTTCATGGACATGGAAGGACTGACTCCGGTCCTGACCATTCTGGCCATCCTTTCCATGACCATGGGCAACCTCATGGCCCTGACCCAGACAGAGCTCAAGCGGCTGCTGGCCTACTCGGCGGTCTCCCACGCCGGTTACATCCTGCTTGGCCTGCTGGCCCCGGCCGACGGTGGGCTCACCGCCTCGCTCTTCTACGGCACGGTCTACACCTTCATGACCCTGGCCGCCTTCCTGGTGGCCATACAGGTGGCCGGTGACGAACACGACATCCCGCTGGACAACCTGGCCGGGCTCTGGCACCGCTCCCCGGTCCTGGCCATCATGCTGGTCATCACCTTCATCTCCCTGGCCGGCCTGCCGCCCACGGCCGGATTCACCGGCAAGCTGCTGCTGCTCACCGCGGTGTGGAAGGCTGGCTATTTCTGGCCGGTTTTCGCCGCAGTGATCAATACCCTGATCGGGATGTTCTATTACCTCAAAGTTATCAAGATCAGCCTGGTGAGCAGCACGGACCCGGTCCCCCTGGCCCCCCCGTCCCACATCCGGTCCCTGGCCCTGGCCCTGGCCCTGCTGCTGCTCTTTCTCGGCCTGTTGCCCGGCGGAGTGCTGGAGCTTGCCGAGGCGGCCATCGGCAGTCTTTAGGAGCGGTTCTTCCAGGCGGATTCCTGGAAATTCCCTGTTCACCATTGCCAGGTCGGACGGCAGCGTGCTATGTCTTGGACCAGCAACCAGGCACGACCACCGGCTCCGCGGTTCCTCCAGGACCGGGAGCCTGGCCAAATCTGCAGACAGGACCAGGTAATGGAACAGAACGAAACATCCACGGTGAAAAGGTGGCTCAAGTTGAGCCTTGCATCTCCACCGGCCATGGTGGAATCGATCAGTGATCTCATGGGAGTGCTTTCCGGGGCCGGGGTGGAGATCAGCGCGGATTCGGAACCGCAGCGGATAACCGGTTTTTTTCCCCTCCGGGACGATACACCAGCGGAGCGGGAGGCCATCGTCAGCCGGGTCGGCGAAGCCCTGTCCGAACTGTTCTCCCTCTATGACCGGGAACTGCCCCCCATCCAGGTGGAAACCATGGACAACGAGGACTGGGCCACCAGCTGGCAACAGTTCTACACCCCCTTTGCCATCATCCCCGGTCTGGTGATCAGGCCCAGCTGGGAAGAATACAGGCCCGCCAAAGGTGAGAAGGTGATCGAGCTCGATCCCGGCCAGGCCTTTGGCACCGGCCAGCACGCCTCCACCCGGATGGCCCTGGCCCTGACCCGGGAGTGCTGCCAGCCCGCCCCGCCCGGACGGGTTCTGGACGTGGGCACCGGCACCGGGATCCTGGCCATGGCTGCGGCCCTGTTCGGTGCATCCGAAGTCATCGGTATCGACAACGATCCCCAGGCGGTCCGGGTAGCCCGGGAAAACGTCGGCCGCAACCTGCTCCAGGGCCGCATCTCGATCGAGGACACCCCCCTGGAGGAAATACAGGGCCCCTTTGAGCTGATCCAGGCCAATATCGTCCACGACGTCCTGGTGGCCATGGCGCCCGCCCTCCGCAGACTGCTCGCCCCCTCCGGCCACATCGTTCTCGCCGGTATTCTGGCCGGCAGGCAGGAAGAAAACATCGTCCGGGTCTACGAGGACCTGGGCCTGGCCCACCTCCGGACCCTGCATGACGACGAATGGGCCGCCTGCACCTTCCGCCTGGAGAAGTAACCGGGATGCACCGCTCCCTTGTCCTGCTGCTGATCTTCGCGCTCCTGGCATCCTGCCAGGCCCCGCCCCGGATCGTACCGCGCACTGCACCCGTACCCGCACCGAGGCCAAAACCCGTCGCCGAGCCCTGGTCCCGGGTGGAACAGCAAATCCTCGCCCTGGTCAATGAACAGCGGGCCATGCACCACTTGCCTCCCCTGAAGCCTGATCCCCGACTGCACCGGGCCGCGCTGCTGCATACCCGGGAGATGGCCCGCCACCTGACCCTCACCCACCGCAGCCGGGATGGCCGGGGGGTCAGCGACCGGATCAGAGAACAGGGATACCACTGGACCAGAGTGGGGGAAAACGTCGCCATGAAGAAAACGGCCAATCCCTCGGCCCGTCTTCCTTACCGGGTGATGTTCGGCACCGATAACCTGACAATGATCCAGACCTACTGCCGGCAACACGGCCTGCCGGTCCCCCTTGGCTGGCAGGACGTGGGCCGGGGCTGGAGCGGGGCTGACTGGGATCGCTGGAAACAGGTGCATGGCGGCAACGGCGGCTGGATGGGCAGCCCGGGCCACCGGCGAAATATCCTCCTGCCCGGATTCACCGATACCGGCATCAGCCACATCTCCAGGCGCGACGGGAATGGCTCCCTGTACCACTACTTCACCCAGGACTTCGCCGCCGGCGACCCCCTGCCCTGATACCAGACGACACGCTCTCGTCGCCCACCTGCCCGCTATCCACTGGAACAGAGAAGGTTTCTTGCTTTTTTTCCCCTGCTCTGCTATCACACGAAACCAGCTTTGGACTTTTTCAACCTAAATCCTGCAGTCGTCATGCGGTCAAGCCGCATCACTGTTCGTGCACCGAGAACGTTGAGACTGGTACAGCTACAAGGAGGCGAGCCGGTTTCGGCGCAGGCGTACTGTTGTACGTCGAGCACGAAACCGGTGAAGCCGACGCCGTAGATGTGCTTGTATCGACGTCCGAATGCCGGACAACTGCAGGATTTAGGTTCAATTTCTGTCTGCTGCGGGGACCCGAACCGTTGTGAATATCTTCCAGGATCTGCTCCAATTTATCTTTTCCGGACTGACCAGCGGTGCGATCTATTCGCTCATCGCCCTGGGATTCTGCGTGGTGCACAACACCATGGGCATTGTCAATTTCGTCCAGGTGGACTTTGTCACCCTGGGCGGCATGTTTCTCTTCACCGGCCTGTTTACCCTGGGCCTGCCCATGCCCGCGGCGGTACTCTTCGCCACCGCCAGCGTCACGGGGGTGGCCATGCTGGTGGAACGGATCGGGATCCGGCCATCACGCTCGGATCACCACCTGGTCCTGATCTTCCTTACCATCGGTATCTCCATTATCCTGCGCGGGATCATAAAACTTGTCTGGGGAAAAAACCGGATGGCGGTTCCCCCCCTGTCCGGCGAGACCCCTCTGCATTTCTTCGGGGCCACAATCATGCCCCAGGCCCTGTGGATCCTGGCCCTGACCACCGTGGCCATCGGTCTGCTGGTCCTTCTCTTCCGCCGGACCCGGATCGGCCTGGCCATGCGCGGAGTTGCCTCCAACGAGCGGGCCGCCGCCGCGGTGGGCCTGCATATCGGCCAGGTCAAGATGTTCAGCTTCGGGCTGGCCGGAGCCCTGGGCGGGCTGGCCGGAGTCCTGGTGACCCCGATAACCACTCTCAACTATGACGTCGGGGTCCTGCTGGGCCTCAAGGGCTTTGCCGGGGCGATCCTCGGCGGATTCGGCTCTTTTCCCGGCGCCATTGTCGGCGGCCTGGGACTGGGACTCCTGGAATCCCTCACCGCCGGCTACCTCAGCAGCGCCTACAAGGACGTGGTCGCCTTTATCGTGCTCCTGCTGGTGCTCTTTATCCGGCCCCGGGGGCTGTTGAAATAATCGCCATGGTGTGAATCTCTGCTGAGACCCATCCCGGTGGAATTGAGATACAGAACATCTTGTTTTTTTTGGGAATAAAGATAAAGGATATCGACTCTGAAACCAGCACACAACATACTAACTTCAGCCTGTGTGAACGCAATGAAACAACAACTCCTCATGGGTAACGAGGCCATCGGCCGGGGACTTGTGGAAGCCGGATGCACCTTTGTCTCGGCCTATCCCGGGACCCCTTCCTCGGAAATTTTAGGTGCGGTGACCACCAGCATGGATGAGGCCGGCAGCCCCATGCATGTGGAATGGTCGGTCAACGAAAAGGTAGCCTTCGAATCGGCCCTGGCCGCCAGCTATACCGGCAAACGAGCCGCCGTGATCATGAAGCAGGTGGGCCTGAACGTGGCCGCCGATCCCTTTACCCGCTCAACCTATCTCGGGGTCAAGGGCGGCTTCGTGGTGGTGGTGGCCGACGATCCCGGCCCGCACAGCTCGCAGACCGAGCAGGACACCCGCCTCTTCTGCCTGTTTGCCAAGGCCCCGGTGCTCGATCCGGCCTCCCCGGCCGAGGCCCGGGACATGGTGACCGAGGCCCTGGAGCTTTCCGAACGTTACGAGATCCCGGTGGTGCTGCGACCCACCACCCGGATCTGTCACTCGCGCCAGAACGTCGACCTGCGGCCGGTCCAGGACCTGGAGCGCAAGGCGGTCTTTGAAAAAAATCCGGGCCGCTGGGTAGCCACTCCGGCCTTCCTCACCGGGCTCCATGGGGAGCTCAACGACAAGCTCCATCGGATCAGTGGTGAAGAGCGCTTCCAGCCGACGGCCACCGGGCCGGGCCGGGCCGAATGCTGCATTGTCGCTTCGGGCATCGCCCATGCCAATGTCTCGGACCTGCTGGAAGAGATGGGCCTTGGCGATCGGGTGGATCTCTACCAGGTGAGGATGCCCTTTCCCCTTCCCCGGGATTTTGCCCGCAACCTGGCCCGGGATCATGAAAAAATCCTTGTCCTGGAAGAACCCGATGCGGTCATCGAACTGCAGCTCCAGGGAAAAGACAAAAACATTCTCGGCCGTCTCACCGGCCATGTGCCGGGTCAGGGAGAGCTGACCCCGGACGTGCTCCACACCATTTTACTCGACTTCCTGGACCTGCCGGAGAAGAAGAAAAACGGCGGCCTGCAGCAGAATCCGCCGGCCCGGGGACGGCGCCCCTCTCTCTGCCCCGGCTGCCCGCACCGGGCCTCGTTCTACGCCATCAAGAAAACCTTTCCCAAGGGCATCTACCCAAGCGACATCGGCTGCTACACCCTGGGTATGAACCTGGGAGCGGTGGACACCTGCCACTGCATGGGAGCCTGCATCAGCCAGGGGGCCGGTTTCTACCATGCCCACGCCCAGGACGGGGACGACTTTCCCACCATAGTGGTCACCATCGGTGATTCCACTTTCTTCCACGCCGGCATCCCGGCCCTGATCAATGCCGTGGTCCAGAAGGCGCGGATCATCGTCACCATCCTCGACAACTCCACCACGGCCATGACCGGCCAGCAGCCCACCCCGCAGCACGGGGTCCTGGCCGACGGCTCGCCGGGTAACCGGGTGGTCATCGAGGATATTGTCCGGGCCTGCGGGGTGGGTTTTCTCAAGATCGGCGACCCCTATGACCTGGAAGGATTTTCCACCCTGCTCCGGGAGGCGGACAGTTTCATACGCTCCGAAAAAGGGGGAGTGGCGGTGGTGATCGCCCGCCATCCCTGTCTCATGGACCGTAAAAACCCGGCCAGACAGGAACGCATTCCCATGGAAATCCTCGATGACTGCGTGGGCTGCGGGATCTGCGTCCAGCAGTTTGAATGTCCGGCCATCACCCTGGACGAGAAGGAGAAACAGGCACACATCGACCAGGTACTCTGCGTGGAATGCGGAGTCTGTGAAACCGTGTGCCCCACCGGCTCCATTGTCAGAAAAGGAGGCGCCAAGTGAAACAGCAGATCATTGTCAGCGGCATGGGCGGCCAGGGGGTGCTGTTCCTCACCCGGATCATCGCCGGAGCCGGCGTGGACATGGGCCTTGAAATCTTCACCTCGGAAACCCACGGCATGGCCCAGCGTGGCGGCTCGGTTATCTCCACCGTCAAGGTGGGCCGGTTCCACAGCCCGCTGATCCGCAGCGGCCAGGGTGATGTGGGTATCTTTCTCCACCCGCAGAACCTGCCGGTTCACGGCCACCTGCTGCGGCTCGACGCCCGGGTCCTGGTCAACACCCCGGAAAAAGGACCCTGGTACCATCTCGACGCCACGGCCATGGCCACGGAGATGGGCTCACCGGTACTGGCCAACCTGATCCTGCTCGGCTACGGGGTGGGCAAATCGCTCTTCTTCTGCAGCCCGCAGCAGGTGGAACGCGCCATTGAAACCATCTCTCCGGAGCGGTTCGTGGAAAACAACCTCAAGGCCTTTCGCCGGGGACTTGACGCCTGATGAGCCGCCGTGACCGGATGACATACTTTCTCCGGTTGCACCGCACCGGACTGCTGGTCTGGATCCTGACCCTGGTCCTGGCCCTGTTTCCCCTGGTCCAGGACAACCCCTATATCCTGGGGCTCACCAACATGGTGGCCATCAACGTGATCGTGGTCCTGGGGTTGAACCTGTTCATCGGCTATGCCGGCCAGATATCGCTTGGCCATGCCGCCTTTTTCGGCCTCGGGGCCTATGGCTCGGCCCTGCTCACGGTCTACTTCGGTATCTGGCCCTGGCTGGCCATGGGTCTGACAGCCCTGGGCGTGGCCCTGGTGACACTGGTGATCGGGTTGCCGGTCCTGCGCCTTTCCGGCCACTACCTGGCCATGGCCACCCTGGGATTCAACATCGTCATCTACACGGTCCTGGTCCAGTGGGACGAGGTCACCGGCGGTCCGTCGGGCTTTGCCGGTATTCCACCGCTGTCGATTTTCGGCCTGGAACTGGACGACGAGGTCCGGTTCCATTATGTGGTCTGGGGCTTTGCCCTGGTTCTCTGCACCCTGTGTCTCAACCTGGTGCGCAGCGGCGTGGGACGTGGCCTGGCCGCCCTGGCCGCCGACGAGCGGGCCGCCTCGGTCCTGGGGGTGGATATCAAAAAGAGCAAGATCAAGGTGTTTGTCCTTTCTGCGGTCTTCGCCTCGCTGGCCGGCAGCCTCTATGCCCACTGCTTTTCCTTTGTCAATCCAGATACCTTTGGTATCTTTGCTTCGGTGGATTTCGTCATCATGGTGGTGGTCGGCGGCATGGGCTCCATCTGGGGCAGCCTGCTGGGGGCCGGACTGCTGACCATTCTCCCCGAGTTTCTCGATATATTCGAGACCTATCGGGATATTATCCACGGCCTGATCCTGGTCCTGATCCTGCTCTTTTTGCCGCGGGGTTTTGTCACCGGGATCAAGGACATCATCATGACCCGCCTGGCGCTCAAACGGGCCCGGACAGAGGCGCAGGAAGTACGACAAGATGCTCTCCCTGAACAAGGTCAGTAAACGGTTCGGCGGCCTGCCCGCCCTGGACAAGGTCTCTTTTTCGGTGAAAAAGGGGACCATAACCGCCCTCATCGGCCCCAACGGCGCGGGAAAATCCACCCTGATCAACTGCATCACCGGGGTGATCCCACCCGATGACGGAGAAATTTTGTTCGGCGACAGACAGAAAAAAAATATTGCCGGGCTGGAGCCACACGTCATCGCCCGCCAGGGCATTGCCAGAACCTTCCAGAACCTGCGAATCCTGCCCACCATGTCGGTACTGGACAACATCCTCTGCGGCCTGACGGTCCAGGCCTCCAGCTCGTTCACCGGTGCCATGCTCCGGTTGCCGTCGCTCCGCAGCCGGGAACGACTCTTCCGCCTCCGGGCCCTGGAGATGCTGGACCGGTTCGGGCTTTCCGGCCGGGCAGACTGGCCCATCTCAGTCCTGCCCTACGGGGACCGGAAAAAGGTGGAAATGGCCCGGGCCTTTGTCTCGGAGCCGGATCTGGTCCTCCTGGACGAGCCGGTGGCCGGGCTCAACCAGGAGGAAACCGGGCGGATCGCGGTCCTGCTCAAGCAGATGCGCCAGGCCGGCTTCACCATGCTGCTGGTGGAACACGACATGGAACTGGTGATGCGGATATCGGATCACGTGGTGGTCCTGGACTCCGGCCGCTGTATCGCCCGCTCCACCCCGCAAGAGGTCCGGACCAATCCCCTGGTCCTGGAAGCGTATCTCGGCACAACAGGCAGGGCGGCATGAACAAGGCACCAAGCCCCATACTCCGGGTCAGCGACCTGGAGGTCCATTACGGCGCGGCCCAGGCCCTGTTCGGTGTTGACCTGGAGGTCCGGGAGGGGGAAACCGTGGCCTTGGTGGGGGCCAACGGGGCCGGAAAGACCACCCTGCTCCGGGCGATCATGGGCCTGCTCCGTCCCAGCCGCGGAACCATCCTCTTCGACGGCCGGGATGTGACCCGGACTTCGGCCGTGGGCATGGTCCGCCGGGGTATGGCCCTGTCGCCGGAGGGCCGGGAACTGTTCGGCACCCTGACCGTACGGGAAAACCTGGAGCTGGGCGTCCTGGCCCTGAAGCTTGGCCGCAGCGAGATAAACCGCCGGATGGAGGAGGTGCTCAGCCGCTTTCCCAGGCTGGCCGAACGCATCGAGCAGCAGGCCGGGACCCTGTCCGGGGGAGAGCAGCAGATGGTGGCCATGGGCCGGGCGCTCATGGCCAGGCCACGGGTCCTGCTCCTGGACGAGCCAAGCCTGGGGCTGGCCCCGCTGATCACCGATATTATATTTGACACCATACACCAGCTGTCCCGTTCCGGGGTCACGATCCTGCTGGTGGAACAGAACGCCGCCAGAGCCCTGGAAGCCTCGAAAAAGGCCTACCTGCTGGCCGGCGGGAAGATTGTCCACCAGGGTGACTCCGACCGGCTGCTGGCCGATTCCCGCCTGCGAAGGGCCTTTTTAGGGGCTGGCAGCGAGGACCGGCCCGAGGCCAGTCGGATCGGGGCGGCAGGACTGACCAATATACGCCTGGAGAAACCTGATATGAGTACACAATCCTTCATGCCATCCTTTACCACCGAGGAGGAACTCAGGGAGCACCAGCTCCGGGGCCTCCAGTGGACCGTCAACCACGCCTTCAACGGCTCGAGCTTCTACCGCACGCGGCTGGAGGAGGCCGGTATCCGGCCAGGCGATATCACCAGTCTGGCCGACCTGCGCCGGCTGCCCTTCACCACCGCCGAGGACCTGAAAGACGGCTATCCCTTCCCGCTGCGCTCGGTCCCCTTTGAACAGATCGTCCGCATCCATGCCAGCTCCGGGACCACGGGCAAGCGCAAGGTCCTGGCCTATACCCAGAAGGACGTGGACGACTGGATCTCCTTTTTCGCCCGGGCCTACGAGATGGCCGGGGTCACCCCGCTCGACCGGGTCCAGATCGCGGTGGGCTATGGTGTCTGGACCGCTGGTATGGGCTTTCAGCTGGGCTGTGAAAAAATCGGGGCCATGGCCGTACCGGTTGGGCCTGGCAACATCGACATGCAGTGCCAGTTCCTGCTCGATTTCCAGTCCACGGTCTTCTGTTCCACCGCCTCCATGGCCCTGCTCATGGCCGAGGAAATCCACAAGCGGGGCATAGCCGACAAGATCAACATCCAGAAGGTCATCTACGGTTCCGAGCGCTCGTCGGTCTCCATGCGCAAGAAGATCTCCGAGCTTTTTGGCGGGGCTGAACTGTTCGACATCCCCGGTATGACCGAACTCTACGGCCCGGGCACCGGCATGGAATGCCCGGAGCACGACTGCATCCACTACTGGGCCGACTACTACATCCTGGAAATCCTCGACCCCGACACCCTGGAGCCGGTGGAAGACGGCGAATGGGGCGAGATGGTAGTCACCACCCTGTGCAAGGAGGCTGCCCCACTGATCCGCTACCGGACCCGGGACATCACCCGGATCATCCCCGGCCGCTGCAGCTGCGGCTCCATCCTGCCCCGCCATTCACGGATCAAGGGCCGCAGTGACGACATGATGAAGTTCCGCGGGGTCAACATCTACCCCTCCAGCATCGATGCCATTCTCTCCGGCATCCCGGGCCTGGGCTCGGAATACCAGGTCCACCTGACCCGGGACGATGCCAGTGGCCGGGACTTCATGAAACTGATCGTCGAACAGGGCGAAGGGGTGGGCCCGGAGCGGCGCATGGAACTGATGAAGGAGACCGTGCACCAGATCAAACGCCAGCTCCTGGTCACCACGGAAGTGGAGATCGTGGACTACGGCTCCCTGCCCCGCTCCCAGCGCAAGAGCCAGCGTATTTTTGACAACCGGATCAAGGATGATATTGTCTGAACGACCAGATAGCTCCCAGCTTGATGGACTCGTAAAAAGTCCATCACAAATTAAAAATGGCTACGACGCCATCACAGCTTGATTACTGGGTAAAACAACAAAACAGCATAAGGAGGGAAACATGTACAGATCCATTTTCCAGGCCGCGGCGTTCCTGCTGATCGTTCTGCTGGCCGGGCCGGCATCTGCCGGAGACACCATCAAACTGGGCGCGCTTTTTGACCTTTCAGGTCCGGCAAGTTTCATCGGCACCCCCACCAAACTGGTGGCAGAGATGGTGGTGGACAAGATCAATAAGGAAGGCGGGGTCAACGGGAAAAAAATAGAGCTGGTTATCGGCGACACCGAAGGTAACCCGGCCAAGGCCGCCTCCATTGCCAAAAAGTTCATCTACAAGGACAAGGTGGCAGCCATTGTCGGACCCACCCGTACCGGCAGTGGCATGAATATCAAGAAAATCGTCGAAAAGGCGGGCATGCCCACCTTCATGACCGTAGGCGGCGATCCGGTGATCATGGGCGGCAAGTTCGGCTCCTATGCCTATGTCTTCAAGTCACCCCAGCGCTCCTCCATCGCTGTCAAGCGGCTCTACATGTACCTGCGGGACAAGGGACTGACCAAGGTGGCGCTCCTTACGGCGGCGGACGGTTTCGGTAAGGACGGCGCCCGGTGGCTGAAAAAGCTGGCTCCCGAGTACGGATTGACCATTGTCGCCCAGGAGTCCTTCGGCCCCAAGGATACCGACATGACCGCCCAGCTGACCAAGATCAAGAACGCCGCACCCCAGGCCATCATCTGCTGGACCATCGGTCCGGCCGGGGCCATTGTCGCCAAGAACAAGGTCCAGCTCGGCATCGACCTGCCGCTCTTCCAGTGCCACGGCCTGCCTGATCCCAAGTATATCGAGCTGGCCGGCAAGGCCTCGGAGGGCGACAGGATGCCCGCCACCAAGCTGATGGTGGTGGACCAGCTGCCCGACTCCGATCCCCAGAAACCGGTGATCAAAAACTTTGTCCACCTGTACCGGGACGTCTACCATTACGACAAACAGTTCCCCATCAACACCCATTCCGGCTATGCCTGGGACGCGATCACCATTGTCGCCAATGCAATGAAAAAGGCCGGCACCGATCCCAAGGCCCTGCGCCGCGCCATCGAGAATACCACCGGTTATGTTGGAGTCTCGGGCACATACAACATCACCCCCGAGGATCACAACGGCCTCGACGTGGACTCCATGGTCATTCTCCAGGTAAAGAATCAGAAATTCATCCTTGCCGACTGAAACTCCGGGGCAGGTCTCAAGACCTGTCCCGATTCCGACGCCGCCGTGTTACCCCGGATACAGCCTTGAAGTTATCTCGCGTAGTTGGCATGTCAGCAGATTTTTGGTTAGCCCGCATATTTCACAATGATCGTCACGAAAGGCCTGAAAACGCCGTGGATGTAGATAGCGAACGAAGTGAGACCTTCGAGGAACAGTTTCAAAAAGAGCCGCAGACATATTGAAATATTTCGAGGACTCTTTTTGAAGCTGTGACGCAGCAGGCAAGGTGTTTTCAGGCCTTGCAGTAGATCACTTGTGAAATATGCGGGTTAGTTCATTGGCAGCGGAGAAAAGCCAGCTGGATGACCAGCGGTTTGTCAAAGCTGACCCTCGGGTTGTCCCATTCCCTGGCTCCCAGCGAAACCCACTGACCGAGATCCTTCCAGATGTCGTAGCCGAACTTCCAGCCACACCAGTCCTGCCGGCAGTTATACTCCTGTTCCGGTGGATAGTAGATAAAAAGAGCTTTTTTGATCTTCTCTGTCTCACGGGTGTTACCAACCAGCACCATATTGGCTCCGCGCCTGGACGCCTCATTCGCGACCGTGGCTGCTATCAGGGCCCCGTCATAACCGGAAGGCAACTGCACCAGAGCATGGGTAAAAACCCGGCAGGATTCAGGAGCCTGAGTGTACTGGAATATCACCTTCACATCGCGTGTGGGTGGATACGCAGGCCCCTGGTAGCCGGGCAGCAAGTCTTTTTTACCGCACCCGCTCAAGACCGGCAGGACCAGGAGCAACGCAACTGTGAATCGAATCATTGCACGCATGTTCACTTATCTCCTCAGGGTTTTTTCTTGCAGACTTTTTCCCGGCTGCCACAGCATTTTTCCCGCGTTCCGGCTATACTCCCCTGCTCTGGCAGAAGTTGAATATCAACTCCTGAACCGGGCGGTGATGTTGCCAAAACACGACACCTCCGGACAACCTCACAGAAAAACAGGACTAACCCGAGAATGCAAGGGGAAAAAAGAGACATCATCATATCAGACCTGCTGCTCCTGCTGGTGGCAGCCATCTGGGGCTTTGGTTTTGTCGCCCAGCGGGCCGGCATGGAATCGGTGGGGCCCTATACCTACAACGGTATCCGGTTCCTGCTCGGCTCCCTGTGCCTGGTACCCCTGAGCCGGAAAAACGCGGTTCTCTCCCCCACTGCCTGGAACCAGGCCATCCCGCCGCACCAGCGGATCCGGCCCCTGGCCGGTGGTCTCATTGCCGGTGTAATCCTTTTTGGTGGCGCCACCCTGCAGCAGCTCGGGTTGCAGTACACCACCGCCGGCAAGGCCGGGTTCATCACCGGCCTCTACGTGGTGCTGGTGCCCATTCTCGGCCTGTTCATGGGGCAGCGCACCAACCGGGGGACCTGGATCGGCGCGGTGAGCGCGGCCGTGGGCCTCTACTTTCTCTCGGTACCGGAAAGTCTTGAGATCAACCCGGGCGATATCCTGGTAACCGCCGGAGCCCTGTTCTGGGCCATCCATGTCCTGGCCCTGTCCTGGCTCTCACCGCGGACCAATGCCATCCGTCTGGCCATGATCCAGTTCGCGGTCTGCGGTCTCTTCAGCCTCTGTATCGGTCTGGTCATTGAGGAGATCACCCTCCATGGGATCCGGCAGGCAGCCATTCCCATCCTCTATGGCGGGGTCTGTTCCGTGGGGGTGGGCTACACCCTCCAGGTGGTGGTCCAGCAGAAGGCTCACCCGGCCCATGCCGCCATTCTCCTGAGCCTGGAAACTGTGTTCGGTGCCCTGGGCGGCTGGCTGCTCCTGGACGAACACCTCACCTTCCGGGCCATTTACGGCTGCGGTTTCATGCTCTGCGGGATGCTCATCTCCCAGCTCTGGCCCCCGCCAGCAGGGAAAGAAGTACAAACGAAAATCGAGTAGGGTGAGGCAAGGTAATTAAGCTTGCCTCATCCCTCTCACAGAACCGTACGTACGGGCCTCGTATACGGCTCCTGTTTATTTTTCCTTCATACTGAAACAGAAATTCCGGTCTGTACAGATGCGAGGTCAAAGAGCCCCATTTCCCCATGCAGGCAGCTGTTGGGAAGGGCATAATGGCTCAGTGGACTTGCTGCATTGGCCCAGGAGTTCATCTTGATACTTTTGAACTCTCCTCTATAGCCCAGCTGTCTCAGTCTGCGGTGTAGCCTGCACGGCTTTTTCCACAGCTTCAACTGAACAGCACGCAGCCGTCTTCTGATCCACCTCATCAGCCGAGAAAACTCACCCTTGCAGTTCGCTATCCGAAAGTAGTTGGCAAAACCCCTCAGCAACCGGTTGAGGTCGGCTATCACCTTCTCAAGGTTCACCGGGGAGTTACGCCGGGTCATCGCCTTGACCTTTGCCTTGAAGGCCCTCACCTTGCCTCGCTGTATTCGGGTCATCACGGAGTGGATACAAACTCCAAGAAATTTAATCCCTTTGAGGCTGTGGCTTATATGGGTCTTTTCCTGGTTGACGGTCAACAGCAGTTCTTCTTCAAGATAACGACTGGCCTGGTTCAGTGCATTTTCGGCTGCGCTCTTTGACTGGCACAGGATCAGGATGTCGTCCGCATAGCGGACGATGCGGTGGCCACGATTCTTCATAAACTGATCGAAGGAATCAAGGTATACGTTGGCAATCAACGGGCTGATAACTCCGCCCTGCGGACTGCCGACCTCGCTGGCCTGCCAACCATCTCCTGTCAGAACACCGCTTTTCAAAAACTTCTCCAGCAGACCAAGAATACTTCCATCGCTGACCCGGCGACGGAACGAGGCAAGGATCAGGTCATGGTTCAACGTGTCGAAGCATTTCGACAGATCCATGTCCACTACCCATTTCCGCTCGTACGTCCGGATGAACATCGTGGCTTTGCTGATTGCCTGGTGACAACTCCGACCAGGACGGTAGCCGTAGCTCGACGGATGGAAATCGCGGTCAAATATTGGTTGAAGTATATCCAGCAGGGCCTGCTGTACCACACGGTCACGGACTGCAGGTATGCCGAGTAGCCGTTTCCCGCCGTTCGGCTTCGGGATCTCCACCCGTCGCACGGCCAGCGGCTGGTAGCTCTTGTCCTGCAGTTCCGTCAGGAGATGATCGATATTGGTCGCAAGTGATCCGGCAAAATCATCGATGGACTGGCCGTCTATACCGGCAGCTCCTTTCGAGGATTTCACCTTGTAGAATGCCTTGACCAGGTTCTCCCGGCTCAGCATTCGATCATATAGGCTGTACCAGACGTCAACCATGCTCCTGTCCTGCGTTTCCCTTCCTCTATTTCCACGTGGAGACTTCGGTTCTTCAATGGGCGCGACCGCTTTCTATCCTCATGGGCAATATACGATCAACACTCCCATCTACTCCGATGAACGGCCAAAATCGGCAGAGGACCTGTCACGGCATACCGCCGATAGCGTGCCCCGTCCCGTCGGACGGCTTGTGTTCAGTCTGCCAGGTGTCCATAGATTCCGGAAAACCTTCAAATAAACTTCATCCCTTCGCAACAGATATGGCTTTTGGCTCATAACTGCCCCCAACGAACCAGGCCGTTGGGTCATCCCGGTTTTATCCTCCACACTGTTACCAGGCTTCACAGGCCGGAATTTCATCACTACTACGGAATCATCTGCCACCTCACACCGCTTCGATCCGCCTTGGATTTCTCCTTGTGCTTCTCTTTTTCCGCTTAATGCGGAAACAGTGCAAGGCTTCCCCGGTTAAGGCGAACTCCCTGTGAGCGACCACATCCTCAATCACGTATCAGGACTGACCAGGTATCGGGCTTCGCGCTATTTAGGACGCTTACCCTCCTGATACGCCGAATCAGGTTCGCTTGCGCTATGTGCCGCTCACTTCCTATCGCTTCCTTCAGACCCTGCCGTTACCAGCAACGCCCTTACGATTCGGATTGTCTTCCCCTGGTCAGGGTGACGCCTGCTTAACACAGGCTGGGTTTGCCCGCCATGCCGGGCAAACTAAAAAACGCGGCCATGGAACCAGTCCATGTCGCCGCGTTCGAAACGTCCGGGCAGGGACGTCTATTTTTTCCGGACCCACTTGCCGTTGACCTTGATGTAGTTGCCTGGCCGGGTCTTTTCAATGGCCTTTTTACCGGCCAGCTTTTCCACCACCGCCAGGTCGGTGCCGTTTTTTTTGGCTATCTCCAGATACCTGGCCCGTCGTTTTTCGTTGATAGTCGTAACCAGGCTGGCAACCTCCGCGGTCGGCGTTCCCACCGCTTCCAGATAGCCGGAAGGTGTTTCCCCCACCAGTCCCTGATCCTTGGCGCTCTGCAGGTCGATGGCCAGCCCCGGTCCGGCCAGCAGCATGATGGAGACGACCAGCAGCAGGGCCGCCAGTCCGGACAGCAGCCGGGAAGTGTGGCCATGGCCTGCGATGGAAAGATGTCTGAACAGATGTTTCATGTGCAACCTCCGATTATTTCCTGCTTTCCGCCTGTATCGGCGGCAATAACGTATCAGAACAGACCACTGTCTTCGCTGAGAACCTGGTCGATTTCCCGGTCGATCTTCACCCGGATCTGATGCTCGATCTTGATATTCATATTGATGGTGATCGGTTCCCGGGGCGCTTCCACCCGCACGGTGGGCGAACATCCCGCCGCCAGAGCGACCAGGCAGAAAAGACAGGTGTATCTTTTGTAATGCAGCATTATGATCCCTCGTCTCAACATTAGGCGACCGAGAAAAATTGTCTTTTCGCCTGATCTCAGCGTTATGCTCAAAATTTTATCCTCGGAATATCAGCTAGATGCCTGCGGTAAAATTTTTCACATGCCTTGATTTCAAACGAAAATCCTAATTTTTCAAGGCTGCCATTAGCCTTGTTCCGGGTTGCAGGTCAGCGCTCCTGACCATTGCCGTACCCCTCTTCAACCCGTCTGGATATATCCGTGTCTATCTCTTCTGTATAGCGCAGACTCCGCAGGAGAGAAAGCAGATTCTGACTGGTGTTTATATTGAGATGCACCGGCCGGCGGGCATCCAGTTCCGGGCTGGTGCCCTTGAAATGGAAGTTGAGATCCAGGGTTCCGTCCGGGAGATAACCGACTTCGATTTCCAGGTCCCGGTAATGGAGTTCCCTCAGGGCCCTGAGGGTAATCCCGGTGAGCCCCTGGTCGCTTACCCCGGAATTCCGGGGCCGGTACCTGATCTCTCCGCCCGGGGGCTCGGCAACCAGCCGCCCGTCAGTAACAGTTACCTCGCTGCCCCGGAGCCGCACCGGCAGCAGGCCGCCGACCCGGCCGCGCACCTGCAGGTCGGATACCGGGTAGACTTTGAGGATCTCTTCCAGATCCAGATGACGCAGGGTCAGGGTGAAATCAGCCGAACGGTTATCCAGGACATAGGTGATCCGCGGGGTGGTTATAAGCCCGTTGAAAAGCGTGGCATGCAGGTTTTCAAGGACCAGCTCCAGGCCGCCGTCCTTCCCGGTCTGCAGCTCTGTGAAGGCCTCCACTCCAGTCAGCTCGATCCTTCCCGGCAGCACAATTTTTTCGCAGCGCACCGAACCGGGCCGCAGGGTGGCGGGCCCGGGAACCAGACGCAGCCGCACTTCCTGATCCAGGCCAGAAAAATGAATTCCCTTGCCGACCACACCTTTGCCGCCAGAGATTCTGACACTGGTGGTGCACCGCGATCCGGCGGCCGGAGTACGCGAAAAGACGCCATCGAGCTTCAGTTCCCCCTGCACCAGATCCACAGGTACCGGCCAGGGAGTGACCAGACGGCTGAGTGGACTGTCCTGAGCGGGAACAATGGGCTCCGTTGTCCTGAACTCGCCGTGCGTCCGCCCGGTTTTCGATTCCAGGTCCAGGGTCATGACCAGCCTTCCCGGCAGGAGCTCCGGCGACAGAGCCATCTCGAAAAGGAGGTGGCGGTCATCGCCCCGGAAGGTGCCTTCAAGATTCGTCAGGGTTGTGGCATAAGGCCCGCCGATGGACAACTGCGGACTGCGGATAGCTGCCTCTACTTTCCAGGAACTACCCGTACCTTCCAGAACATCGATTCGAATATCCAGGGGCTCGGCCGCCTGAACCTGCCATGGTGCGCGGCCAGCGCCGGTCGTGCCCAACATCCAGCTGGAGGATGCCACCTGCCAGGAAAACGGTGATCCGGTTGCCCAGAGGATACTGGCGTCCTGTGCCGGGTAGAGCCGCAACTCATCGGCCCGGAGAGTGTCCAGTCGGCACCCCGAGGCCTGGACCTGGAAATCCTGGCCCAGCTCAAGGTGCCACTGCTTGTCCTCCAGGGCTAGCCGAAGACTTGGTCGGACCGTGACCCTGGCCAGCTCCAGTTTATCCCGGGTCAGCCCTGTGACCTGCCAGTGGTTCTCCGGATCCAGTCGCACCTGCCAGTGGCCGTCAATCCGTTCCACCCGCCCGGCCAGGCCCAGACTGACCCGGCCTATATGAAGAGCGGATCGGCGCAGATCCTGGAGCTCGAGATGCAGGTCACGGCCAAACCTGATCCCGAAATCCTCTTTCTCTTTACCGGTGAACTCCAGGGTTCCGACCAGGTTGAGGGAGCCGATATCAAAACCTGGTACCTGCAGCTTGTCGGCCCGGGTATCGACCCGGAGCGCCAACCCGGAGCCGGGAGCGAGCGGCAGGCTCGCCTGGCCCTGGAAATCGCCACCAAGAGGGGGCAGAGGATAGAGCGGTGCAAGCCATTCCCGGACCGCGTCCAGGTTTCCCTGCCAGACAAATGCAAGTCGCTCACCCTGCTCTTCCTGAAGGGCCAGGGTGACGGCGGGATGATAGCGGGACTTGAGAATCAGCCGGACTTCCAGCCCCTGCTCCCTGGCCAGGGAAAGGTGGAGGTTGCGGCGGATGGATGGCAGGGCGACATCGGCTGAGAGACGGCCTGGGTCATGGCGGATAGTGAGGTTGACCACCAGGTTGCCAGGAGGCAGACCGGGCAGACCGCGGAAAACAAGACGGTCGATACGGAGGTATTGCAGGGGAAGCCGCTCCAGCCAGCCACCCCGGATCAGGGTCCGGAGACCGGAGAGATCCATGGGCTCCCGGGTCGAGGTGGTTGCCCGGGGCTGAAACTCGAGAATGGCCGAGCGGACGGTGACCTGCTCAAGCCGTTTCCTCTTCCATACAGTGTTCGGCCGATAGGTGGCGTACAGGCCGCTGAGCCGGAGATGAAGGCTACCGCCGGGTACAACCGCGGTGAGGCGCAGCCGGTCGATGGAAAACGAGGTGGAGTCCAGGTCCGAGACCACCACCTGGACCCGGGAAAACCCGGCCCGCCCGAGGAGGCTGGTCGCCAGGGAGGAGACCAGCCGGGCGCGCTCCAGCCAGAGCACGCCGCCGGCCACAACCAGGATCAGCAGGAGAAGACCAGCGAATCGACGCATGACCGGTTTCCAGTTTCAGGTAAAGGACAGGCAACCCCTGACTGTCAAAAAAAACAGCCTGGGCCACCCTGCCCGGGCGCGACTTACCCTTCCATACACCAGGAATAGGCGTTTCTGAACATCTGCAGCCAGGGCGAGACTTCCAGATCCTTTTTCATGGACATGGGCAGCCAGTGGCACTGCCAGGGCAGAAAGGCCCGCTCCGGATGGGGCATCATGGCCAGGTGGCGGCCGTCGGGCGAACAGAGCCCGGCCAGGCCACCCGGCGAGCCGTTGGGATTGAAGGGATAGCGCTCGGTGGGCGTGCCCGAGTCGTCCACGTACACCACCGGGACCAGGTTCTGTTCCAGGACCTGTGCGTGCACGTTTGCATCCGGGAAATGAAGCCGCCCTTCCCCGTGATCCACATGGATACCGAAGACCAGCTCCTCCATGCCACGCAACATGATGGCCGGGCTGTCCTGAACCCTGACCGTCACCCAGCGGGATTCGAACCGGCCCGAGACATTACGGACAAAGCGGGGCTGCTGCCCGGCATCCAGTCCCTGCCAGGGCACCCAGCCCATGAGCCCGAAAAGCTGGCAGCCGTTGCAGATCCCCAGGGTGAAGGTATCGGGCCGCTCATAGAACCCCTGGAACATCTTCTGCAGCCGTTCGTTGAAGAGGATGGTCGCCGCCCAGCCCTTGGCCGATTCCGGGACATCGGCATAGGAAAAGCCGCCCACCGCCGCCAGGCCGCGGAAACCCTCCAGGTCCACCCGGCCACTCAGCAAGTCGGTCATGGTGATATCCCAGGGCTCAAATCCGGCGGCATAGAAGGCCGAGGTCATCTCCCGGTCCGAGTTGGACCCCTCGTCCCGGAGGATGGCCACTTTAGGCTTTTTCGCGGCCTGCAGGAGAGAGGCCGGGGCCGGCTCAGGAGTAAAGGGAAGCTGGTAGGATGGCCCACTGCGGTCATAGATGGTTTCCCGTTCCTCGTCGGCGCAGGCCGGATTCACCTGCAGCCGTTCCAGCTGATAGGAGGTCTCCTCCCACCACTGGCGCAGCTCGCGCATATCCTCGTCGAGGACAGTTTCCCCGTTGACCCGGATGCGTACCTGTTTGTCGGCCTGGCTGCGGCCCAGGATAGTTACCGGAACCTCTCTGGCCGAGAACACCGCCTGAACCGCGGCAGGATCATCACATTCCATGACCAGACCCAGCTCCTCGGCAAAAAGTTGCTCCAGGGCAGAGCCCGGGCCTTCCAGTTCCAGATTCAGGCCGCAGTTGCCGGCAAAGGCCATCTCCAGGACCGTGGTGATCAATCCACCGTCGCTGCGGTCGTGGCCCGAGAGTAGCAGGTCCCGGTCCAGGCATTCCTGCACCGCCTCAAAGGCGCGCCGGACCAGGAGTGGATCGTCCAGGTCCGGAGAGGTGTCGCCGACCTGGCCGAGCACCTGGGCCAGGGCCGTACCGCCGAGGCGGTTCCTGCCCTGCCCCAGATCGACAAGGATCAGGGTGGAGCCGGGGTTTTTGATATCCGGGGTCACCACCCGGGTGATGTCAGGCATGGCACCGTAAGCGGAGATAACCAGGGCCCGGGGTGATTTGACTGTCTCCTCGCCGATCATGGTGGCCATGGACAGGGAATCCTTGCCGCCGTCCACCGCCATGCCCAGCGGGATCATCACGTCCCGCATGGCCTTGGCCGCATCATAGATGGCCGCCCCCTCTCCTGGCAGCTTGGGGGCCCACATCCAGTTGGCCGAGCACTTGATCTCCTCGATATCGCGAACCCGGGCCCAGACCAGGTTGGTCAGCGACTCACCCACCGCCATCCGCGCCCCGGCTGCCGGATCCACCAGCATCTTGATCGGCTGCTCACCGATGGCAAAGGCCCCGCCGCTGCGGCTGAAGTGGGACTGGGCCACCACGGCTACGTCACTGACAGTGAGCTGCAGCGGACCGCAGCACTGCTGCTGGG
Source organism: Desulfolithobacter dissulfuricans (assembly GCF_025998535.1). Taxonomy (NCBI): domain Bacteria; kingdom Pseudomonadati; phylum Thermodesulfobacteriota; class Desulfobulbia; order Desulfobulbales; family Desulfobulbaceae; genus Desulfolithobacter; species Desulfolithobacter dissulfuricans. The sequence continues at coordinate 3,437,324 of NZ_AP024233.1, read as the reverse complement.
CAATAAGGCCGGTGACGGCCCGGTCCACCTTGTTGGTCAGAAACCGCTTGGAACCCACTGAAACGAGCCGCAGCACGTTGTGCAGGGCCTCGCGCACCTGCAGTCCCTCGGGAATCTCCAGGGGGCGCAGGCCGGGATCCACGTGGTTGTCGGTGAAGGTCTTCTGCGGGATATCACCGAGCAGTTCGTTGAGCTCCAGGTCCACGGGGGTGGAATCGTCACGCTCGTCGTGAACCACGAAGCGCAGGTCGCCGGTCACCTCGCCCAGGACCTCGCAGGCCACCTTTTCCCGCTCGCAGATAGCCTGGAATTTTTCGATATTTTCGGGACGGATCAGGAAGCCGTTGCGCTCCTGATACTCGGCCACATAAATCTCCAGCACCGACATGGTGGGATCCCCCACCCGGATGTTGCGGATCTCGATCCGGCCGCCGGAATGCTCCACCAGCTCCTTGAGCACGTTGGCCGGACCACCGGCACCCTGGTCATGGATCACATCAACAAGCGTCTTGTCACCCATCTCGTTGCAGGCCCGGATGACCCGGTTCATCTTCTGCTCCATCTCGGCGTCACCACGCTGGACAGCGTCAAAATCCAGCTCGGATACATTTTCCCCCTGGAGCATGGAGGAAGCCGCACCACCGCCGAAGCCGACCCGGTAGGCCGGTCCGCCCACCTGGACAATGAGCATACCCTTTTGTTCTTCACCCTTTTCCGTATGCCGATCGTCTATCTGGCCGATACCGCCGGTGAACATGATGGGCTTGAGAAAGCCCCACCGTTCGCCCGAGGGCAAGCGCATGTCAAAGGAACGGGTAAAACCCTGGATCAGCGGCTCGCCGAACTTGTTGCCGTAATCCGAGGCCCCGTTACTGGCCTCGATTTCAATCTCCAGGGCCGAAGCCAGGTTGTCTGGACAGGGCAGCGGCTGGCCGTTTTCATCGCCTTCCCACTCCATCTCGTAGCCGGGGATGTGGAGGTTGGCCACGCAGTAACCGGCGGTGCCGGCGCCAACAAAACCGCCCTTGCCGGTGGCCTGGACGTCGCGTATCCGGCCCCCGGTCCCGGTCTCTGCCCCGGGAAAAGGGGCAACGCCGGTGGGAAAGTTGTGGGTTTCGGCGGTGAAGATCACGTGATAGGTGGGACTGACAGGGTTGAAAGGCGACGGCTCTCCCGGCTGCAGGGGATAGATGGTGGAGATAGTGTAGCCGCGCACAGCGCTGGAGTTGTCCTTGAAGGCGATGACCGAGCCCTTTGGGTTGGCCTTGAGGGTGTCGGTGACCAGGTCGAACAGGGTTTCCTCCTGTTCCTGGCCGTCGATCACCTGGCGTCCGCGGAAAAAACCGTGCCGGGAGTGCTCGGAATTGGCATTGTTGAGATCCATGATCTCGACAATGGTGGGATTGCGGTGGTGCTTGTTGACAAAATAGTCGTAGTAGAAATTCCGGTCCCGCTCATCCATGGATATGCCCGGGATCTCCAGGAGCGCATCGGGTCCCTTGCCCATGAGATCCACCTCATAGACCGGTTCCGGTTCTATGCCTGTCTCGAAGGTGGTCAGCGGCTCGGGATAAGGGCACTCGGTCATCCGGTCGTGGTGGGCCTGGACAAAGGCCTCCATATCCTCGCCCTCCGGGACCAGGTAGCGGCGGGAACGCTCCATCCTGGTGATGCAGTCCAGGCCGGTGGCCCGGCAGATGGAGACCATGTTGGAGGACCAGGCAGTGGCAAAGTTGAGCCGTGGCCCCACCTCCACCACCCGTTCGCCGGTCAGGGTCGGCATGTCGGTCACGGTTTCGGGCAGAAAACCCTCGGCCAGCAGCAGTCGCAACCGGTCAAGCTCGTCTTCGCCAAGAGCGCGACTGGACTCCACGTTGAAACAGTATTCGAAATCCCTATCAATTTTTCTATACAGCTGACTGACAATACTACCCATGATCCCTTTCCTTTGGTGGTGAACCCGAAATTCTTTTTCCCTGGTACCGGAGCCACGGCTGTGACCGTTTTTTCTCCGTTGGATTTTTTTTCTATATTGAACTGTTGTAACTCAAACCGGGCGCGTTTCATATCGCCACAGGCAACACGCCATAAGAAAAACTACCTGTAATCATATACCTTTTGCAAGGTACCGACTGCAGAAACACCTGACTTGAGGTTGTACCCGATTTAGACCAACTCGGCCATAACAGTGTTGGCAAGCCGCAGACCTGCCGGGGTCAGGCGGAGATACTCTCCGGCCCATTCCACCAGGCCGGCCTCCCTGAGCCGTTCAAGCACCGGCCCGTAGAACGTCTCGATATCCAGGCCGAAACGCTCCTGCAACCTGGTCCGCGAGACCCCCCGCACCAGGCGCAGCCCCATGATCACGGTTTCCCGGAAGCGGCCCTGCCGGTCCAGGGTCTCGCTGTCCACCCACACCCGGCGCCACCCGTCTCCGGTTCCCCCGTCCAGCAGGAGGCGGCAGTAGGCGGCCACGTCCTCGATAGCGGCCATCCGGGTGTTGGCGAGAAACGATACCGCCCCGGGTCCGATGCCGATATAGCTGGAGTTGTCCCAGTACTTCAGGTTATGGCGACAGGCAACACCAGGCCGGGCATAATTGGATATCTCGTAGCGGCGCAACCCGGCGGCCGCGGTTTGCTCTTGTGTCCACTCCATCATCTCACAGATGATCTCTTCCGGGGGCAGATGCAAGTCCCCCTGCCTGGCCCGGAGATAAAAGGACGTGTTCTCCTCCAGGGTCAGCTCATAGATGGAGAGATGGTCTGGTTTCAGTGCCAGGGCCTGCTCCAGGGTCCGGCGCCAGGAACAGAGGTCCTGCCCCGGAAGACCGAACATCAGGTCCAGGCTCAGGTTGGAAAAACCGGCCTGCCGGGCCCAGGTCACCGTCTGCTCCGCCTGAGCCCGGTCGTGGATGCGGCCCAGGCGCCGGAGTTCGCCGTCGTCCAGGGACTGGACTCCGATGGAGATGCGGTTGAACCCGGCCCGTCGCAGGGAGAGGAGGTCGTCGCGATCCACGGTGCCGGGATTGACCTCGAGGGAAACTTCCAGCGATTCCCCGGGCGTATCGAACAGTTCCAGGCTGGTGGAGAGCAGGTCGGCCAGGAGATGGACAGGCAGGACCGCCGGTGTCCCGCCACCGAAAAAGATGGTGTCCACCGTGCGGGGCCGGGATATCTCCTCCTCCCCTGCCCCGGCCGCAAGACGCTCCATCTGGATTCGGGCTGCGCGGACATAGCGTTGCTGCAGCTCCCTGTTGCCGCCTTCGGCAATGGAAAAAAAACTGCAATAGGGACACTTGCGCTCGCAAAACGGCACATGGACATAGAGCCCGGCGGCCTGGACTGGTTCAGACAAGGGAGCTGGTGAGCTTTTGGCATTCATCCCGTATGCTATCCATCAGACCGCGGTCGGCAAAACTGTACACCTGGTCCCCCTGGCCGATAATCAGATGATCCAGCAGCCGGATATGCATGAAGGAACAGATCAGGTACAGGGTCCGGGTGAGCTGTTCATCCTGACTGGATGGCCTGAGATTGCCCGAAGGATGGTTGTGGGCGATCACCAGGGCGGCGGCGTTGCGGTCCAGGGCCGCCTTGACCACCTCGCGGGGGTAGACGGTATTGACAGTCAGGGTGCCCTCCGAGAGCACCTCGGTGTCAATGATACCATGGGCCGCATCGAGGTAGAGGACGGTAAAGATCTCGCGGGAGAGGCCCCGCATGGAATGGATCAGGTAATCGGCCACCTCCCTGGATGAGGAGATATAGTTCCTGCCCTTGATCCGCTGTTTAAGATAGCGCCGGGCTACGCCCTGGATAAAGTGCAGGGCAAAGATGTTTTTCGGACCAATTCCCCTGATCCGGCGGAGACGTTCATAGGGAGCGTCCAGGACCGCGGGCAGAGAGCCCAGTTCCTCCAGCGCCGCCCGGGCCGGTTCCTTGCAGTCCCGGCGCGGAGTGCCGAAGGTGAGTAGCAGCTCGATAATCTCGGAGTCGGAAAAGGCCTCGATACCCTGGTCAAGGAACTTGTCCCGCAGCCGCTGCCGGTGGCCTGCTCCCCTCTCCTGCCAGTCTTTCTTGTCCAAGGGCTCCAGTGTCGTGTTATGATCTTTATGGTGTTCCGGGATGACGGATCGGCCAGAGCCCGCCGGGTTCTCTACCAGCTGTCCCGGCCGGGTTACGACAGTTCCTGCTGGAAAAGTTTGTTGGCCAGCTGCGGATTGGCCTGGCCCTTGGTCTTTTTCATGAGCTGGCCAACAAAAAAGCCGATCACCTTGGTCTTGCCCTCCCGGAACTGCTGGGCCTGGGCCGGGTTGGCCTCGATGATCTCCCGGACATAGGTCAGGAGCTCACCCTCGTCGCTCATCTGCGCCAGTCCCTTTTCCCTGACGATCACCTCAGGGTCGCCTCCGGACTCGAGCATGTCACCAAAGACGGTCTTGGCTATCTTGCCGGAGATGGTCCCCTCGTCCACCATGGCCAGCAACCGGCCGAGATGGGCCGGATCCACCGGGCAGGAGCCGATGCGCTCCGGTCCGTATTCCCGGAGCAGTTCGGTACCGATGAAGTTACTGAGCTTCTTGGCATTGGCAAACACGGCCAGGGCGGCCTCGAAAAAATCAGCCAGCTCCCTGGAGGCGGTAAGGAGAGTCGCATCGTATTCCGGCAGCCCCATGGTCTCCATGAACCGCAGCCGCCGGGCATCGGGCAGCTCCGGCATATTCTCCCGTATCTCCTCGATCCAGGCCTCGTCCACCTGGACCGGAACCAGGTCCGGATCAGGGAAATAACGGTAATCGTGGGCCTCCTCCTTGCCGCGCATGGGCTCGGTTCGACCCCGGTCCGGGTCCCACAACAGGGTCTGCTGGATCACCTCGCCACCGTCCAGGAGGATATCGCGCTGGCGACGAACCTCGTACTCCAGGGCCAACTGGACATTGCGAAAGGAATTCATGTTCTTGAGCTCGGTGCGGGTACCGAATTCCTCCTGCCCCACCGGACGCAGGGAGATATTGGCGTCACAGCGGAACGAGCCCTCCTGCATGTTGCCGTCGCAGATATCGAGATAGCGGACAATGGCGTGCAGTTTGCGCAGGTAGGCGGCCGCCTCTTCCGGTGAGCGGATATCCGGTTCGGAGACGATCTCCAGCAGCGGGGTTCCGGTCCGGTTGAGATCCACGTAGCTGACCGGCTCCACCTCGTCGTGGACCAGCTTGCCCGCATCCTCTTCCATGTGGATCCGGGTGATACCGATGGATTTGCGGACCCCGTCCACCTCGATCTCGATGCGTCCGTGCTCGGCGATGGGCAGTTCGAACTGGGAGATCTGGTACCCCTTGGGCAGGTCCGGATAGAAGTAATTTTTCCGCGCAAACCGGTTTTCCCGGTTGATAGCCGAATCGGTGGCCAGGGCCAGCTTGATGGCCGAAGCAACCACCTCCCTGTTCAGGACCGGCAGCACCCCGGGCATTCCCAGACATACCGGGCAGACGTGGGTGTTGGGTGGAGCGCCGAACTCGGTGGAACAGGAACAGAAAATTTTGCTCTTGGTCTTCATCTGGGCGTGGATTTCCAGCCCGATTACGGTTTCAAAGTCCATAAATCCAGATTGCAGGTTGACTGTTGTGGGCAAAATGGCCGGGGGGCCAGGATCACGCTGTGGCCTGGTTCACCCAGTCACGGATATTTTTCAGTTCAGCGGGCCACAGGTCCGAGACCCGGATTTCAAGAAACATACGGTAGAGCTCGTCGATGAGCCCTGTCAGTTCTTCCAGGAGGCTGATCCGCTCCAGGATGCGTCCTTCCAGGGACTCCGGGTCATCACCCTCATCGCTGGCGGCCACAGTTTTGGGCAACCGTACATTGCGAAACTCCATGGTCGCGGCGGTCAGGGTGACACTGAATTCATTGTCGCCACTGGCCAGGCGTATTCTCGCCTGTTCCGGTTTCTTGCCCATGAGCAGACCGGCCCGCGCCTCGCGCAGTTCGGTCTGCAATCCCCGGCAGATCACCTTCTCGCTGGCCTCACCCTCACCATACTCCAGAAGCATATGTTTTTCAAAGACCACGAGAATATCGCCGCGGCCCGGAATCTCGACGCTGCCGCCGCGCTCCTCGGACTTGTACCAGAGCCAGGCCAGGAATTCCTGGCCCAGAAATCTTTTTTCCTGTATGAGATCAACTAAATCCATTGGTTTCCCTTATCCGGTTCCACGTGAAACATGGGTGAATTTTTCGTGCCGCATCGAATGGTCCTTCCGCATGAAAAAAGAGCTAGGCCCCTCGGGAGGAGCCGGCACGTATCGTCCGTACAATACGAAGCTCTATGCAACTCTGCCCGCCCCCTGTCTGGCCTCCAGAAACGCCCCTACATGAGGATGGCCGGCCGGACATCATCGAGTCTCGCCGCCCGGTCCTCATCGAGCAGGTGCAGGGCCGTATTCCACGGGATCTGCAGGACGATGGACATGTCAAAGGTGTCGCGGAACAGCTCCTCGAGCAGAACCATGGCCTTCTTGGAGGTGGAAAAGAACAGCAGGGTGGAGTTGGCCAGGTTCCAGCAAAGGTCGTAGACCACCGGGATGGGCGGCGCCTTGCGCACCAGCTCGGTGCGGACCCGCTCCTTTATCTCCAGACGTACCGACCGGCTCAGTTTAGGAACCTGGCGTTCGGCCCGTACCCGCTCCTCCTCCTTGAGAACATACTTCTTCAGCACTGCCGACGACACCTTGCGTTCATCGATCCGCATGGACAGGACCACATAATCACCGGCTGCATAGGAACCATAGGCAAAATCACTGTCAAACATGTTGGCCACCGATACCCAGCCAATGGAATATTCATCCAGGGTATCGTCGATATCACGAAAGGAATGGGCTGCCACCCGTTCAGCGACAAAATCCCAGAAATTCCCAGGTGGTGGCTCTCCTTCCACTGAAAACCGCATAAACGATGCGGATCCTGTTATAAAACCCATAACTTATACCACTCCGTGGAGTTCCGTCCCACCAGCCTTCCCCCTGCCAACACGACAGCAGGAGTACCTGGGAAATCGGAACAGTTGCATATTTCGCCAATACTTTGTATTCTGACGTCCTGATATAGCAAACGCCTGTCCAGCCAACAAGGCAAATCCGCACTGGCCGGGTCGACGGTCAGAGCTGGCAGGTGCGGATTTGAAAAGAAAAAAAACAGGTTCTTTTCTGTTGACAGATTTAACAGAAAAGGGTACAGAGTCTACTCTCTGAATAGGGGGTCGTTAACTCAGTCGGTAGAGTATCTGCCTTTTAAGCAGAGAGTCGCTGGTTCGAGCCCAGCACGACCCACCAAAAAGACATTGCGGAACACGTCCCCATCGTCTAGTCAGGTCCAGGACACCGGCCTTTCACGCCGGCAACACCGGTTCAAATCCGGTTGGGGACGCCATTCGTTTAAACCGGTTATGACCAGTGTCATAACCGGTTTTTTTTAAGGCGCTCCAGAATACCGCGTATCCCCTGCCCTTCCCTGTCAGTCTACCCCATCCGAATCCAAAAAGAGCCCGTACAGGCTTGCTTCCACTGGGCATGACATGCCTAGTGTTTCTCTGTTTTCAGCCATGGCCGGAAGCCAGACTGACAGGTGCACCACGGGAGTACTGCCACAACGGTCTGTTACCAATCAGTGTAGAACGCGGTTTAACCCGAGAACGTCCTCCCCCGTTCCCGGTGTCACAATCCATCCCCTGAATAGAGTCCGGTGATTTTCGGCCACATGGTCAGGCACCGTCTGTGATGGTCAAGGTGTTCATCACCGGACCTGCCCTGAAATAGCTCCTGCAAAACCAATAAATAGTTATTATATCAAATAGTTACCTACCACCACCCTTCCCCGTCCCGCTCCCGCTGGAGCACGGTATCCTGGCGGAAATGGAAATCATCCCTTTCAGGATAATCCACCATGTAGTGCAGGCCGCGTGATTCCTTTCGCCGCCCGGCACAGCGGATGATCAGTTCGGCCACCACGGCAATATTGCGGAGCTCTACCAGGTCAGGAGTAAGGAGATAGTCATGGAAATGTTCCTGGATCTCTTCCAGAATCGGACCAAGACGCCGCCGGACCAGTTTCAGCCTTTTCTCCCGCCGGACAATTCCCACGTAGTTCCACATCAAGCGCCGTATCTGATCCCAGTTGTGACTGATGAGGACATTTTCCTCGATGGACCGGGCCTTGCCGGTCCGCCAGTCTGCCACCTGTACCTCCCCGCCCTTTCCGACAATATTCTCCCACTGGTCTCGCAGCCAGAGAGCCGAGCGATGGGCAAAAACCACGGCCTCGAGCAGGGAATTAGAGGCCAGCCGGTTGGCGCCATGCAGGCCTGTACAGGCCACTTCCCCCAGGGCCAGGAGGTTATCCACAGTGGTCCTTCCCCACACATCCACCCGTACGCCGCCGCACATGTAATGGGCGGCCGGGACCACGGGTATGGGTTCCCGGGTTATATCCACCCCATACTTCTTACAGGTGGCATAGATGGTGGGAAACCGCTCACGGACAAAATCGGCTGGTTTATGGCTAATATCCAGATAGACGCAGTCCGCTCCCGAGGCCTTCATTTCCGCGTCAATACCCCTGGCCACCGCATCCCTGGTGGCAAGATCTCCCCGGGCATCGTACCGGTGCATGAAGGGCTCACCCTTTTCATTGATAAGGATGCCTCCTTCACCTCGCACTGCCTCGGAAATAAGAAAATTCTTGGCCCGGCGGTTAAAAAAACAGGTTGGATGAAACTGAACAAACTCCAGGTTGGCCACCTCGGCCCCGGCCCGGTAGGCCATGGCCAAACCATCACCGGTGGCAATATCGGGATTGGTGGTATAGAGATAGACCTTGCCACAGCCGCCGGTACAGAGCACTGTCACAGCAGCCTGCCAGGTCTCCACCTCCATGGTGCATCGATTCAGGACGTACGCCCCCAGGCACCGATCCCGACCATCCGCCGATTGCCCCTTGGCCTTGGACTCCAGCAGCAGGTCAATGGCGAGGTGATCTTCCAGAACTTGAATATTTGGATTTTCCTCAACCCTGGTCAGCAGCGCCCGTTCAATTTCCCGACCGGTGAGATCAAAAGCATGGGCCACCCGGCGGGCCGAATGCCCCCCTTCCATACCCAGATCAAATTCCTCACCACCCTCTCCCTTCTGGAATGCGACCCCGAAATCCACCAGCTCCCGGACCCGTTCCGGTCCCTCTTCCACCACCAACCGCACCACTTCCTCGTTACAGAGTCCGTCACCGGAGCGCATCGTATCAGCCACATGCAACTCGGTTGAATCCACTCCGGACAGGACGGCCGCCACCCCACCCTGGGCCAGATTGGTGGCCGTGTCCGCCCTGGCCTTCTTGGTTATCAGCGTCACCCTGCAACGATCCGCCACCTTGAGGGCAAAAGAGAGCCCTGCCACTCCACTGCCGATGACCAGCACATCTGCTCTATACATAAAGGTATCCCGTATGTTTCATGGAAAAGAACCGATGTTTCACGTGAAACATCGAGAAAAGGGTTCACCCGAAAAAGAGAGTATAGTATACTCCCGGCAAACACAGTCAACAAGTCTACGGTATTAGTCCATGAAAAAACTGCAAACCAAAATCGTTGCCCTGGCCAACCAGAAAGGTGGGGTGGGGAAGACCACTACAGCACTGAACCTGGCCGCAGCAGTGGCCGCCAAGGGTAAAAAGGTCTTGCTGGTGGATTCCGATCCCCAGGGTAACGCCTCCAGCGGGGTAGGGGTCTTTAAGTCCAGTGGAGACAAACATCTCTACCACTGCTTCATGAATGACAGAGAGGCGGCAAGCTGTATCATGGCGACCGGTCAGAAAAATATGGATATCCTGCCGGGTTCCATCGATCTTGTCGGGGTGGAAGTGGAACTTATCTCGGTGAAAAACCGTGAAAAACAACTTGCTAGAATCCTCAGGCCGGTAAAGGACAGGTATCACTTCATCTTTATAGACTGCCCGCCATCTCTCGGACTGTTGACCATCAACGGTCTGACTGCGGCGGATTCAGTTCTGATCCCTCTGCAGTGCGAATACTTTGCCCTCGAGGGACTGGCCCTGCTGGTGGAGACCATCCGCAAGGTCAAGAAGGGTCTTAACAGGGGTCTTTTTATCGAAGGTCTCCTGATGACCATGTATGACCGCCGTAACCGGCTCACCCACCAGGTGGCCAGCGAGATACAGAAACATTTCGGAGACCTGGTTTTCAAGACCGTGATCCCGAGAAATGTACGTCTCAGTGAAAGCCCGAGCCACGGCAAGACCATTCTTGAATATGACAAATCAAGCACCGGCGCCAAGGCCTACATGAAGCTGGCAAATGAATTTCTGCGACGGAGTAAATAGACCATGAGCAGCAAGAGCGTACTGGGCAGGGGAGTGGAGGCGCTGTTATCCGACGACCCTTTTCAGGAAGAGGGAGATAAATTTTTTCTTTGTGATATTGACAAGATAGAACCAAACCCAAACCAGCCACGCAAGTACTTTGACGAGGAAAAACTGGAGAAACTGGCCGATTCCATCCGGGAGAGGGGGGTGATTCAACCCCTGCTGGTCAGCCCGGGCAAGGGCAACAGGTACATCCTGATCGCCGGGGAGCGGCGGCTGCGGGCAGCGCGGATGGCCGGTGTGGATGAGGTCCCGGTGGTGGTCATGGATTCGGGCACAGACAATGAAAGCCTGGAACTGGCCCTGATCGAGAACATCCAGCGCCATGATCTCAATCCCATCGAGGAGGCCACGGCCTATGCCCGGCTGATCGACGAGTTCGACCTGACCCAGGATGAGGTGGCCAGGAAAGTGGGGCGCAAGAGGTCGACCATTACCAATGTCCTGCGGCTGCTCAACCTTCCTGAATCCATCCAGCTGGATGTGGCCCAGGGAATACTGTCAGAAGGGCATGCCAGGGTTCTGCTGCGGATCAAGGATGATCCGGAGAAACTGCAGGAAGTCAGGAACCGGATCGTTTCGGAGAAACTCTCGGTTCGTGAATCCGAGAAGATATGTCGCCAGAAAAAGGTCAAGAAGACACCCAGGTCCACCCCAAGTAAACCCAGGCAATCCGGTGATGAGCTGCCGCAGACCTATTGCAAGGCCCTGGCGACCCAGTTGACCAACCACCTCAACACCAAGGTTCGGATCATTCAGAACGGGACCCGGGGCAAGCTGGAAATTGAATACTACTCAAGCGATGACCTGGACAGACTGGTGAGCATGCTCACCGGCTGATCCAAAGGGGAAGAGTAGAAGTGGAGGTAGGTGGTCTCTCGATCCCGGCTCAGGTCAGTCGGAGCGAAGCGATCCGGATGAGACGAAAGGCTGGTACCAGTCTTCAGGGATTCCGGGTTTTAACCAACCATGATTCTTGTTTGGAATTCTTGAATAATTTTCAAAAAACAGCTAGATAAGTGCAATATTGGTCTGGAGAGATTGAACGATCCGGACCTTCAACAACCTTCGGACGATGAGGTGATGTTATGGCCCTCATGCAGATAACCATCATTCCCCTTGGCACCGGAACTCCGAGCGTGGGCGATTATGTGGCCGATGTGGTGCAGCTGCTGGAGGACAAGGAGATACCCTATGTGCTGAACGACATGGGCACGGTCATCAAGGGGGAGGTGCATGAACTCCTGGAACTGGCCGGCCAGCTCCATGAGCTGCCGTTTATCAGTGGCGTGGAAAGGGTGGTTACCCAGATCGTCCTTGATGATCGGCGGGATGTGCAGCGGACTCTCGGCGATAAACAGCGGGCCGTGCGCAGGCGACTGGAGGAACGATCAAGGTGAAGAAAAAATCCCAAGTACGCAAGAGTCCCTTTATCCTGATTACCCTGTTTCTCTTCATGTGGCTGATAGGGGTCAGCCTGGGAGAACCGACCAGGGTGCTGGAACAGGCCTGGTCCATCTGCCTGGCCTGTATCGGCATAGGGTAGACCGATGGAAAAGATACGCATATGGGTCCAGCTGCTCTGGGCCATGCTGGTCAATGGCTTCCTGGGCTTCCCGAGCACAGGGAATATTTACCAGGGACCACTCAAGGTCATCTGTTCCCCGGGGCTCAACTGTTATTCCTGTCCTGCCGCCACCACCTACTGTCCCATCGGCAGTATTCAGCAGCTGTTGCTTGGAGTCCGGTTTTCTCTGCAGACCGGCCAGTACTATGTGGGAACCTTTGTGGTCGGCTCCATCGGTCTTCTGGGAGCGGTCTTTGGGCGATTCATATGCGGCTGGGCCTGTCCGTTCGGGATGATACAGGAACTGCTGCATAAGATACCGTCACCGAAGTATGGTATTCCACCCATACTCAACTGGGGAAAGTATCTCTTTCTGGTCTTCTTTGTGGTTGTCTTTCCCCTGGTCCTGGTGGATCAGTTCGGCCTGGGACAACCGTGGTTCTGTAAATACGTCTGTCCGGCCGGCTCGCTGGAGGCAGGGATTCCCATGATCATCCTCCAGCCTGACCTGCGCTCGACCCTGGGATGGCTCTACGTCAACAAGATGGCCATCCTCGCCGGCTTCATATTCTGGTCTGTGGTCTCCTCGCGCCCATTTTGCCGAACCACCTGTCCCCTGGGCGCCTTTTACGGCCTGTTCAACCGCTTCCGGCTGATTAAGTTGCAATTAGACCCGGATGCCTGTACAAAATGCGGGGCCTGTCATACAGTTTGTCCGGTGGAAATCAGGTTCAACGAGACCCCGGACAGCCCGGAATGTATCAGCTGCATGAAATGTCTGACCGGGGCGTGCAGCTTCAACGCCATTTCCCTGGAAGTGGCCGGCTTCCCGGTGAGCGGCAAAACCAGTCGAAAAAAGGCGTCCACCCACACCTCTGTGGGGGATAACTGAGAGAAAAAAGAACAGGACCACCTCCGGTTTAAAGAGAGCGGTCCAGGAATCTCTCCGGACCGGAAAATACCTTCTGACACATTTTATACCCATGCGACGACTGCTCTGTATCATTCTCTTTCTTCTGGTAGCTTCAGGGAGCACCGCGGCCATGGCCGAAATGGTGGCTATCAGCGGCAACAATGTGAACATGCGTTCCGGACCGGGAACAAGATACCGGGTCCTGTGGATCCTTGGGGAAGGCTTTCCCCTGAAGGTGCTTAAACGGTCCGGCAACTGGCTCCGGGTCAAGGACTTTGAGGGCACCATTGGCTGGGTGAACAAAAAACTGGTGAATCGAACCCCGCACATGATCGTCAAGGTCCACAAGAATTCAAAGAAAAGGATCAATGTCCGCAGTGGACCGGGTACCAAGTATCGAATTGTTGCAAAAGCTTACTACGGAGTGGTATTTAAGACGCTGGACCGCAAGGACGGCTGGGTCAAGGTCGAACATCCCAAGGGGGTGACCGGCTGGATCAAGCGCAGTCTGTTGTGGGGATTTTAGCCCGCCTAGCGCCATGGCGACATGGACGACCTGCCGGGAAAAAAGGACCTGGCACCGGGAAGAGCGAACAAAATACAAAAACCCGCTCCTCGAGAACGAAAAGCGGGTTTGGATATCATGGCGGAGAGAGAGGGATTCGAACCCTCGGTGGAGTATAACCCCCACACTCGCTTAGCAGGCGAGCACCATCGGCCAACTCGGTCATCTCTCCGAAATACAAGTAATTGTTTGGCGGAGGGAGTAGGATTCGAACCCACGGTACTTTCGTACAACGGTTTTCAAGACCGCCGCCTTAAACCACTCGGCCATCCCTCCAGACATGGAGCTAAATACCATTTCACAGGGAGACTGTCAATATTCTCCTCGTGCTTGAAGGTTTATGAATACGAATAAACAATTGCCAGTTACAGAGCAGGAAAACGAACTCAAAAACCTGAGCTGTCTCTACGAAATAACCAAACATCTCGCCTCGGCCTCCAACCTCCAGGACTGCCTGGAAAAGGTGGTGGCAACCCTGGCGGCGGAAAAGGGTATGGAGAATGGTACAGTGACCATTGTCAACCCGACCACCGGCGAACTGGAGATCGAGGTGGCCCATAACATCACCGCCGAGGCCCGTCGCCGCGGGCGTTACAAGCTGGGGGAGGGGATAACCGGCAAGGTGGTGGCCACCGGCGAACCCATCCTGGTTCCCCAGATAGGCGACGAACCGCTCTTTCTCAACCGGACCAGAACCCGGGGCGATGAACGCAAGAAAAAGGCTTCTTTTCTCTGTGTTCCCATCAAGGTTGACGGCCAGTCCATAGGCGCCCTGTCCATCGACCGGGAGTACCCGGATGGGTTTGGCAGCCAGTCGGAAAATGACCTGCGCTTTCTCACCGTGGTTTCCGGGCTCATTGCCCAGACCGTACAACGGGTACAGAAGGTCAATGAAGAAAAAGAAGCCCTGCGCCAGGAAAATTCCAAATTGCGTCGCGAGCTCTCGGCCCGCAACCGGATCGAAGAAATCATCGGCAATTCATCGCGCATGCAGGAGGTCTTTGATATGGTGCACCGGGTCGCTGATTCCGGCGCCACCGTACTGTTGCGGGGCGAATCGGGTACAGGCAAGACCCTGGTGGCCAAGGCTCTGCACTATAACTCGGGACGCCGCAACGGCCCCTTTGTGGTGGTCAACTGCTCGGCCCTGCCGGAAACACTGTTGGAAAGTGAGCTCTTCGGTCATGAGAAAGGGGCCTTTACCGGGGCAAACTCGCGCAAGAAAGGACGATTTGAGGTGGCCAAGGGGGGTACCCTGTTTTTAGATGAAATCGGCGAAATAAGCCCGGCTGTGCAGGTCAAGCTGCTGGGGGTGATCCAGGAGCGCACCTTTCAGCGTCTCGGGGGTAGCGAGATCCTCAAGGCGGACATCCGGCTGGTGGCGGCCACCAACCGGGATCTGGAAAAAGCGGTCCAGGAAGGTCACTTCCGTGAGGATCTCTACTACCGCCTCAATGTCTTTCCGGTCTATCTCCCGCCCCTGCGGGAACGGCGCACCGATATCCTGCTGCTGGCCGAATACTTTCTCGACAAGTACGCCCGGGAAAATAACAAGGTCATTCGCAGGATTTCCACCTCGGCCATCGACCTGCTCATCCAGTACCACTGGCCGGGCAATGTCCGGGAACTGCAGAACTGCATGGAAAGGGCCGTTCTAATCTGCGACGGCGAGACCATCAAGTCCATCCACCTGCCGCCCACACTCCAGAGTGCGGAGACGGTCAACTCGGACAAACCGCTCTCCCTGGCCACGGCTGTGGAAAATTTTGAGCGTGAGCTGATTATCGACGCCCTGAAGAAATGCAAGGGCAACCAGACTCGGGCAGCCAAATACCTGGACACCAGCCTGCGCATCATCAACTACAAGATCCACAATTACAGGATCGATCCCAAACAGTTCAAGACCAGATAATGGATATCCTGCTGCATGTATGCTGCGGTCCCTGTACCATCTATCCGCTCTCAAGGCTCAGGGAGCAGGGACATGTTGTCGAAGGCTATTTTTTTAACCCGAATATCCATCCCTACCGGGAGTTCAAACGGCGAATCGGTGCCCTTGTGGAACTGGCCGATAAAACCGGGCTACCGGTGGAAATCGACCGCAACTACGGCCTCACAAAATACCTGCGCCAGGTGGTGTTCCATGAACAGCAGCGATGCCAGATCTGTTACGACATGCGCCTGGAACCAACCGTGAAAAGAGCGGCAGAGCAGGGGGCTGACGCATTCACCTCGACCCTGCTCTATTCCCGGTATCAAAACCATGATCTGCTGAAAAAGAAATGCGAGGCCCTGGCTGAAAAATATGGAGTGGCCTTCTATTATGAAGATTTCCGGGAAGGATGGCAGGTAGGCATTGACGGCTCCATAGCCATGGGGTTATACCGGCAGCCATACTGCGGATGTATCTACAGTGAGCAGGAACGGTACGACAAAAAATTGCGTAAAAAGAAACGAAGATAACCACGCAGGAGTCACAACATGGTCAATATCATTGTCCTGGCAACCAACAACCAGAACAAAGTCAGGGAATTTAAGGAATTGCTCAAGGATTTCCCGGTGGAGATAAAATGTCTCAAGGATTACGGGCCACTGCCCGGGGTAGTGGAAGACGGAGCGACCTTTGATGACAATGCATACAAAAAATCATCCCATTACGCCAGGGTACTCGGTCTGCCCTGTCTGGCCGACGATTCTGGCCTGGTGGTTGATGCCCTGGACGGAGCGCCCGGCGTCTATTCCGCCCGCTGGGCCGGGGAAAATGCCACCGACTGGGATAACTGCGAAAAGCTACTCAAGGAAATGGAAGGGAAAAAGGACCGCAGTGCCAGGTTTATGTGTGTGCTGTCCCTGGCCACGCCAGGCGGTCCGGCCTTGACCTGGGAGGCAAGCTGCGAGGGGGAGATAACCACGGAGCGGCGTGGTGAATCGGGTTTTGGTTATGATCCGGTTTTTTTCTATCCGCCACTGGGCAAGACCTTTGCAGAGATTCCCATGGAAGAGAAAAACAAGGTCAGTCACCGGGGCAAAGCCATGGCCGAATTTGCCGCCGAGTTTGACAAGGTTCTGGTCTGGCTGAAGCAGCGTCTCATGGAACAGAAACCGCCCAAACCGGATCACTCGGAATGGGAAAAAGAAGAGTAGGGTAGAGAAAATATCGGGGTGGGTACGAGGCGACGGGCTACTGTGTCGCCCATACTCACCCCATTTCCATTTCTTCCTTGAGACTACGCTTAAAGAGCTCTTCCACCGCCAATTTGCAGTCCTTGCCCTCATACAGTACCTGGTAGGTCTGTTCCAGAATGGGCATTTCCACGCCTAATTCCTTTGCCAGATTAAAGCAGGACTTGGTGGTTTTCACACCTTCAGCCACCATGGTCATTTCGGCCAATGCCTGTGGCAAACTCTTTCCCTGGCCAAGTTTCAAACCAACTGTCCGGTTGCGGCTCAAGCTGCCCGTACAGGTCAAAACCAGATCGCCCAGCCCCCCAAGACCGGAAAAGGTGAGAGGATGAGCGCCCAGTTTGACCCCGAGACGGGTTATTTCAGCCAGGCCGCGGGTTATAAGCGCAGCCCTGGTATTCAGGCCATAGCCCAGTCCGTCGGCGATACCGGCGGCAATGGCAATGACATTTTTCATGGACGCGGAAATCTCCAGCCCGATCACATCGGTGCTGGAATAAACGCGGAAGAATGCAGTGGAAAGCAGATGCTGCACGGATCGGGCTGCATGCTGCTCTTTAAAGGCCACTGTAACCGCTGTGGGTTGACCAGCCGCCACCTCTTCGGCAAAACTCGGTCCCGAAAGAACCCCTAAATAGAGTTTTTTTCCCGTTCCAATCTTTTGCAGTTCATCGGCCATGACTTGAGTCATGGTATGGCGTGTACCGATTTCAATACCTTTGACCGCAGAAACCAGGGACGTATCCTCAACGAGCAGGGGAGCCAGCCGGGCAAAAACGTCTCTATAACCATGGGAAGGCACCACCATGAGCACGCATTGACACCGGCTGACCACTCTAATATCATCTGTTGGCTGTACGTTTTCCGGCAACCTGGCACCGGGCAGGTATTTTTTGTTTTCCCGGTCACGGAGAAGTGCTGCCGCGTGCTCAGAGCGGTGCGACCAGAGATATACCTGTTCGCCCTTGTCTCCGAGCAACTTGGCCAGGGCCGTACCCCAGCTGCCAGCCCCGATTACAGCGGTTTTTTTAATTTTCGCTATCTCCATCGGTCTCGTCCGTTTCATCCACTTCTTCTTCCCGGGCCAGCATGGACATGGCAACAACCTTTTCACCATCATCCAGGTTAATCAGACGCACACCCTGGGTGTTTCGCCCGATAATGCGGATGGTATCCACCGGGATACGGATAACCTTGCCTGAATTGGCAATCAGCATGACCTGATCCGTATCCTCAACCTGAAGCGCGCCAACGACCTTCCCGTTTCGCTCACTGGTCTTGATGGCAAAGACACCCTTGCCACCGCGGTTCTGCAGCTTGTATTCTGAAACAGCCGTCCGTTTACCATACCCGTTTTCCGTCACCGTGAGAATGGACGCCTCACCCTGCAGCACCACCATGCCAACCACTTCGTCGCCTTCGCCAAGGGTGATACCCTTGACCCCGGCTGCGGTCCGGCCCATGGTCCGTACGTCAGATTCATGGAAGCGGATAGACATACCGTTCCTGGTTACCAGGAATATCTCGTCGTTACCGGAAGTAATTGCAGCAGACAGGATCTCGTCATCCTCACGGATGGTCAGCGCTATCTTTCCTTTCCTGAGCGGCCGCTTGAATTCGGCCAGACTGGTTTTCTTGATTCTTCCCTTTCTGGTAACCATGAATACTGTCTGGGATTCACCGGCCTCAGCCAGATTGGACACCGGCAGGATAGCCATGACCTTCTCGCCTTCAGCCAGTTCCAGCAGGTTGACAATGGCTTTTCCCCGGGCGGTGCGTCCAGCCAGCGGCAGCTCATATACCTTGCGCCAGAAAACCTTGCCGTGATTGGTGAAGAAGAGGAAGGTATCAAGCGTGGAGGCAATATAGAGTTTGGTGACAAAATCCTCTTCCAGCGTGGTCATTGCCTTGACCCCTTTACCGCCACGCCGCTGGGCCCGGTACAGGGTAATGGGGTTACGCTTGATGTATCCGGCATGGGATACGGTAACCACCATCTCCTCGGGCGCAATCAGGTCCTCGGGCAGGATCTCATCCGGCGCATCTATTATCTCTGTCCGCCGCTCGTCGCCATATTCTTCGCGAATTTTTTCAAATTCTTCCCGGATTATCTGCATCACCAGGTTATCGTCGGCTAATACCTTTTTGTACCAGGCGATCCTCTCCTGGATCTCTTCGTAATCCTGAATTATCTTATCACGTTCCAGGCCGGTGAGCCGTTGCAGGCGCATATCGAGAATAACCTGGGCCTGCAGCTCTGACAGTTCAAAACGACGAATCAGCTCGGCCTTTGCTTCGGCCGGGCTTGCCGAGGATTTGATGAGCTGTACCACCTCGTCGAGATTGGATATGGCTATCTTGAGGCCTTCCAGCAGATGGGCCTTTTCTTCGGCTTTGCGCAGTTCATAGGCTGTGCGCCGATAGACCACGGTCTTACGGTGGGCTATAAAATGCTCAAGCATCTGCTTGAGATTGAGAATCTCCGGCCTGTTATTGACAATACAGAGCAGGATGATTCCGAAACTCTTCTGCAGCGGAGTCATCTTGTAGAGCTGGTTAATGACGATTTCCGGCATTTCATCTTTTTTAAGTTCGAGCACGATCCGCAGCCCATGGCGGTCGGATTCGTCCCGGACCTCGGATATGGAGGTAATCCTCTTTTCCTTGATCAGCAGGGCGATCTTCTCCACCAGCGAAGCCTTATTCTGCTGATAAGGAATTTCGGTGATGACTATGGATTCGTGACCATTTTTACGCTGTTCCACGTGGGTGCGTGAACGCATGATCACCACGCCGCGTCCGGTCTCGTACGCCTCCCGGATCCCGGCCCGGCCGCAGATAAAACCACCGGTGGGAAAATCCGGACCAGTGATGATTTCCATCAACTGGTGAACCGTGATGTTGGGATCTTCAATCAGGGCGATGAGGCCGTCAATAACCTCGGTCAGATTATGGGGCGGAATCTTGGTGGCCATGCCCACCGCAATACCTTCGGATCCGTTGATCAGGATATTTGGTATCCTGGAAGGTAATACCGACGGCTCCAGAAGTGAATTGTCATAGTTAGGTATAAAGTCAACGGTTTCCTTGTCCAGATCGGCGACTATCTCCTGGTCGAGTTTGGTCATGCGCGCTTCGGTATACCGCATGGCCGCCGGCGCATCCCCGTCCATGGAACCGAAGTTACCCTGACCGTCCACCAGGGGATAGCGCAGGGAGAAGTCCTGGGCCATGCGGACCAGGGTATCATAGACTGCGGTATCGCCGTGGGGATGATACTTACCTATGACATCACCGACGATCCGGGCCGATTTGACAAAGGGCCGGTTATAGGTGACTCCCAGCTCACGCATGGCAAAGAGCGTGCGCCTGTGCACCGGTTTTAGGCCATCGCGTACATCGGGCAGGGCCCGGCCGACAATGACCGACATGGCATAATCCAGGTAGGATTTGCGCAGTTCTTTTTCAATGGCAATGGTTGGGTTCTTTTGTTGATTTTGTTCTATTTCTGTCGTCATATCAGTACGCTAATTACAAATAAAAGATAATATATTCCATCCGCTGCCTCTGAACGGCAATCCTGGACGAAACCCACCGACCCACCAGTCCCATCAGATATCGAGTTCCGATACCTCCAGGGCGTGGTTCTGGATAAATTCGCGCCGTGGTTCCACCTTATCACCCATGAGAGTGGTAAACATGTCGTCGGCCATTTCCGCGTCGTCGATGGTGACCTGGACCAGGGAACGGTTTTCCGGGTTCATGGTGGTCTCCCAGAGCTGTTCGGGATTCATTTCACCCAGACCCTTGTAGCGCTGCAGATGACTGCCCTTGAAGGTCTCCTCCCGTACCATCCGAATCAGATCATGCCAGTTGTCGGCCTGGATCTCCTTTTCTGTCCCTGAAGCCGTGGTACGGATAATGGTAAAGGTACCTCGCAGATAATTCTGGATATGGGGATAGATCTCCAGTCCGTGCCGGTATTCGGCAATCAGGGGGATATTGGGACCAAGAGTGGTCATGGCATGGGAACGGCCGCGAAAGGCCACATCCACCTCATAACAGCTCGGCCGCCAGCGGCAGGAGCGGATATTGCCGATCACCGGGTTGAGCACTTTCAGTTTTTCTACCAGATCTTCAATAAACTGCCGCTCGACGAACTGATCCGCGGAATGGACATTGTTTTCCAGGAGGAAGATGGTCATCTCTTCCTGGATATTAAGCCGTTCCAGGTAGGCGGACAGTCGTTCAAACAGAGAGAGCTGGCGGAGCATGGCCACCATTTTCTCGCCCTCGATCTCCTCGCCGTTTTCCCTCCGGATACGGATGAACTGGCTTGCCTGGTCATAGAGATAATCGTTTAAGGCATCATCATCGAGAAAGTAGAGCTCTTTCTTGCCCCGGCCCAGCCGGTAGAGGGGTGGCTGGCCGATATACACATGGCCGTTTTCGATGAGAGGCAGCATCTGTCGGTAGAAGAAGGTCAGCAGCAGGGTCCGGATATGGGCCCCGTCCACGTCGGCATCGGTCATGATGATGATCTTGTGGTAGCGCAGCTTCTCAATGTCAAATTCGTCCCGGCCAATACCGGTTCCAAGAGCGGCGATGAGATGTTTGATTTCTTCACTGCCCAGTATCTTGTCGAACCGGGCTTTTTCCACGTTCATGATCTTGCCGCGCAGGGGGAGAATAGCCTGGATGGACCGGTCACGGCCCTGTTTGGCCGAGCCGCCGGCCGAATCTCCCTCGACTATAAATATCTCCCGTTTGGCCGGATCCTTGGACTGGCATTCGGCCAGCTTGCCGGCCATCATCACTGACAACCCGCCTTTCTTGCGTGACAGTTCCTTGGCTCGCCGGGCCGCCTCCCGTGCCCGGGCCGCATCCACAGCCTTGGAAAGAATCTTTTTGGCATCGCCTGGATGCTGTTCCAGGTAGGCGCCCAGCTTTTCATTGCAGATAGATTCGACAATGGATTTGACTTCCGAATTGCCGAGCTTGGTCTTGGTCTGGCCCTCGAACTGGGGATTGGGAACCCGGACCGAGACCACACAGGTCAGCCCTTCACGCACGTCATCGCCGCCCATCTTGGCCCGCAGATTCTTGGGCACCGTGTCATCGCTGGCATAGCGGTTGATGCACTTGGTCAGGGCAGCCCGGAACCCGGCCACGTGGGTACCGCCTTCCCTGGTGTTGATGTTATTGACAAAGGAGAAGAGGCGTTCTGAATAACCGTCGAAATACTGGAAACAGATCTCCACCTGGACCTGATCCTTTTCACCGGAAATAAAGATAGGTTCCGGATGGATCGGGGTCCGTTTGCGGTTGAGATGCTCCACATAGGAGACGATCCCGCCCTCGAAGTGAAACTTGTCCTCGGCACCGGACCGTTCATCCTTGAGATAGATGCGGACGCCACGGTTCAAAAAGGCCAGTTCCCGCAGCCGGTTGCGGACAATCTCGTACTTGAAGACCGTGGTCTCGGTAAAGATCTCCGGATCGGGCTTGAAAACGATCTTGGTACCGGTCTTCTCGGATTCACCCACCACTTCGAGATCACTGGTACGCATACCTTTTTCATACGTCTGGCGGTAAATCTTGCCGTTGCGGCGGACCTCGGCCATGGCATGTTCACTAAGGGCATTGACCACCGACACACCCACTCCGTGCAGACCGCCTGAGACCTTGTAGGTGGAGTGGTCGAACTTGCCGCCCGCATGAAGGGTGGTCATGACCAGTTCCAGGGCCGACATGTTTTCCGTGGGATGCATGTCCACCGGAATGCCGCGGCCGTTATCTTCCACCGAAACGGAGTTGTCTTCATGGATGACGACCCGGATCCGGTTGCAGTAGCCTGCCAGGGCCTCGTCAATGGAGTTGTCCACCACCTCGTAGATGAGATGATGCAGTCCCTCCTCCGCCGTATTGCCTATGTACATGGAAGGCCGTTTCCGAACCGCCTCAAGACCGTCAAGAACCTTGATCTGTTCTGCCCCGTAGGACGACTTCTGTTGCTCGTTCATAAAATCCTTTATGTAGTTCCAATGTAAAATACAGGATCCTTGAAAAAATTCTTTTTCAAGTCATCCATTCAATATAAACACGGTACAACTTAATAAAAAAACTGTAACAAATACCTGTTTCAACCGGGGTTACTTCCGGACCAAAATGAGTTTTCCTGTCAAACCCAGAAATCAGGATATCTGCGGCTTCTGGGTATGTTGTTTACCAGCAGGGCGACTGCGAGCATGATAAGCGCCCCCAGTCCTGCCGGCATCAGAGCATAGAGGTAGCCCAGGTTATGGATCTTCTGGCTCCCGATAACCGCAATCAGCGAGGTGGCGCCGCCGGGAGGATGTAGGGTCTTGGTGGCATGCATGACGGCAATAGCCGTGGCAACGGCCAGCGAGGATGCCAGCCACATCTGGGAATGGAACAGCTTATAACAGGTAACGCCAATAATCGCTGATATGATATGGCCGCCAACGAGATTTCTCGGCTGCGCTAAGGGACTTTTAATGGCACCATATATGAGAACTGCAGATGCGCCAAAAGAACCTATAACCATGACAAGATCTGTTTTATCAAGAATATTGTAATGGATAAACGATACTGCAGCAATACCAAGAAAAGCACCTATCCATGACCATAAAATTTCAGAAAAACTAACCATAGGCGGACTTTTCGACGTGGTTTTCATTTTTGAAAAATATTCACTAAATATTTTTTTATCTTTGTTGTTATTCATAACTATATCATTTTTTAAGTTAATTCTCTATACATTACAAAAGCATCAACATATCCGTACTTTGGACTATTGAATGCTCCTGGTACTGTTCCTATTGTCCTAAAACCCAGTTTTTTCCATAACCGTAGGGCAACCACGTTGGTCGACACCACCAGATTGAACTGCATGGCCCGAAAACCGCGCTCCTTCGCCTCACGCAGGGAATGGCTACCCAGAGCTCTGCCCACTCCCTGTCCCCTGGCCTCTGCGGCCACAACATAGCCGCAGTTACAGACATGGGAACCGGGACCGGGATGATTTACCTTCAGATAGTATGTCCCCAGAATCTCGCCTCCGGAACCGGTCATAACAAAGGTCTCTACCGGTACGTCTATCCAGACCCTGCGGGCCTGCTGTTCGGATATATCCGGAGGCAGGGCATAGGTTTCTCCAGCTCGGAAGACCTGCCTGAGCATCGGCCAGACAGACGTCCAGTCCTCTTCCCTGAATGTTCTTATGTTCCGCATAATAACGTCGTGGTTACAGACATTCCACCCGATGTGTTTCCCTGCTAAATGATATGACTTTTTTGCAGAGAACTATCCGGAGCCGGCGCATTCTGAGGGGCCGTACGGATAACAGGGTCCGGTTCTGTTTCAGGGCAGCTGGCAGGTTACAGCTTCATCGGCATGATGATGGACAGAAACCCTTCGTCATCAGGAGACGTTATCAGACAGGGACTTTCATCGGAGCTGATGGCGGCCTGGATAATATCGCCTTCCATGACCTGCAGGGTATCGATAAAGTAGCGGCAGTTGAAACCCAGAAAGAGTGGATCCCCGGCATAGCCTACTTCAAATTCATCCTTGGCTGAGCCGAAATCCGCATTCTGCGAGGTGAGCACCAGGTTATTATCCTGTATTTCCATTTTGATGGCATGGAACATATCCTCGGTAAACAGATTTATTCTCTTGAGTGATTCAAGGAATCGTACTCTGTTGATATTAATAATATTATCCCGGCTGATCACATTGAGAATACCGCGGTAATCGGGAAATTCGCCTTCCATAAGCCGGACGATCAGCAGGGATTCATCACTTTTCAGTACAGCCTGCTTTTCCTCGATCCCCATCTTGAAGGTGGGATTCTCTTCACAGAATTTACGCATCTCCTGCACACCCTTACGTGGAATAAGAGTGACCGGATTGAGGGTCAGACCGTCAAAGGTGGCTCCATCAACCTCCTTGCTCATAATGGTGAGCCGATGTCCATCCGAGGAGATTATTTTCAGGTATTTTTTCCCGTCCACCTCCTCCTTTTCCAGGAGTCCGGCGGTGAGGCTGTACATATTTTCCTTGTCATGGGCTATGGAAAAGATGGTCTTGTCAATCAGATCACCGAGTACATCGCCTTCCATGTCCACCAGTGTCTCTTCATTGAATTCAGGAAAGGCGGGGAATTCATCTGAAACCATGCCGGCCAGTTTATAGCGGGCCGGACCGGCGCTGATTTCCACCCAGTTGTTCTCCTTTTCGACAAAGCTGAGGGTGTCAGAGGCAGATTCTCTGGTTATTTCAAAGAGTTTTTTAGCCGGCAGGGTCAGTACTCCTTCCTCGAACACTTCGGCAGGGACGGTCTGTTTGAGTCCTATTTCCAGGTCGGTGCCGGTGAAGATGATGCGGTTCTGCTCCACCTTGAGCAGAACGTTGGACAAAATGGCCAGCGTACCTTTCTTGCTCGTGATGTTCTGCTGGGCGCCGATGGCCCTGAGGAGATCTGTCCGGGAGATGTTAAAATGAAACGCCATAATAAATTCCTTGATTATATTAAAAACCTTGTTGTTTCTATTAGGGGTGTTAGTTTGTGGATATAGTGTTTAACATGTTAAAATCATTATAAATTTATTTTAACAGCATCGTATGGATACTTTCTTGGCATTTTGTGTATAACCGGTTTTTCCTCTCTTTGTACAAGTTTTCAACATAGGTTTGAACAGGCTGTACACACAATTTTGCACATGTTTTTCCATAATGGGAATATTATAGCAGAAAACACCCTTTTTTACAACTTTTTAACATTTTTAAAAAAATGGAAAATCGACCAGATAGACAACTTACCAGCCTGTTGAAACAGCTGCTTGAACGTGGTGTTGCCGATGGAGTGTTTCCCGGAGCGGCTGCCGGGATTTTCAGGAGATTAACTTCTGGAAATATAAAGGTATTTTCCTGGGCTGGTTCAACGGGATATGGAGAGAGGGAGCAAGAGGTAGATCAGAACACGGTTTTTGATCTGGCCTCGCTGACCAAACCACTGGTTATCACCCTGAGTCTACTCACACTCATCGGCGAACAGAAGACTACCTGGGATACTTTGCTTGGCGACCATCTGGGGGCCAGAATACCGGCTGATAAAAAAGATATACCCCTGAGGTATCTGGTATCCCATTGTTCAGGAATGGCTCCGTATAAACCCTTTTTCAAAGGTTTCAGACCGTACTGCAGCCGGGAGGGGCGAGAAAGGCTGTTGCGCCTGGTTGCCAATGAACCGCTCCTCCATCCTCCAGGACAGGATTTTTGCTACTCTGATCTTGGCTTCATGCTCCTTGGCGAAGTGGTTGAACAGTGCAGTTCCAGCTCCCTGGATAACTTCTTCCGGAAAAGGCTGAGCAGTCCTCTGGGTCTGGAAAGAGTTCTCTTTTTCCGGCCCGGTCCATTCCGAACGGAGGACAGCGGCCGCTTTGCCTCGACAGAAAAATGTCTCTGGCGGGGCAGGGTGCTGCGGGGAGAGGTCCATGACGAGCATTGCTACCTCATGGGTGGGGTCAGTGGGCATGCCGGTCTCTTCGGAACCGTCAGGGGGTGTTGGGGCTATGTATGGCAATTCTGAGTCACTGGTGCGGCCAGGCCAGGGTGTTGCCCTTTGCTCCTGATCTGTTGCGGGAGGCCTTGAGCAGGGCAGGGCAGGAGACTACCTGGTGTCTTGGTTTTGACACCCCGACCCCGGGAGGATCCTCCGGGGGAAGATTCCTTTCACCGGCCAGTGTGGGACACCTGGGCTATACAGGAACCTCCTTCTGGATAGATCCGGAAAAGGAGTCGATTATCGTCCTGCTCACCAACAGGGTGCATCCTTCGAGGAAAAACGAAAAGATCAGGCAGTTCAGACCCTGGTTTCACGACCGGGTCATCACTGCTCTGCAGGAATGTGAGTAGCAGGAATAGGCAGGGGTAAAAAAGGAGGGGATCAGGCCCACTGCCCGGGCCTTTTCATGATCGAAGAATGACACAAAAAAACCCCTGCCGCCTGGACAGAGGTTTTTTCTGCATACAACATCTGTTTCTCTGGTAGATTACCACCAGCAGACGGTTTTATCTGCGGCAAAAATCTTCTGTACCAGGATATCGTAATTGGGATTATCAATATAGAGTTTGAACTCATCGGCGTCCCGGTCGCGGTTGAGGATCTCAACCAGCTTTTTGACATCGTCATTGGGCTCGGACCGGTATACCTGCAGGATCTTCATTTTTGCTTCATCACTCATGGCTGGTCTCCTTTCCTATTCAGCACAGGCTGGCGGCGGTTCGTTGGTTTGCTTGGGCAGGCCGTAGGGAATGATTACATCGGCTTCCCGCATTCTCTCTCCAAGCTCCTCAAGGCTTACTTCCTTGAACTCCACACCCTCGGGCAGGTTTTCAGGAGCAGGGGCACCGCAGGTCAGGACTTCGCCTTCCATATCATAGATCCAGGCGATATTCTCGGACATGTACTCGGACATGGTTGGGAACTCACCATTCATGACAACCGGATAGGCATAATGATTTTCAACCGCAAGACCCAGTCCGGAACGGATGCCGTCGTTGTAGGTCCGGTTGGCAATCAGGATGTATACTTTCAAAGATTCCATTGTTCTCTCCTTACATTACGATGTACTTGCCGCATTCTTCAAGAATGGCGCCATGGAAGGCCTGCGTACGCATCTGCTTGTCGATGAGACCACGGGGAATATCTTTGACCGTGTCATAGCCCTCACAGGTGTAGCTGTCAGCGCAGATTGCAAGATCCTCTACATCGATGAGTTCGGAAAGTTCGACAAATTCAGGGCTCTTGGTCAGATGGATGGATTTGTAGGTAAAAAATACCATAACCTTCTTTCCGGCACGTTTTGCAGCCTTGGTGAGGCCGAGAATATGCCGCATATTCTGCGGAGAGGTAACAAATATACCGAGTTTATTCGGGTCAGCAGCCATTGGCTTTTTCCTCCTTGGGTGAAGTTAACAGCGTAAGGAATCAGCCTTTTTTGATAAAGAAGCTGATGTAGCCGGACTCTTCCTTCTCGCCCAGATACTCGTGGCCCGCACGCTCACACCAGCCAGGTATGTCGTTACGGGAACCTGGATCGGTACCATCGACCTGCAGAATTTCCCCGGACTTCAGTTTGCCGATTTCCTTCTTAGTGCGAAGCAGGGGCATGGGACAGCTCAGGCCCTTGGCATCCAGTACTGCTGCTACCTCCAGTCCATCAGGAGCTACTTTGAAATCACTCATTTGATCCTCCTACCTAAGAAATAATGATGAAAGGGATGAAAACAGGAATGTTTTCATTGAATTGCCGTATGCTGTTCCCCGGAAAGACTGCAGAGATAATACGGCATTGCTTTGTATACAGAAAACCACTTTGTCTGTCAAGTTATAATTGAATCGTGATTCAAAATTGTAATTGGCCTTAACGTATTAATTCCTTTAAAGAAAATTAAATAAAAAAGTGGCTCTTTGCCGCCTGAATGGTCAACGACCTTGACAAATATAGTGGGCAACGGTAAAGAATTACGCGAGGAAGAGAATATTGAGAGGATCTCATGTCGGAAAAACGATGAGCTGAAAGGGGTTTCAGGTTCCCGGAGCGCTTCGGCCTTCATCGGAAATTCAAGGAACAGAGAGGAGGGGAGTTTATGAGTAGCGAGAGCTTGTTTGCTCAGAAAATCAAGCAGTTGTATAAGGTACTCTGTAAGGATGAGTGGAATGCCACCGTCACAGGTATCATTGTCGCCTTTCTGAGTGTCATGATCATGGCCTGGTGGAGGCCCTGGGGTGCGGTTGGCGCCATCCGCAACTGGGGTGACTGGATACTCTACATGGTGGGATGGTATTCGGACACCGACATGCAGGAACTCGTCGGTTTTATTAATGATGAAGGCAGCAGGGTGCTTACCAAGTCCATATGGTACAATTCCGGCTCGGTCATCGGTCTTGGCTTTGTCGGTGGTGCCTTTCTTTCCGCCTGTCTGGGCGGTCAGTTTGCTCTGCGCTTCCCCCCGATACGTGAGCTGGTCAAGGCGGTTATAGCCGGTATCCTGATGGGTATCGGGTCAGCCCTGGCAGGCGGTTGTAATGTAGGTGGCATGTACAATGCCATCGGTAACCTGGCTGCCAACGGTTTTGCCATGTGGCTCGGGCTTGTGCTTGGTGTCGTACTTGGACTGTGGTTGTTGTACAAGGAAATGGAATACATAACCTGGGGATCCGGTGGTGCCAAGACCATTGAATTTCCCATGGCGGTCCAGTTCATCCTCGGTCTCATCGCTCTGGCTGTTCTGGTCTGGGGCGCCTACAACTACACCAGTTTCGACGGAGATGACTACAGCGATTACATCAACTCCCTTTCCGGTATCCTGATCATATCCGCCGGCCTGGGTTATGCCATGCAGCGCGGCCGCTGGTGCATGGTTCAGGGTTTCAGGGAGCCGCATATGACCGGTGACTGTACCCTGGCGAAATCCGTTGCTCTGTCCATTTTTATTGTTGCCGTTGGCGCTGCTGTTCTCAAGTATGGTGTGGCCATGCGTTTTGATGGCGATCCGGTACTCGATCCCGCGAACTATGTCCGCGGCACCTTTGGCTGGGGCGGCGTTGTCGGTGGTTTTATTTTCGGTCTCGGTGCCATGTTTGCCGGTGGTTGCGGTTCCGGAACCCTGTGGCGTGTGGGTGAAGGGCAGATCAAACTGTGGCTGGTGGTACCTTTCTTCGGTATCTCCAACTCCATTATGACCGCCTGGTTCAAGGATATGGATTTCGAGGCCGACGGTGTTCTCGGAAAGTATGTCTACCTGCCCGATGTCATGGGATACGGACCGACCCTGCTTCTTATCGGACTTGTCATGGCCCTGTGGTATGTGGTCGTTACCTGGAACGAGGACAGCAATAAGCTGATCGTACCCATGTGATCGGAATACTGATAACCACTACAAAACGTCAGGATCGCGGTGCCCGGTTTTCCAGGGTACCGCGATTTTTTTTGTCCTCCCACCGGTCAAAAAAAGGTACACTTGGTGGATAAGGAAAAAGGCAGGAGGTATGTCTGTGAACCATACAGGCCCGGATCGACAGACGCTGCGCAGGCAGGTGCTTGAACGGCGCCGTTCCCAGAGCCCGGAGGAACAGGAAGAGAAGAGTCGCCGCATTATGGAAAATCTTCTCAGCCTGCCCGAAACTGACCAGGCAGAAACCATATTTGCCTATGTCAATTTCCGTGACGAGGTCCGGACCACAGGGTTTATCGACCGATGTCTGGCTATGGGCAAGGTGGTGTCCGTACCGCTGACCATTGTCCGGCCGCCGGGACTGCTCGCGGTCCGGATAACCGATCCGGCCGGGGATCTTACGCCCGGTTACTGTGGGATACCGGAACCACTGCCCGAACTGGCAGTCCGCCAGAGTGTGGATCCGGCCGCCATTGATCTGGTCCTGGTGCCTGGTTCGGTTTTTGACAGTCGGGGAGGGCGGCTTGGTTACGGAGGTGGCTTCTATGACCGGTTTCTCTGCCATCAGGCTCCCCGGGCGAAGCGGATAGGGCTTGCCTATGAGCTGCAGGTGGTGGACAGGGTACCGGTGGAACCCCATGATCAACTGATGGACATGGTGGTCACCGAGAAGCGGATTCTTACATGCAGGAGCTAAATCCCATGCGCAAGACAGCAGTTTACCGAGACGATCTCTTTCTGGAACATGAACCCGGCATCAGCCATCCAGAATCACCGGACCGTCTGCGGGTCATCTATGAACAACTGGATCGGGACGAGATCGGCTCCCGTTTCTTCTATCCCGAGTTTGCACCGGCAACAGCCGGGGATATTATCCGCAACCATGATCGGGAGCTCTATGAGCGGGTGGCCGAGACCGCCGGCAGGAGTCACGATTACCTGGACGCCGATACCCAGACCTCGGCCCGTTCCTATGACGCGGCCATGCTGGCCGCCGGAGCGGTGATCGATGGTATCAGGCGGCTACACGACGGCGAGATGGATAATGGTTTCTGCCTGGTTCGTCCGCCGGGCCACCATGCGGAAAAGGACCGCTCCATGGGCTTTTGCCTGTTTAACAACGTGGCGGTTGGTGCCCGCTGGGCCCAGGCCAACCTGGGCCTGGAACGGATATTTATAGTCGACTGGGATCTCCATCACGGCAACGGGACCCAACACAGCTTTTATGAAACCGACAGGGTTCTGTACTGCTCGACCCACCAGTTTCCCTATTATCCCGGCACCGGGGCGGTGATGGAGACTGGCCGGGAGAGTGGCGAGGGATTTACGGTTAACGTCCCCCTGTCGGGAGGACAGGGGGATATGGAGTATGCCCGCATATTCAACGAGCTGATAGCACCGGTGGCCCGGAGGTTCGAGCCGCAGCTTATCCTTGTCTCCTGCGGATTCGATATCTATGATGGCGACCCCCTGGGAGCCATGAAGGTCACCCCGGCCGGTTTTGCCTACCTGACCAGGGTTATGGTCAACCTGGCTGAAAAACTCTGCGAAGGCCGGCTGCTGGTTACCCTGGAGGGAGGTTACAATCTGCGGGGTATGCGGGACGGCGCCCTGGCGGTCCTTGAGGAGCTTTGCGGTGAACAGCTCGGAGCAAAGCCATGGCTTGATCCGACCACGGCCGAGAATCTGTCCAGTTCGGCGGTCCAGCTCGCCTCTCTGGATCAGGCCATGAATGTGACCAGATCATACTGGAAAATATAAGCGGGAGGCCGACCGGTGGTTTTTTTGTTTTGCACCGGGACAAATTTATGCGACACTGCACGTAGCAGGTGTTGAAAGTCGCTACACCTGTTGCAAGTGCGTCACGCTTGGATTCAGGTGAAAAAAAACGTTTTTTTCGAGCAATCATGTTCTCGAACCGGTTCGTGTCTGGATGACGGACTTCGGTTTATCCACACCCCGGAGATGTACCGGTATTCTGATCCTGATGAACTCTTACATGAAGTGACCGACAAAAATGGGTTCCAAAATTCTCATAGCTGATGACGATGATCTTGTCCGTATGGCGGTGGAGAAGATCCTGCTCATGTTCAACCATGAAGTGATAGCCGTTTCATCCGGCCGCGAGGTTCTTGAAAAGGTCAACGACGACTTTGACGTCATTTTGCTCGACATCAATATGCCGGATATGGACGGTTTTGAAACCCTGGAGGGAATCAACAATAAAAAGCTCGATATACCGGTCCTTTTCCTGACCGGGGCCGGTTCCATGGATTATGCGGTCAAGGCCATCAACCTGGGGGCCTATGACTTCATGACCAAACCCATCGAAGACCTGGAACTGTTCCACGTCAAGATCCGCCGGGCCATCGAAAAGCGCAACTATGTCCGCCAGGAAAAAATCTACCGCCAGAGCCTGGAAGAGGAGGTCCGTGACAAGACAAGGGAACTGGCGGAAAAGAATATTCTCCTTGAGAAGTACAGCCATCACCTGGAAAACGCCACCGTCCAGATCATGTCCAGTCTCCAGGCCGCCATGGAAGAGAAGGACGAGTATACGGCCGGGCATACCCGCCGGGTAACCGAATACTCGATGATGCTGGCGGAAAAGATACAGCTCCCCGAGGAGGAGTACGTGATTCTCCGGCGGGCCTCCCAGTTCCATGATATCGGCAAGCTGGTCATCGATCTCTCCTGTATCCAGAAGCCGGGCAGTCTCACGGCCGAGGAATGGGAACTTATCCGCAAGCATCCGGAAGTGGGGGCCAGTATCATCGAACCGCTCACCTTCATGGAGCGGGAACGCCATATCATCAGACACCACCATGAGCGTCTCGACGGCAAGGGCTATCCCGATGGTATAGGTGAAAACGATCTCGATATCCTCACCCGGATCATCACCATTGCCGACAGCTACGATGCCATGACCTCACGCCGAAACTACCGTCGCAATCTCACCCGGGTGGAAGCCGTGGCTGAACTTCGAAACTGTGCCGGAACCCAGTTTGATCCGGAACTGGTCGAAGAGTTTGCCGAGGTTGTCCTTTCTGCCCAGTCGCTGTATAAACAGTAATCTGAATCAGGTGGTATACGACCATCAGTTACCGGGTGCTGTGGCACCTGAAACCCGAGATGTGCTGTTTGATGCCATGAATATAACAAAACAGGAAGTGGAAAAGGTGGCCCGGCTTGCACGGCTGGAGCTGTCCGATGCGGAGATGGAGCGCGTGACCCGGCAACTTGACTCCATCCTTGGCTACGTGGCCAAGCTCGATGAGCTGGATACCGGGAGCGTGGTTCCCACCACCCATACCCAGCAGCTGGTCAACGCCTTTCGCGACGATGAGATCAAGCCCTCCCTGCCCCGGGAAAAGGCCCTGGCCAATGCGCCCCGGGATAATGGCGAGTCCTTTGTCGTACCCAGGATCATCAGTTAGTTGTTTTCAAAAAAAGTTCAATCCGGATAGATTATGGAACTACATGCACTGACTCTGCTCCAGGCCAGGAAACTGCTGGAACAGGGTGATATAACAGCCCTGCAACTCACCGAGGCTCTGCTTGAGCGGATCGATGCGGTGGAGGACCGGGTCAAGGCCTATCTGCATCTGGACCGGGACGGGGCTCTGGCCCGGGCCGCCGAGGCGGACAGCGAACGCAGGGAGGGGAGGGCAGGGGCCCTTTGCGGTCTGCCCCTTTCCATCAAGGATGTGCTCTGCACTGAGGGGTTGCCCACCACCTGCGGCTCCAGGATGCTGGAGAATTTCATTCCGCCCTATGACGCCACCGTAATCAGGCGCCTGAAAGAGGAAGGGGCGGTGCTGCTTGGCAAGGTGGCCATGGATGAGTTCGCCATGGGCTCCACCAGTGAGAACTGCGCCTTCAAGGTCCCGGAGAACCCCTGGAAACCTGGCTATGTGGCTGGAGGGTCCAGTGGTGGATCGGCCGCCTCGGTGGCCGCGGGAGAGTGTCTGGCCTCGCTGGGTTCGGATACCGGCGGCTCCATCCGCCAGCCGGCCTCGCTCTGTTCGGTGGTCGGAATGAAGCCCACCTATGGCCGGGTATCCCGTTTCGGGCTGGTGGCCTTTGCCTCCTCCCTGGACCAGGTCGGTCCCCTGGCCCGGGATGTGGCCGATTGCGCCCTGCTGATGAACGTGATCAGCGGCTACGACCCCCGGGACTCCACCTCGGTCAACCGTCCGGTACCCGACTATACCGCCAGTCTCAAGGATGGACTCGGGGGAATCCGGATCGGTGTGCCGGTGGAATATTTCGGCGCAGGGCTGGACCCTGAGGTGGAAAAGACGGTCCGGGCCGGTATCGACATGCTCCGGGAGGCCGGGGCTGAGATCGTCGAGGTCTCGCTGCCCCATACCCAGTACTGTGTGGCTGTCTACTACCTGATCGCCCCGGCCGAGGCCAGCTCCAACCTGGCCCGCTTCGACGGGGTCCGGTACGGCTACCGCAACATGGAGGCGGATTCCCTCATCGATATGTACTGCCGCAGCCGTTCCGAAGGATTCGGCGATGAAGTCAAGCGCCGCATTCTGATCGGAACCTACGCCCTCTCGGCCGGCTACTATGATGCCTATTACAAAAAGGCCTCCCAGGTCAGAACACTGATCATGGAGGATTACCAGAAAGTCTTTTCCAGCTGCGACCTGGTGGTTTCACCGGTTACCCCGACACCGGCCTGGAAGATTGGCTATAAGAGCGATGATCCTCTGGCCCACTACCTCTCGGATATTTTGACCATCTCCGCCAATCTGGCCGGAGTTCCCGGGATCTCGGTCCCGGCGGGATTTTCCAGCGACGGATTACCCATCGGTATCCAGATGCAGGCGGCCCATTTCAACGAGGAAGTACTGCTCCGGGCGGCCTGGAACCTGGAACAGCGGGCCGGAGTCAGGGAGAAAAAGCCACAGTTATAGACCTGTCAATCAATGGTATTGGCTTGACAGATCATATCAACACGAAGGACACGAAGTTATTTTTTCTTCGTGTCCTTCGTGGTTTATCCGAAAATCGCCACAACCTTAAGTAATTGCAGGTTGATTTTCATGGGTCGAAGTCTTCACTATCTGTTGTGGCTGGACCAGTGCCGAAACCCGGAGTCTCCCTTCGGTCGCTTACCTGGTCCAGTTATGCTGGTTAGAAACAAGCTGATTAAATTGCCGGGGATCTTTGCAATGCCCTGCTGCCTTTCAATCTTGAAAAACGATTTTGCATGAAACTCCACGTCGCAGATAATATTAAAGCCATCGTTCCCTATCCCCCCGGAAAGCCCCTGGACGAGCTGGAACGGGAATATGGGATAACCGATTCCATCAAGCTGGCCTCCAACGAAAACCCCTGGGGCCCTTCACCCCTGGCCGTGGAGGCGATCCAGGGCTGCCTCACCGGACTGCACCGCTATCCCGACGGGTCCAGCTATTACCTGACCAGGGCCGTGGCCGACTGGGTGGGTTGCGCGCCGGAAGAGATCGTTCTTGGCAACGGCTCCAACGAGGTGATTGAGTTCCTGGTCAAGGCCTTTGTCCAGGCCGGGGACGAGGTGATCACCAGTCATCCCTCATTTCTCATGTACCAGAAGTTTGTCCAGGTTCGGGGCGGGGAGAACACGGTCATACCCCTGCGGGACATGACCCATGATCTGGAGACCATAAGCCGGGCAGTGTCGGAGCGTACCCGGCTCATCTTTCTCGATAACCCCAACAATCCCTGCGGCACGTTGATTTCCCCGGAACGTTTTGAAGATTTTCTCCGCAGCCTGCCCGAGACCGTGATAGTGGTCCTGGACGAGGCCTACGTGGATTTTGTCGATCCCGCCGAGCGGATAGACGTCCTTTCCCGTATCCGAAAGCCCGATGGTATCCCGGCAGTGGTGGCGCTTAGGACCTTCAGCAAGGCCTTTGGCCTGGCCGGGCTGCGGGTGGGATTCGGGATAATGCACCGGGACATTGCCGAGTTGCTCCACCGGGTCCGCCAGCCGTTCAATATCAACCTGCCCGGACAGGTGGGGGCCCTGGCCGCCCTCAAGGACACGGCCCATTACGAAAAAACTCTGAACGGGACCAGGGAGGGACGGCAATGGCTCAGTGAGCAGGTGGAGGAGCTCGGCTGTCGGGCCTACCCCTCGCATACCAATTTTTTTCTCATCGATGTGCGCGGTGATGCGACCGTTCTCTACGAGTCCATGCTTCGCCAGGGGGTAATTGTCCGTTCCATGAAGGCCTACGGTTTTCCTGATTTCATCCGTATCACCGTGGGTACCGAGGCGGAAAACCACCGTTTTGTCGCTGCACTGGCCAAATCTCTCAAGGAGCTTGGCTATGTCGCAGGCTGAGCGGAAACTGGAGGTCGTCACCATCGACGGCCCTTCCGGGGTCGGCAAATCCACGGTCAGTCGCCTGCTGGCCTCCCGACTGGGCTACACCTACCTCGACACCGGCGCCATGTATCGGGCCGTGGCCCTGGCCTGCAAGCGGGCCGGGGTGGATGTCCGGGACGAAGAACCGGTGGCCCGGTTACTCGATACCCTGGATATCCAGCTCCTGCCTCCGGACGAAGAGGACGGGGATGTGCGGGTTCTGATCAACGGCGAAGAACTGGGGCTGGAACTGCGCAGCCCGGAAACCGGGATGCTGGCCTCGACGGTTTCGGCCCTGCGGCCGGTACGGGACAGACTGACCCGCATGCAGCAGGAGATCGGCCGCCAGGGAAAGGTTGTCGCCGAAGGACGGGATACCGGGACCGTAGTCTTTCCCGATGCGGCCTGGAAGTTCTTTCTTGATGCCAGCCCCGAAGAGCGGGCCAGGCGGCGTATCGGTCAGCTCAGAGCCCGGGGGGTGGAGGTCGATGAAAAGGAGATCCTTGAACAGATAATCCAGCGGGACCGCGACGACCGGGAACGGCCCATAGCGCCCCTGAAACCGGCCCCTGATGCGGTGGTGATCGATTCCTCGACCATGGATGCCGGGAAGGTGGTGGAAACTATGCTGGCCCATATCCGCCGGTCAGTACCGGGGCAGGTCTGAGCTCCCCTTCGCCCGTACCACCGCGTCTGGCGGTGTCTGTTGTGCCCTGTCTGAACCGTTTCCGGTTCCTCACTCCCTGTTTCAAAAAATGCGGCCAGCCCCTATGGCTGGCCGCTCCCCAAGAAGGAAAAGGAGAGGTGGACTCGCTGGCAAGACGCATCCACATCCCTATTGACCAAGCAGCGACATCGCTGCCCGGCCAATCACTGTGCCAGGGGCCAGGCCAAGACCTATAACCCCAAGCAGTGCCAACCCGAGTACGGCTGAGATACCCGGAGAATAGCTGAGTTCGAGTGTCCCCTGCGGGTCACTCATGTACATGTAACGCACCACCCGCAGGTAATAGTAGGCCGAGATGGTGCTGAAGATGACGGCGCCTATGACCGTCCCGGTGTAGCCGGCGCCCAGCGCCGCCTTGATGAGATAGAACTTGCCGATGAATCCTGCCATGGGCGGAATACCGGTGAGAGAAAACATGAAGATGAGCATCAGCATGGCGGCCAGGGGATTGCTCCTGGCAAGACCCCGGTAATCGTCGAGCGATTCCCGCCGGTTATCCTTGCCGGCCAGCAGGACCAGGATGGCAAAGGCGCCCATGTTCATGAAGCCGTAGATGAGCAGGTAATTCATGGTAGCGGACAGACCCTCCGGGGTACCGGCCAGGACTCCGAGCAGGGCGTAACCGGCATGGGCAATGGCCGAGTAGGCCAGCATCCGCTTGATCGAGGTCTGGGACAGGGCTGTGATATTTCCCACTGCCATGGTCAGCAGGGCGAGAAAGGCGAGCAGGGTACCCCACTGGCCGTGCAGTTCCGGAAAACCCTGGACGAGGACCCGGCCGAAGACGGCAAACCCGGCCGCCTTGGGTCCCACCGACATGAAGGCGGTCACCGTCGTCGGGGCCCCCTCGTACACATCCGGGGTCCAGAAATGGAATGGGGCCACTGCGGTCTTGAAACAGAAGCCGACGATCAGCAGACCAAGGGCGCCGAGAAGGACCGGATTGGCGATCAGGCCGGTATCGTTGATATAGCTGGCGATTCCCGTGATACTGGTGGTTCCGGTCAACCCGTAGAGCAGGGACATACCGTAGAGCAGGATCGCCGAGGCAAAGCCGCCCATGAGAAAATATTTCACCGCTGCCTCGCTGGCCCGCTGGTCCCCCTTGAGCATACCCACCAGGCAGTAGACCGACAGGGCCATCAGCTCCAGTCCCAGATAGAGGACCATCAGGTCGCCGGCCGAGGCCATGATCATCATGCCCACGGCGGAAAAAACCATCAGGCTGTAGTACTCGCCCTGGTGAAGGCCCTGGACCCGGTTATGGTGCTCGCTCATCAGGGCGGTCATGATCAGCCCCATCAGGCAGATTACCTTGAAAAAAACGCCATAGGAGTCAGTGAGAAACATCCCGCCAAAGCCGCTGGTGTACCGCTCTCCCAGCACCATGCCCAGCACAGTGAGGCTGCCGAGAATGGTCAGCCAGGGCAGAAGCTCCCGCTGTTTCCTGAAAAACAGGTCCATGAAGACCAGCCCGATTCCGACCCCCACCAGCAGCATTTCCGGCAGGACCGGTTCAAAAGCAGCCCAGGTGACAACTGTTTGCGTCATGATACGTTATTCCTCAGCCAGTAAAAAAAGTTTCTAACATCCTGCCTCTTCCCTACATCGCCAGCTGGCGGACCGTTTCCACCGCGTCAGCCACCGTGGTGGTGCCGTGCACCTGGTCGAGCAGGTGGGCCACCGACACATGCATGAAGCTGAGCATGGAATTCGGGTAGAGCCCGATCCAGAAGATGAGCACCACCATGGGGACCAGGGTGGCTATTTCCCGGCCGGTCATTTCCGGCAGGCCGACAACCTTGTCATTGACAGGATTGAAAAAGATCCGCTGGTAGAGCCACAGCATGTACCATGCCCCCAGGATCAGCCCGGTGGCGGCGAAAAAGGCGGCCCACGGCCGGTTGAGGAACCCGCCCAGCAGGATGAGAAATTCGCCGATGAAGCCGTTGGTTCCGGGTAATCCTACCGAGGCCAGGGTAAAGAGCAGGAAAAAGGAGGCAAAGACCGGCATGGTGGTGGCCAGTCCGCCGTAATCGGCAATGGCCCGGGTATGGGTTCGTTCATAGATCATACCGATGGCCAGGAACATGGCTCCGGTGACCACCCCGTGATTGATCATCTGGAGGATGCCGCCCTCCATGCTCTGGGTGTTCAGTGAATAGAGACCGAGCGTGACAAAGCCCATGTGGCTCACCGAGGAGTAGGCGATGAGTCGCTTGAGGTCGGTCTGGGCCACGCAGATGATGGCGCCGTAGATGATGCCGATCAGGGAGAGGATCACCATGGGGATCATCATCGCCTTGGTGGCTTCAGGCAGAATGGGCATGGAGAAGCGCAGAAACCCGTAGGCCCCCATCTTGATCAGGATCCCGGCCAGGATGACCGATCCGGCGGCCGGGGCCTCGGTGTGGGCGTCAGGCAGCCAGGTATGGACCGGCCACATGGGCACCTTGACCGCGAAGGCAGCGAAAAAGGCCCAGAAGAGGATCATCTGCAGCTTGAGGGGGTAGCTCTGGCCGGCCAGTTCCAGGATGTTGAAGGTGTTGCCACCGGCCCGGTACAGGGTGATGATGCCGATCAGCATCAGCAGGGACCCGATCAGGGTGTAGAGAAAGAATTTGACCGTGGCATAGAGTCGCTTGGGACCGCCCCAGATTCCGATGATCAGGAACATGGGGATCAGCATGGCCTCCCAGAAGATATAGAAGAGGAAAAAGTCCAGGGCGCAGAAGACGCCGATCATCGCCCCTTCCAGGAACAGCAGGGAGATAAAGAACTCCTTGACCTTTTCCTGGATGGAGTTCCAGGATACCAGGATGGACAGGGTGGTGATCAGAGTCGAAAGGAGGATGAAGAGGATCGAAATTCCGTCGATGCCCAGGTGGTAGTTGATGTTGAAGGCGGAGATCCACGGGTGGAATTCCGTAAACTGCATCCTGTACGTGGACTTGTCGAACAGAAACCACAAAGGCAGCGAGAGCAGGAGCTCGATGAGGCTGACGATCAGCGCCATGAGCCGGATGGTGTGGCTGTTTTCGCGCCGCACGAACAGCAGCGACAGGCTGCCGATGATCGGGAAAAATATGAGTGCGCTTAAAAGTGGTACTGACATGATGCAGATTCCATATGTTCAGTTTTGGGTTGCACGGGCCAGGGTCCGCGGTCGTATCCCGGGTACGTCCGTCTACCGGGTAAACATCCAGACAACGATGAACAGGGCGCTGCCACCCATCCAGGCCAGGTAATGGGAGACCTGCCCGTCCTGCAGTCTCCGGATCTTTGTCGACAGGAAACCGATACCCCGGGGGATGCCGTTGACGATGTTTTCGATGATCCCGAGATCAACGATCCGGAGCAGCACGTTGCTGCTGAAGGCCTTGGTCGGCTCCACCAGGTAGTTGATGTAGATTTCGTCCACGTAGTACTTGTTCTTGAGCAGGGTGTAGAACCGGTTCCAGCGGGCGGCTATCTTCGCCGGCATCTCCGGGTGGAAGACGTACATGTGCCAGGCCAGGAAGATACCGGTGCCACCGGCCAGGATGGACGACCCCATGAGCAGGGACTCACCATAGGTGGAGAGATGCACCTCGGGATGGCCCAGAACCGGGGCCAGGAAATGGGCCCACCTGTTATGGCCGCCGAGGATGGCCGGGATACCCAGCCAGCCAGCTGCGACCGCGCCCACGGCCAGTATCATCAGTGGCCCGGTCATGACCAGCGGTGTCTCGTGCAGGTGCGCCTTCTGCTCTTCGGTGCCGCGGAATTCTCCGTGGAAGATGAGAAAGAAAAGCCTGAAGGAGTAGAAGGCGGTAAGGAAGGCAACAAAGGTGCCGATGAACCAGGCGAATT
The DNA here is from genome assembly GCF_025998535.1 of Desulfolithobacter dissulfuricans. Lineage (NCBI taxonomy): Bacteria > Pseudomonadati > Thermodesulfobacteriota > Desulfobulbia > Desulfobulbales > Desulfobulbaceae > Desulfolithobacter > Desulfolithobacter dissulfuricans. Next base: position 3,396,736 of record NZ_AP024233.1, on the reverse strand, counting down.
TTCCGGCCCCGATGTGAGAGGCAAAGGCCATGGTCAGGATCTCGTCCTTGCTGAAGAATCCGGCCAGTCCCGGTACGCCGGAGATGGAGAGCGAGGCCAGGAGAAAGGTCCAGTAGGTGATCGGCATGTACTTTTTGAGACCGCCCATGTACTTGACGTCCTGTTCATGGTGCATGGCGATGATGATCGATCCGCAGCCCAGGAAGAGGAGCGCCTTGAAGAAGGCATGGGTGAACAGGTGGAAGACTCCGGCCGAGTAGGCCCCCACGCCGCAGCCGATGAACATGTAGGCCAGCTGGCTCACCGTGGAGTAGGCGACCACCCGCTTGATGTCGGTCTGCACCAGGGCAATGGTGGCCGCGAACAGACAGGTGATGGTGCCAACGATGGTGACCACGTTCAGGGCAAAGGTTGAGAGCTCGAAAAGCGGGTTGCAGCGGGCCACCAGAAAGACACCGGCGGTGACCATGGTGGCGGCGTGGATCAGGGCCGAGACCGGGGTCGGGCCTTCCATGGCATCGGGCAGCCACACATGGAGCGGCAGCTGGGCCGACTTGCCGATGGCCCCGCAGAAGAGCAGCAGGGCGATGGTGGTCGGCAGGTCGAACTGCATGCCGAAGATGGAAAACGTTTCGCCAACAATGGATTCAGCCTGGGAGAAGATCGCACCGTAATGGAGGGTGTCGAAGCTGAGAAAGAGAAGGAACAGTCCCAGGCTGAATCCAAAGTCACCGAACCGGTTGACAATAAAAGCTTTTTTTCCTGCGTCCGCCGCAGAGACCTTTTCATAGTAAAAACCGATGAGCAGGTAGGAGGACAGACCCACCGCCTCCCAGCCGAAGAAGAGCTGGAGGAAGTTGTTGCCAAGTACCAGCATGAGCATGGAAAAGGTGAACAGGCTCAGGTAGGAGTAAAACCGGTAGTAGCCGTCCTCGCCTTTCATGTAGCCGGCCGAGTAGATATGGACCAGCGAGCTGACGCTGGTGACTACGATGAGCATGACCACGGTGAGCTGGTCGACCAGAAAGCCCACCGACACCTTGAGGCTGCCGGAACTGATCCAGGTGTAGATGTCATGGTCGATGATGGTCCCGGACTTGACCATGAAAAGGGCCTTGAGTGCGCAGACAAACGAGGTCAGCACGGTGAGGATCGGTATCCAGTGACATCGTACGCCCATCCGTTTGCCAAAGAGAAAGGTGACGACAAACGAGGCAAGCGGCAGAAACGGTATGAGGAGCAGATAACTTGGCATGATTATCCCTTCAACTGATTGGCACCATCCACGTAGACTGTGCGCCGGTTGCGAAAGAGTGAAATAGCTATACCCAGGCCAATGGCTGCTTCGGCAGCGGCAACGGTAATAATGAAAAAGGTGAACACCTGGCCCTGCATGGAGTCCAGATAACGGCTCAGGGCCACCAGGTTCAGGTTGACCGCGTTGAGCATCAGTTCGATGGACAGAAACATGATGATGATGTTACGCCGGGTCAGGAAGCCCAGAACGCCAATGGCGAAAAGCAGGGCCGAGAGCGTCATGTACCAGCTCAAAGGAATCACCGGGTCACCTCCTTGGCCGAGTCGTCTGTCACGCTGTCTGCAGCGTCGTTCCGGTTGTGGTTCACGCCGTTTTTTCTTGCCAGGGTCAACCCGCCGATGACCGCGATGAGCAGGATCAGGCCGGCGATCTCAAAGGGCAGGATGTTGGTGGTGTAGAGTTCCATGGCCAGAGCCTTGGTGTGGGTCGCCTCGATGACCCGCTCCAGGGGCCACAGTCCCCTGGCACCCAGGGTGAAGGCGGGCAGCATCCCCACCAGGATCACGGCAAGGCCGCCGGCTATGGTACGGCCGAAAAAGGCCGAATCAACAAACCGTTCCACGGTCAGTTCCTCCCGGACCGAGACCAGGAAGAGGACAAAGAGATAGAGGACCAGGATGGCGCCGGCATAAACGATGACCTGGACCGCAGCGAGAAACTCGGCACTGAGCGTCAGGTAGACCGCAGCCATGTGGAAGAACAGGACCAGGACCATGAGCAGGCAGTGGACCGGGTTCTTCATGGTCACGGCCAGCAGGCCGCATCCCAGGATCATCACAGCACAGTATAGAAAGAAGAGCTGCATGAACATGGTTTCTAACTCCTCCTGTAACGGGTTCCCACGACCTGTCCATCCTCTGTCCAGCTGTCCGGCACCTTGAGGCGCTTGCCGGCCGGCAGCATGGATTCGGGCAGTCCCCGTGGACGCCAGAACGGATTGACATAGGTCTCTTCCCGGTGTCCGCTGTCTTCCAGGAACCTGTCCCAGTTGGCCAGCAGATCCTCCTTGGTGAAAAACAGGGATTCCCTGTCATATTCGCAGTAATCAAACACCTCGGTCAGCACCAGGGCGTTGACCGGGCACACTTCCTCGCAGTACCCGCAGTAGACACAGCGCAGGGCTTCGATATCGTAGCTGTCCACCACCCGGCGGCCGTCTTCCTCGTGGAAACGGATATGGATGCAGCGCGACGGACAGACAGTGGCGCACCGCATGCAGGCCACACACTTGGAACCGCCGGTCCGGGGATCACGGACCAGGGCGTGCTGGCCGCGGAACCCCAGGGCCACAGGCGGCTTCTCGTCCGGATACTGCCTGGTGATCGGCTTGGAGAAGAGCCGTTTCAGGGTCAGCATCATGCCCCTGGCCAGTTCGGTCAGGAAGACGGTTTCAAAGAGACTTTTTTTCAGATCATACTGTACGCGCATGGATACCTCCGGATCAGCCGGTGAAGGCCTTGACGATGCCGGTGAGTACAATGTTTGCCAGGGCCAGGGGGATGAGCACCTTCCATCCCAGCTCCATCAGCTGGTCATACCGGTACCGGGGCATGGTGGCCCGGATCCAGATGAAGAGAAACATGAAAATGTACACCTTGGCCACGAACCAGAAGGGCGGGAAAATCGAGACGGTGAACGGTCCGTTCCAGCCCCCGAGAAAACAGATGGTACCGATGGAGGCCATGACCATCATGCCGATGTACTCGGCCATGAAGAACATGGCATAGCGCATGCCCGAATATTCCGTACAGTAGCCCGACACCAGTTCGGTTTCCGCCTCCGGCAGGTCAAAGGGGACCCGGTTGGTCTCCGCCAGCATGGCGATGAAGAAGACAAAGAAGCCGATGATCTGCGGAAAGAGGTACATACCCCAGAAAGAATCGCCCTGGGCCTCGACGATCTTGCTCAGGTTCAGGGTGCCTGACAGCATCATCACTCCCACAAGGCTCATGCCCATGGCGATTTCATAGCTGATCACCTGGGCCATGGAACGCAGGCCGCCCAGGAAGGTGAACTTGGAGTTGGAGGCCCAGCCGGCGAGCACCACCCCGTAACTGGCCAGAGAACTCATGGCAAAGACCAGCAGCAGACCGATGTTGATATCGGCAATCACCCAGCCGCGGGCAAACGGCAGAACCGCCAGCGAGGTCATCATCGCCACCAGGCAGATGATCGGGGCCCCGAGAAAGGTGACCCGGTCCGCCTGCTCCGGGATGATATCTTCCTTGAAAAAGCTCTTGATACCATCGGCAATGGGTTGGAGCAGACCGTGCCAGCCCACCCGCATCGGTCCCATCCGCACCTGCATGTGACCGATGATCTTGCGCTCGAAATAGGTGGCATAGGCCACGTGCAGCATGACGATGGCAAACAGGACCAGTATTTCTATGAGTATTATCAGGATCTGCATTCTTCTTTATCCTTTCGTCTGTCTTCGACACACTTGATAAGGTATCGGGTTTACGGTCCATATAGCGGGACACGGGTGGTTTGCAGGTAGGAGAAGTGCTGCATGGACCGTAAACCTTTTACCTGTCGCACTCGCCGAGAACCACGTCCAGGGTTCCGATATTGGCAATGAGATCGGCTATGAGTCCTCCCTCGGTGATAGTCGGCAGCGCACCGACATGGATGAAGGAGGGTGAGCGTATGTGCATGCGGTATGGCCTGCCGCTGCCGTCGCTGATAAAGTAAAATCCAAGTTCACCCTTGGGCACCTCGGTGGAGACGTAGAGATCTCCCACCGGAAACTGGTCGTACTCGTCAAGCAGCCTGACCAGACCGGTACCGAAGCGGGTGGCGCCGGCTTCCTGCTTGCGGTGTCCCTGAAGAGGCATGACCAGGTCGGGCGCCTCCTCGCTGACAATGGGTCCGGGCACCAGCTGGTCCAGGCACTGCTGGAGGATTCGGTTGGACTGGCGCATCTCCTCCATCCGGCACCGGTAGCGGGCGTAGATATCGCCGTCCGTACCGAGGGGTACCTCGAACTCCACCAGGTCGTAGGCATCGTAGGGCCGGTGCTTGCGGATGTCATAATCGATGCCCGATCCCCGGAGGCTGGCCCCCGTGAGGCCGAGTTCCAGGGCCTTTTCGCCGGAGACCACGCCCACGCCCACGGTTCGCTTGAGCCAGATCCGGTTCTTGTCGATAAGGGTTTCATACTCCTCTATTCGACCCGGGAATTCGTTGACGAATCGCTGCAGCTTCTCCATGAAATGGGGGGTGACGTCCTGGCGGACGCCACCCAGGCGAGGGTAGGAAAAAGTCAACCTGGCGCCACAGAGTTCCTCGAAGAGTTCCAGCAGGATCTCCCGCTCGCGGAAACACCAGAGGAACACGGTCATGGCCCCGATATCCAGGGCATGGGTGGCAAGCCAGAGGAGGTGGGAGCAGATACGCGACATCTCGCAGACCATGGTGCGGATGTACTTGGCCCGCAGCGGGACCGGGATGTCGAGCAGCTGCTCCACCGCGACACAGTAGCCCACATTGTTGGCCATGGCCGCGATATAGTCGAGACGGTCGGTGAGGATCAGGGCCTGGGCGTAGGTGCGGTGTTCGGCCAGCTTGTCGAAACCCCGGTGGAGGTAGCCCACGTGCGGAGTGCATTTCATGATGGTTTCACCGTCCAGTTCCAGGTCCACCCGCAAAACGCCGTGGGTAGCGGGATGCTGCGGACCCATGCGCACCGTATAGCGCTCCGACTCACCGTCGGCGACCGGGATTTCCATGGTTGTTGTCATAGGCCTGGTCATTGTCTGTCTCCCTTGCTGCAAGAACCATTCTGGTCACCGTCACCGGGATGGAAATCATACTTTCTCAGTTCCACAACCTTCTGGCGCAAGACATCGAATTCCGGCCATTCAGCCTCTCCGCGCAACGGGTACTCCTTGCGCAGCGGGTGGCCCTCCCAGGTATCGGGCAGGAGGATGCGCCTCATGTCCGGGTGGCCTCTGAACCGGATACCCATCAGGTCGTAACATTCCCGTTCCGGCCAGTCGGCCCCGCACCAGACCGGAGTGACCGAGTCGATTTCCGGCTCGTCTTCCGGGATCTGGGCTCGCAGCTTGATGCTGTGGCGGTGGCCCACGGAGTAGAGGTTGTAAACCACCTCAAAGCGGAGCAGGTTTTCGTTGCCGGGCCGCTTGAGGTTATCCACCCCGCACAGGCACATCAGGTGGTCCAGACGGAGTTCCGGGGTCTCCTTGAGATAGCGGCAGATCTCGACTATCCGCTGCCGGCGGACAAGGACACCCACCTGCCTCTGGTATTCGTAGATCTCCAGAATCTCGTCGGGAAACCTCTGCTCCAGCTGTCTGGCTATCTCCATTTGCTCCATCGAAACTGCTCCTGCATTATCTTTTCCTGCAAGCGGATAAACCCCTGTAACAGCGCTTCCGGACGGGGCGGGCAGCCGGGGACAAAGACATCCACCGGCACGATCTGGTCCACGCCCTGGGTGACGCTGTAGGTGTCAAAGACGCCGCCACTGCAGGCACAGCTGCCCATGGCGATCACGTAGCGCGGTTCGGGCATCTGGTCATAGACCCGCCGCAGCACCGGGGCCATCTTCTTGGTCAGGGTGCCGGCCACCACCATGCAGTCCGCCTGCCGGGGGCTGGCCCGGAAGATAACCCCGAACCGGTCCAGATCGTTGGTCGAGGCGCCGGCATCCATCATCTCGATGGCGCAGCAGGCGAGCCCGAAGGTTACCGGCCAGATGGAACCGGTACGGCCCCAGTTGATCAGCTTGTTGAGCGGGCCGACAATGGCGTTGGCCCCAGGGAAAATCTGCACCCCGTCCTGCTCGATAACATGTGGCTTTTCCTTTATTTCTCCCATTGCAGGGCCTCCTTTTTCCAGGCGTAGATGTAGCCGACCAGGAGCAGGAAGATGAAGATCAGCATCTCCACCAGGCCAAACAGCCCCAGTTTGTCATAGGTTACGGCCCAGGGGTAGAGGTAGATCGCTTCCACGTCAAAGACCACGAACAGGATGGCAATCAGGTAGAACTTGACCGAGAAGCGCATCCTGGGTGCCTCGGTAGGCGGATTGCCCGACTCGTAGGCCACCAGCTTTTCCCTGTAGGGCCGCTGGAGCCGGAAAAATCTGCCGATCCACAGGGTGACCACCCCGAAGACGATACCGAAGAGAAGCAGGATCAGGATCCCGACGTATTCCGATAAAGGGTTTGCCGGCGTCATGGCTGCTGCTCCCTAGCCCTGGACCCGAAGCATCTGTTCGGCGAAATGTTGGCGCCTGCTTTCAGAGGCCTCGGAGGGAGTGGTGAATTCCAGGCAGCCGGTAACGCACTTGGACACGCAGGCCGGCCGCAGTCCCTCGTCGATCCGATCCTTGCACAGGTCGCATTTGGATACCTTGCCGGTATCCGCGTTCCACTGTGGCACTCCCCAGGGACAGGCGGCGATGCAGGCCTTGCAGCCCACACAGGAGCCCTGGTCGACAAAGACGATCCCGTCCTTTTCCCGGCGCTGCATGGCCCCGGTGGGGCAGGCGTCCACGCACCACGGTTTTTCGCAGTGGAAACAGGACATGTAAACAAAGTCGAACCGGGGGATTCCCTGGCGTTCATAGGGGCCGACAGTTATGATCTTGCAGTAGTTCGCTCCGGGAGGAGAGTCGTTTTTTTCCTTGCAGTGCACTTCACAGGCCCGGCAGCCGATACAACTGTTCACATCATGGGTCACGATATATTTACTCATTTCCTTCTCTCCGCTTGTTCCCGATTCATGAAGGGCTGTTGGTTTGAACGTGCGCCTGCTACGCGTCTGCGGGCGGCTCACATGGGCTCAGAGTGACAAAGGATTCACACAAAGCCACCGCGCCGCCAGCCCTGTCCCAGACATCGAGCAGACCGGTCATAAGTTTGGCGTCACTGACACCTTTGTTGTAGGCCCTGGACTGTACGGGAACTTCCTTGCCAAATCCATGGTCGGTGTACACTGCCTCTGGATGGATATACTCGGTGACAAAGGCCTGGAGGGGACCGCCGTATTCACCGGCTGATTTGACCTCCACCCAGTCGCCATTCCTGATACCCAGGCTCTCGGCAACCTCCCTGTTGATCCAGATATTGTTGCGGTTTCCCGGGGTCAGCTGGCTGAGTATCGGGTTGTTGGTGGACTGGTTGTGGGCGAGCCAGGCTGGCCGGCCGTAGACCAGGCGGAATGTACCTTTTTCAGGCGCCTGGGGCGGTTCGTAGGGTTTGAGGGACTCGATACCGGCATCTTCGAGCATCTTGGAGATGATCTCGATCTTGCCGGACGGGGTCTTGAACTTACCGTCCAGCTTGTCGCGGTCATACCAGACCGGCTCGTCGGTGAGCTCGACAAAGCCTTTTTCCTGGAAATCCTCGATGGAGTATCCGGTGGGCTCCAGTTGCCAGTTCCAGTAATCCTCTATGGTTTCGTAGGGGAAGTATTCGCCTACGCCCATCTTGTCGGCCAGCATCTTGTATATTTCCCAGGAAGGCTTGGTGTCGTAGCGCGGGCTGACCGCCTGCTGGCGAATGGCAAAGCGTGGCTTGAGACCTTTCTGGGTAACCAGCTGGTTGGACCGTTCCAGAAAGGTGGATTCGGGCAGCACCACGTCACAGTACCAGGTGAACTCTCCCCAGAGGGCATCCATGGAGACCAGGAGCTCACAGTGGTTGAGATAGTCGAGGAGCTGTTCCTTGTCCGGCAGGGATGCCATGAGATCATGCCGGTTGGAGATGAGCGCCTTGATGGGATAGGGCTTGCCGGTCTTCATGGGCGGCAGGAGCAGGTGCTCCAGGCCCGGACCCTTGTCCAGGTGTGGATAGGTGGAGCCGCAGCCGTCGGCCCGCTCGATATCGGGCTTGGGGCAGTCTACATTACGGAGCCCCTTTTTGCCGCAGTCGGCCGGACTCTTGGGAAAGAACTGGCCGCCCTCGACCTCGATGTTGCCCATCAGGATGTTCATGATGTGGAGCATCCGCGAGACGTAAAAGGAATCCTTGTACCGGGCCAGGTTCCAGCCGGGATGGAAAATGACCCTGGGCATGTCCTGCTTGATGTCCGTGACAAAGGCCTTGATGGTCGCAGCGTCCACCCCGCACTCCTTGGCCGCCCAGGCTGCGGTGTAGGGCTTGACAAACGACTGCAGCTTGCTGAAGTCCTTGACGTACTTCTTGATGAACTTCTGGTCGTAGGCCTTCTGCTTGAGCATCTCGTTGACCATGCCCAGTGCCAGGGCATAATCGGTCCCCGGCCGGACCAGAAAGAACCGGTTCGCCTTGCCCGATGTCGGGGTGACCCTGACATCCACGGCCGTTATTTTGCCGCCGCGGCGGAGCATCTCAACCACGGCGGAGGCCTCGGCCACCTTCAGGGATGTGAGGATGTTGCGCCCGAACAGGACGAGATGCCGGGCGTTTTTGTAGTCATAGGCCAGGCCTTTACGTCCCAGACCATAGAGGCTCTTACTCGCATGGTGGGTGTTGCGGCCGCAGGTGCAGTCGTGGTTGGTGTAGTTGGGGGATCCGATGGCGTGGCAGAAGGTCTTGTACTGGTTCTGGAATGGGCCGCCCCTGGAGGTGACCATGACCGATTCCTTGCCATATTTTTTCTGGATGGCCTTAAGTTTGTCGGTCACATAGGTGATCGCCTCGTCCCAGGACACCTGACGCCACCGGCCCTCGCCCCGTTCTCCTTCGCGGATCAACGGTCCATGGGGCCGCTCATCGTCACGGTACCTGGCTATACCGGCAGATCCCTTGGCACAGAGGGCACCTCCGAGAATGTGCGGATTTCCCTCAAGCCAGGTCACTTCGTCGCCTTCGACTTCAGCCCGCAGTGGACAGCGGACTGCACACATTCCACACAAGCTGTAGACCGATTTTTTCATAAACTTCCCTCCAGCTGTTCTTCTTGCAGGCCTGTTACCGGCATGTCCGGTCTCCAGGGTTGAGGCCTCTCTGCGGGCCGATATACGGAGAAACTGTACAAAAACAGCAGGTATAGATCAGTTTTTCTGAATACTGCTGATTTTTTTTGTCACTTTAGATCCAGATGTCTGGTTACCGAAGGTATCGTCAGAGAACCACATAGTTACATTCAGGAAGTTGCAAAATCTTTTTTCCGTTCTCAGCAGTTCATTCTATGATTTCCTTCGATCCAGGGATGACAAAGACCACGATGTTGCATGGATATTTATGTCTAATTGGCTGATATACCGTTGAAAGGTACGGTAGACTTTCTCTTGACGATTCTAGTTGTAACGGGATTGGCGGGGAAATAAAAATCTATTATTGCGTTACAATACATCAATTTTTTTGAACAGGTCGGGAAAATTATTGATAAAACAAGGTGTTGGGTAAAAAAAGGATAGCGGGAGGGGTGAGGTGGAAAAAATGAAAAAAGGGGTGCGGGGAAGAGAAAAAAAGCCGGGGTGTCCGGTGGACACCCCGGCGGGGGGGAGAATCGGCGGAGGGAGGGGGACTCAGTCAACCCCTTCCATGGCCCTGCCGCAGCAGACCGGCACATTGTCCCCGGGTTTGAGGTGCATGTATTTGTTGCAGGTGGTGCAGACAACAGTACATTCTTCCTGGACCTGATCATCGGTGTACTCGGTCTTGGAGCTGATCCCTTCGATGATGAAGCGGGCCACGTTGGACTTGGCAGGAATGAACTCCCCTATGGGTTCGATGCGCTTGTTGTCCTGCACGCAGTCCACCAGTAACCGCCACAGGGTTTCCATGTCCGTGGTTTCCTGAGGATTTTCCGGCTGGAATTCGATGATGTTCTTATCGATGGTAATTTTCATGGTAGTCTCCTTGAACCGGCTACCCGGTACTGTTGTCTCTTTTATGACCACCTTGATTTTTCAAGGTGCCCTTTTGTTGAATGGATAATCAGATAACCGATTCCACTTCCTTGCCGGCCATGAAATCCTTGAGGGTCCGGCCCACGTGGCGACCGAGTTCGGCGCATTCCCTGAGGTTGTCGTGCTCGGGCACATATTGCACCCTGAGTCCTTCGTGACAGATGGTGAACTTCATCTCCTTCATGGCCTGGTTCATCAGCTTGACCGCTTCCCCTGACCAGCCATAGGAACCAAAGGCGGCCCCGATCTTGTTGGTGGGGCGCAGGCCGCGCATGTACATGAGAAAACCGGCCATCCGCGGCAGCATGCCGTTGTTCAGGGTCGGGCAACCCAGGATGATGGCACTGGCGTTAAGGACCTCGGTCATCACGTCACTGCGGTGATTGACCTGGAGGTCGAGCAGTTTGTAGCTGATACCCTCTTCCAGCAGGCCGCCGGCAATGGCCTTGGCCATTTTCTCGGTGGAATGCCACATGGTATCGTAGATGATCAGGGCGTTGCCCTGACCCTCGTGCACACACCACTTGGAATAGGCATCCAGTACCTTGCCCGGGTTGCCCCGCCAGATCACGCCATGATCCGGGGCGATCATCTTGATGGGCGGGTTCATCTCGGCCACCTTGGCCAGGAGCTTCTTGACCAGCGGCGAGTAGAGGGTCAGGATGTTGGCATAGTACTTGGCGCATTCGTGCATGAGCACATCCTGGTTGACCTCGTCGTCAAACCGTTCGCTGGTGGCCAGATGCTGGCCGAAAGCATCGCTGGAGAAGAGCAGCTCCTCTTCCTTGACATAGGTGAACATGGAGTCGGGCCAGTGGAGCATTCTGGTTTCCAGGAAGGAGAGGGTCCGCTCGCCCAGGCTCAGCTCCTCGCCCGGGGTGACCACGTGGTAGGGCCAGTCTTCCTGGTGGAAATGCTGGAGCAGAGCCTTGTGTCCCATCTTTGAACAGATGACCTTTTCCGGATTGATTTCCCTGACCACCTCCGGCAGAGAGCCTGAGTGATCCATTTCCACATGGTTCACCACCATGTAATCAATTTTTTTCGGATCGATGATGCTGCGGATGCGGTGCATCAGCTCGCTCCGGTATTCTGCCTTGACCGTATCGATGAGGGTGATCTTTTCATCGATGATCAAAAAGGCGTTATAGGTTGTCCCCCGATAGGTGGAATAGCCATGAAAGTCACGCGTAATCCAGTCGATGGCTCCAACCCAGTAAATATTTTTTACAATTTCGACCGCTTGCACTGTTGGATCCTCCTCAAATATTTTTAAAAAGTAACAATGGTGTAGCCCTGTTCCATATATTTTGACATGGCCGGGTGGCCGGACATCTCGCCGATCAGCTCGACGTCGAGGGCCTCGATGGCTTCGGCTACCCCCAGCTTGGTGGAACAGGCCCGGCAGGCGCCGACGATCAGGTCTGCCTCCAGGGCCCGGGTGTAGAGCTGGTGCAGAAAATGTTTCGTATCGGCCATCTCCGGGATCAGTTTGACCGCGTCGCCCTCGACGATGATTTTTCCTTCCATTCCTCTGGACGCCAGATCCAGGCCGTTGAGCAGGACGTGGACAAAGCACATGGGATCGCCGCGGAAGGCAAAGATTATGGTTTTCTTTTGCATGGGGTGTTCCTGTGGATTCTGGTGAAGGGATATTTTTGGGAGCTTCCGTCCTCTGGAAGCCGGTCAGGTCTCCAGGGAAGACTTACAGGGGACGGAAGCCCCGGGCCTGGCAAGGCCCGGGGCCCCGGTGGGCTTTCGATCAGACCTCTTCGAAGTCGTCCTTGCCTGCCCCGCATACCGGGCAGGTCCAGTCATCGGGAATATCCTCGAAACTGGTTCCCGGCTCCACACCATTTGCCGGATCTCCAGCTTCGGGATCATATTCATAACCGCAGATAACGCATCTGTATTTCTTCACAGCAATGCCTCCTATATGGTGTTTACCTGACCGCCCTGGCCGAAACCGGTCCAGGGCGATGGTTGCTCAGCCTTTCCACAGTCCGTGCAGGTTACAGTAGGCGCGGGCAGAGACCTCGGTCGCGTCCACGCAGAAAGAGGCTTCCGGTGCATCGCCCGGGACGAGCGCCTGGCGGTACACAATGGAGTCGGCCACCAGCTCGATCCACTCGATCCAGTGTTTTTCATCCATGGGATGGGCCACGGATCCGACAGTGACCTTGTAGCCGTTATCGGTTTTTTCAACCACCGGCACATGCTTTTCCTGGGCCGCGTCGACGGTGTTCTCGCTTACCAGGTCCATGGGCTGGCCGCAGCAGACCAGCTCACCGGCACCCGCATGCAGAACTTCTACAATATTACCACAAAGGGCGCATTTGTAGACCTCGTTTTTCTTCGTCATGGTGATACCTCTTGCATTTTGGCTTGAACGGTGCGGAAACACGGGTTCCCGCACCGTGGATGGAAAGAACCGACACGGAGCTGGGTGAGTCTGTGGGGTTGTTTCCGTGAACTTGCGTTGGTTCCCTATTTGGAATGCTTGGCCAGGTATTCGGCCACGCCCTCGGCGGTGGGCTTCATGGCCTCTTCGCCCTCCTTCCAGTTGGCCGGACAGACATCACCGTGCTCCTCATGGAACTGCAGGGCCTTGACCATCCGCAGGGCCTCCTCCACGCTACGGCCCAGCGGCAGGTCGTTGATGACACAGTGGCGGACAACGCCTTCCCGGTCGATCAGGAAGGTACCGCGCAGGGCTACACCGGCATCGAGCAGCACGCCGTAGCGGCGGGAGATGGACTTGTCGAGATCAGCCACCAGCGGATACTGGATCTGACCGATACCACCCTGCTCGACCGGGGTGTTTTTCCATGCCCAGTGGCTGAACTGGGAGTCGATGGAGACGCCGATCACTTCGCAGTTCAGGGCCTTGAACTTGTCCAGTTCCTTGTCAAAGGCGATGATCTCGGACGGGCAGACAAAGGTGAAGTCCAGGGGGTAGAAGAAGAGGATGACGTACTTGCCGCGGTAGTCGGAAAGGGTAAAGTCTTCCTTGAAAGAGTTGTCACCCATAACGGCGACAGCGGTAAAATCAGGGGCCTGTTTGGTAACAAGTGTGCTCATTGGATATCTCCTCGATATGTTTGTATTGTTATTTTGAACGGTTCAGGTATGGCAACCACTGGTATGGTGGTGTGGCCTGTTTCCCTGGTACCCGGTTTTATAGTCTGGCTGGAAAAGATGCTTCGTGTTCCAGCCATGCTGGTTTGGATGATGGACTCAGGTTTCGAGTTGTTCCTGACGGAATCCGCCATGGGACCGGAGTGGATCTCCGGCCCCATAGCGATATTATAGTGGCTGGGACAAAAGAGTGTTACCAGTTTTCACCCAGCAGCTCATAATAGCTTTGCGGATGGGCACAGGCCGGGCATTTCTTCGGTGGCTCGGTACCCTCGTGGATGTATCCGCATTTGCGGCAGTACCAGACAACGGTATCTTCGCGCTTGAATACCTTGCCAGACTTGAGGTTGTCGATAAAGTCCCGGTACTGTTTGGCATGCTGTTTCTCGGAGGTGGCAATGGCCCGGAAAACACAGGCGATCTCGGAAAAGCCCTCTTCCTCGGCAACCTTGGCGAATTCCGGATACATCTCCTCGAACTCGTGCTCCTCACCGGCTGCCGCGGCTTCCAGGTTTTCCAGGGTGGTGCCGATGACCCCGGCGGGAAAGGCCGCGGTTACTTCCACTTCGCCGCCTTCGAGCATCTTGAAAAGGGCCTTGGCGTGGGCCCGCTCCTGTTCGGCGGTGCGATCAAAGATGGCGGCAATCTGCTCATATCCTTCCTTCTTGGCCTGCTTGGCGTAGAAGGAGTAGCGGTTGCGGGCCTGTGATTCGCCGGCAAATGCGGTGAGAATATTTTTTTCCGTACGTGTTCCCTTGAGGGATCCCATGGTCTTTCCTCCGTTATGCGAGTGCTTTTTTACCTTCTTCGGTGATTTCGTATTTGCAGCGAGCAGGACTTGCCACATAGCCTTTTTTCTTCAGTGCCGTGATCTGGCAGCTGACCTGTTTGGGTTCCAGGCTGGTTGAAGCGGCGATATCCTTGCTGCCGCATGGCTCATTGCACTTTGAAAGCGCCTCAAGCACCTCCCGCTGTTTGTCACTCAAGGTTCCGGTTCCACATGTCTTGCAACCCATAGTCGTTTCTCCTTTCTTTTGCATCTTGTTGGTTTGTCTGCATTTCGGACAGAGTCCGAAAAATTCAACCCTGCATCCCTCCACCGAATACCCCTTGGCATTTTCGGGCAGGACCTCAAAGCCCCGGTCCCGTTTCAGATCGATATTCTCGACCCGGTGGCACTGGATGCAGTAGATATGGTCATGCTCCTGGAGTTCCCAGTCGTATCGTTTCTGTCTGCCGCTGATCTCCAGCTTGCGGATCAGTCCTTCACCGGAGAGAACCTCCAGGTTCCGGTACACCGTTGCCAGGCTGATCCGGGGCAGCTTTTTCTTGACCCGTTCGTACAGCTCATCGGCCGTGGGATGTGTTTTGCATTTTCTCAGCTCATCGAGAATCACTTCCCGCTGATGGGTCATGCGCAGCTGTTTTTTCATAGTCTGTTTTTCATGGTTATTATTCTTAACAGGGAATGTAGTTGATAACTATTATTGTGTCAACGAAAAATGATAACTTTTTTCCTTTATGTTTTATCTCTATGTAAAAACAGCAATCGAGTAGGGTGAGGCAAGGTAATTAAGCTTGCCTCATCCCTCTCACAGAACCGTACGTACGGGCCTCGTATACGGCTCCTGTTTATTTTTCCTTCATACTGAAACAGAAATTCCGGTCTGTACAGATGCGAGGTCAAAGAGCCCCATTTCCCCATGCAGGCAGCTGTTGGGAAGGGCATAATGGCTCAGTGGACTTGCTGCATTGGCCCAGGAGTTCATCTTGATACTTTTGAACTCTCCTCTATAGCCCAGCTGTCTCAGTCTGCGGTGTAGCCTGCACGGCTTTTTCCACAGCTTCAACTGAACAGCACGCAGCCGTCTTCTGATCCACCTCATCAGCCGAGAAAACTCACCCTTGCAGTTCGCTATCCGAAAGTAGTTGGCAAAACCCCTCAGCAACCGGTTGAGGTCGGCTATCACCTTCTCAAGGTTCACCGGGGAGTTACGCCGGGTCATCGCCTTGACCTTTGCCTTGAAGGCCCTCACCTTGCCTCGCTGTATTCGGGTCATCACGGAGTGGATACAAACTCCAAGAAATTTAATCCCTTTGAGGCTGTGGCTTATATGGGTCTTTTCCTGGTTGACGGTCAACAGCAGTTCTTCTTCAAGATAACGACTGGCCTGGTTCAGTGCATTTTCGGCTGCGCTCTTTGACTGGCACAGGATCAGGATGTCGTCCGCATAGCGGACGATGCGGTGGCCACGATTCTTCATAAACTGATCGAAGGAATCAAGGTATACGTTGGCAATCAACGGGCTGATAACTCCGCCCTGCGGACTGCCGACCTCGCTGGCCTGCCAACCATCTCCTGTCAGAACACCGCTTTTCAAAAACTTCTCCAGCAGACCAAGAATACTTCCATCGCTGACCCGGCGACGGAACGAGGCAAGGATCAGGTCATGGTTCAACGTGTCGAAGCATTTCGACAGATCCATGTCCACTACCCATTTCCGCTCGTACGTCCGGATGAACATCGTGGCTTTGCTGATTGCCTGGTGACAACTCCGACCAGGACGGTAGCCGTAGCTCGACGGATGGAAATCGCGGTCAAATATTGGTTGAAGTATATCCAGCAGGGCCTGCTGTACCACACGGTCACGGACTGCAGGTATGCCGAGTAGCCGTTTCCCGCCGTTCGGCTTCGGGATCTCCACCCGTCGCACGGCCAGCGGCTGGTAGCTCTTGTCCTGCAGTTCCGTCAGGAGATGATCGATATTGGTCGCAAGTGATCCGGCAAAATCATCGATGGACTGGCCGTCTATACCGGCAGCTCCTTTCGAGGATTTCACCTTGTAGAATGCCTTGACCAGGTTCTCCCGGCTCAGCATTCGATCATATAGGCTGTACCAGACGTCAACCATGCTCCTGTCCTGCGTTTCCCTTCCTCTATTTCCACGTGGAGACTTCGGTTCTTCAATGGGCGCGACCGCTTTCTATCCTCATGGGCAATATACGATCAACACTCCCATCTACTCCGATGAACGGCCAAAATCGGCAGAGGACCTGTCACGGCATACCGCCGATAGCGTGCCCCGTCCCGTCGGACGGCTTGTGTTCAGTCTGCCAGGTGTCCATAGATTCCGGAAAACCTTCAAATAAACTTCATCCCTTCGCAACAGATATGGCTTTTGGCTCATAACTGCCCCCAACGAACCAGGCCGTTGGGTCATCCCGGTTTTATCCTCCACACTGTTACCAGGCTTCACAGGCCGGAATTTCATCACTACTACGGAATCATCTGCCACCTCACACCGCTTCGATCCGCCTTGGATTTCTCCTTGTGCTTCTCTTTTTCCGCTTAATGCGGAAACAGTGCAAGGCTTCCCCGGTTAAGGCGAACTCCCTGTGAGCGACCACATCCTCAATCACGTATCAGGACTGACCAGGTATCGGGCTTCGCGCTATTTAGGACGCTTACCCTCCTGATACGCCGAATCAGGTTCGCTTGCGCTATGTGCCGCTCACTTCCTATCGCTTCCTTCAGACCCTGCCGTTACCAGCAACGCCCTTACGATTCGGATTGTCTTCCCCCTGGTCAGGGTGACGCCTGCTTAACACAGGCTGGGTTTGCCCGCCATGCCGGGCAAACTAAAAAAAGGGAGAAGGCAGTCGCGCTGCCTTCTCCCTTTACAGAAAGGAGATGAAAAGTCTATCAGTTACTCAAGGATAAAATCATCTCGCCGGTTCTGGGACCAGGAGAACTCGTCGTCCCCGGTGAACAGGGGCCGTTCCTCGCCGTAACTCACCGTCCGGATCCGCTGCGGCTCAACCCCCAGAACCACCAGGTATTTCTTGGCGTTCAGGGCCCGCCGTTCTCCCAGGGCCAGGTTGTACTCGTTGGTGCCCCGCTCATCGCAGTTCCCCTCGATCACCACCTTGACTCCGGGATTGTTCTTCAGGTAGGCGGCATTGGCCTCCAGCCGCGGAATCTGGTCGGCCCGGATGGTCGCCTGGTCGAAATTGAAATAAATGGGCTGCATCTGCGGCGAGGAGCGGCCATGGAGTTTCTTGTACTCCTCGCTGTTCTGATCACCGCTGATGGCAAAACCACCCAGGGATTTACCGGCGGCCGTGGTGGTGTCCAGGGTATCAACCTGGGGTGCGGCCATATCTTCCTCGGTGATGGTTCCGGCCTCCTGGCCGGCAGGATAGTCGATGGACTTGGCCTCCGGGGCACCGGCACCGTTACCCGTCGGGTAAGGCATGATGGTTTTCTTGCTGCAACCACCGGCCACCATCAGCAGCAGGCCCAGCAGAACAGCCGGGATAATCCGAAAGGGGTGCATCATGGTACCTCCTTGTATGCGGGAATGGGAGAACTGTCGTTTGAAACAGCGTCATAGTACCTGTTTGCCCGAGCGACCGTCAAGAAAAATCAAGGGGATCCCGGGACTGGAACACCGCGCTTGGCTGCCCGGAATTCTTTGAATTTTTCAAATATTCGGTAACGGGCTCTCTCCTGCCTGAAGATCTGGTTTTTTGGCCGGGTTCCACACTGGGCAGGAAAGGTTTGCGCCGATCAGGTGGTTTTTTTCAACCAGGGAAAAAGATCAGGCTGCAGGGTCAGTTTTTATTGCCTGGATTGGCGGAGAGTGGTAGAGGAAGTTTCTGGTTGTTTTCAGTTGTTACTCATATTTCAGGAGGAAACCATGTTGAAACGCGCTGTTTTTGCCCTTGTGACGCTGGCTGTCATGTACGGATCGGCCTGGGCCGAGACCACCATTGTTTTTGCCACCGATGCCACCTGGCCCCCCATGGAATTCATCAACAGCGACAAAGAGCTTGTCGGCTATTCCATCGATTACATGACCGCAGCCGGCAAGGAAGCCGGATTCAAGCCGGTCTTCAAGAACACCGCCTGGGATGGTATCTTCGCCGGGCTGGCTGCAGGCAAGTACGATGCCATCTGTTCCTCGGTCTCCATCACCGAGGAGCGCAAAAAGGCCATGGATTTCAGCGAGCCCTATTTCACCGTTCGCCAGGCCCTGATCGTCCGCAAGGACGAGCCGGTCAAGAGTCTTGCCGATCTCAAGGGCAAGAAGGTCGGCGGTCAGATCGGGACCACCGGTTATTTCGCCATCAAGGCGGCCAAGGGCGTGGTTCCCAAGTCCTACGATGAGATCGGCCTGGCCATGGAAGATCTCAATGTCGGCCGTATCGACGCCGTGGTCTGTGACGATCCGGTGGCGGCCAACTACGCCATGATCAAGTACAAGGACACCCTCAAGATCGCCTCGGTTATCGAGACCGGCACGGTGGAGAATTACGGTATCGCCGTACGCAAAGGCAACAAGAAGGTGCTGGATCTGATCAACAAGGGTATCCGCGCCGTCAAGGCCAAGGGTATTGACGAGGAACTCAAGAAGAAGTGGATCGGCCAGTAATATCTGGTTGCCGAGCAGTTTCCTGGCCGGGCCGTGAGGTCCGGCCATTTCGTTTCATAATCCCGGGCTCCGTCGCTTTCGGACCTGGAAACCAGTAGCTTTTGAAATGGCAGAACAAGAACCCACAGTCATTGAAATCGGTGACGGCGCAGCGATTCCCAAGCCGGAAGACAGGGGATTGTTGTCCGCCTGGTGGATAGCCTTTGTCGGTACCATCGGGCTGATCGTCATCCTCCCCATGGTCAAGCCGGATCCGTACGCCGACATCCTGCGTTTCATCCCTGACGGCATCCTGGTGACCTTCAAGGTGACCATCATGTCCATCTCCCTGGCCATGGTCATCGGCCTGCTCACGGGCCTGGGCCGGATATCCAAGAACCGGTTTATCAACCTGATGGCTTCGCTCTACGTGGAGGTGATCCGCGGGGTACCGCTGCTGGTGCAGCTGTTCTACATCTATTTCGCCCTGGGCCGTTTTGTCCGGGTACCCGATATCGTCGCCGCCGTGATCGCCATGTCGGTCTGTTATGGCGCCTACATGGGCGAGGTCTTCCGGGCCGGGATCAAGTCCATCGACTTCGGGCAGACCGAGGCCTCGCTTTCCCTGGGCTTCAACCAGCGCCAGACCATGACCTATGTCATTCTGCCCCAGGCCTGGCGGACCATCCTGCCTCCGGTGGGCAACGAGTTTATCGCTCTGTTGAAGGATACCTCTCTGGTTTCCATTCTCGCTGTGTCCGATATCCTGCGTCGGGGTCGGGAGTACGCTTCCGAGAGTTTCAACTATTTTGAAACCTATACCATGATCGCCCTGATCTATCTCCTGATCACCCTGGTTCTGTCCAAGCTGATTTCCAACATGGAGCACCGTCTCAGTCATTATGAACGCCGCTGAACCGATCATCCAGATCAAGAACATCAACAAGACCTTTGGTACCTTCAAGGCCCTCGATGATGTGAGCCTCGATGTATCCGTGGGCGAGCGGGTGGTGGTCCTGGGGCCGTCCGGCTCTGGCAAATCCACCCTGCTGCGGGCCATCAACCGGTTGGAGACCATTGATTCCGGTACCATCATCGTCGATGGCCGCAACCTCTACGATCCGTCCCAGGATATCAACCGCATCCGGATGGAACTGGGCATGGTCTTCCAGAGTTTCAACCTGTTCCGCCACATGACCGTGCTGGAAAATCTGACCCTGGCACCCATCAAGTTGAAGAAAATGCCCAAATCTCAGGCGGAAGAGCTGGGGCTCAAGCTGCTGGACAAGGTCGGTATCCGGGAGAAGGCGGATTGGTATCCGGTGCAGCTCTCCGGCGGCCAGCAGCAGCGGGTGGCCATCGCCCGGGCCCTTGCCATGGAGCCAAAGATCATGCTTTTTGACGAACCGACCTCGGCTCTTGATCCCGAGATGATCGGTGAGGTGCTTGATGTCATGATCAATCTGGCCAGGGAGGGCATGACCATGGTGGTGGTAACCCACGAGATGGGTTTTGCCCGCGAGGTGGCGGATAAGGTGGTGTTCATGGACGAGGGAAAGATTGTGGAGATGGCGCCGCCGGACCGTTTTTTCGAGAATCCTGAGCACAAACGGACCCGGAAATTTCTGGAGCAGATTCTCTAGCCCGCATATTTCACAATGATCGTGGCGAAAGGCCTGAAAACGCCGGGGATGAAAGGAACAGCTTCAAAAAGAGCCGCAGACATATTGAAATATTTCGAGGACTCTTTTTGAAGCTGTGACGCAGCAGGCGAGGTGTTTTCAGGCCTTGCAGTAGATCGCTTGTGAAATATGCGGGCTAGTGCCCATCCAGAAATGGTATTTTCGGATGGACACTCTCTAATACCTGCTGCACCACAGGTTCAGCGGTTCTGTGGCAAAAATGCAGCGATTTTCCGGTCTCCAGTGGCAGATGCCGCTGATTTCCACGCCATCCTGGATGATGGAGACCGGTCGGTCTGAAGAAACCACCACCACAATAATATTGTTATGCTCTGCCGTAAAACGCAGGGCCGAGTTGTAGCGTGCGCCCCGGGCGCGATCCTCTCCCGGAATGGTCCGGCCATCCAGCAGGCAGGCGAAACCGTGAAGATGCTGATCCGCCCCTATGTGCAGGGCACCATCCACCCTGGCCAGGGCCTTGCTCAGCGCCAGAAGATGCGGCTGCCGCAGGTCAAGAGGCGGATCGAGCGACTGGCCTGAAATGGTTACAGGGTCGGGATTCAGGTCAATCACCAGGGTGCAGCCATGCTTTTTTTGCTGGGCGTGGTGCGCCAGGCTGGTAACAATCCGGAAAATATTGTTTCTGGCCTGCGGAGGAAGAGATGATTCCAGCAGGGCTTCTTCCACCTGGACCAGTTTGGCCCGATGGGTTGTCGAGCTGAAATGGCCTTCCGAAAAGCTGCATATCTTGTCCCGGTTTATCTTCAGAAAACCGTGTCTTCCTCGAAAATCAGCGCAGATAAAAAAACGAGGCATGATGTCTTCGCATATCCCCAGGATGGATTTTCCGTCTGAAACCAGTTTGTAATCCGATCCTTCGACGGTCAGGAGCAGCTTGCGCACGTGTTTGAAGTTTTCGAGCTGCGGTTGTTCATCTTTGATAAACCTGGCGACAAAGCGAATTTTTTCCAGGAGCTGCGGATCAATGATGACCAGCTCTCCCACCGGCCAGTCCCCTTCCTCACGCGTTCGGGAGATCCCCAGAACAGCATCCAGTACCGGATAAATCCGCACCTGAGAATCCCAGCCGAGATGGATATTCATCTCATCGACAATGTGGTCGTGCACTGCATGAACCGCATATTCACGCAGGAAGGCGCCTGAAATGCCGGTGTACAGTTCCTTGTCGTTGGCCATGTCGTGGGAAAAGCGCCACACCGCATGCTCAAGCCAGCGCTGGGTCGGGCCGGTGGAGCAGAGGTCCGGATGATGCTCGGTAAACCACATCTGGTAAAATACCGAACTGGAACGGCCGCCATAGGAGATCAGTCCGGTCAGTTCCGGATCTTCCAGAGGATGAATCTGGCTGAATTTTGTCCGGTCCGGTTCCCACGGAACCGTGGCGCGCCAGGAGTCATCCTGTACAAACAGTGCGTTAAGCTTTGGTTTATGTTCCTGGAGCAGATTCTGCGGATCGCAGATCATCATCTCGCTGTCCTTGGAGATGCAGTATATTACAGCTGTCCGGCTGGGCCCGGAAAAATGCGACATGCCGTCACTCAGACCATCCAGGGTTTCGCTGATACAGCGGGCAATAAAGGTTTCGTCCTGCTGGTGTTCCATTCGTTTCTCCGGCGCGGACCGTATTTGTGTCGGAAGTATTGCCGTATGATGTCGACGTACGTTGCAGCAAAGAATCAGGGCAATAGACTGTTTTTTTAAATACTACCACTACGAGTATTTGTCTGACAAAAAAACAGTGGAAGAAAGCAAAAAAAATGGCTGCGCCGAGGGCGCAGCCGGAGAGGGAGAGAACAAGGAGGAAGAAGAAAGAGAGAGAGAAAAAGAAAATCAGGCAGCCTGGGCTTTGCGCCAGCCGTCAGCCTTGAGCTGTTCGACCCGGGCAATATTCCAGGAGTTAATCGTTTCGAGGTATTTCCTGGGGTTGTCCTTGAGCATGTCCATGATATTCTGGCGCTCTGCCAGAATGTCCTGCTGTTCACCGGGATACATTTCCAGCCAGGTGGCCAACCCTTCGTCAAACAGGTATCCTGGTCGGACCAGGTCCGGATCAACCTGCAGCTTGGTGACCGCTAAAAAAGTGGCCAGTTCCATATCGTATTCAATGACCCAGCCGTTATCTGAGAGCATGGTTTCCGGGTTCAGTTCCACACCTGTGGCGCATTCCGGGCAGTAGAGTTCGACCAGGACTTCCTGGCTCATCACGTTATCACGCATGTGAAACTGTACGTTTTTCTTACCGCATTTGCATGTTTTTCGTATTTCAAGGCACATGGTTTTTCTCCAGGATATAGCGTTATTGATAATTAATATTAACACCTTTTTCCGGACAAAACAAGAATTTTATTTTTTGGGAATTCTATGGAATGTTGTTTATGTAACCAGAGGGAATGGTTCGCCAAATACCAGCTTTCTTTCGGAGCACGAGGAACTTGAATTTTCTTTTTCTTCGTTCCTTCATCTGATTGTTCTTCGGGGTGACAGGCTCTGTTACATTAATATTGTTTGAATCATGGTAACTGTATGAATAAACACGAATTTTCAGAAAAGCACAAAGAGGGCGTATACCGGGCTATTTTCCAGCGCCGGGATATCAGGGCCCAGTTTATCGACACACCGGTACCCGATGTACTCCTGGAAAAGGTACTCCGGGCCGCACACCATGCGCCTTCGGTGGGTTTTATGCAGCCATGGAATTTTCTGGTGATCCGGGACCGGTCCACAAAGGATAAAGTACATCAGGCATTCAAACGTGCAAATGAGCAGTCGGCAGCCATGTTTGACGAGCAACGGCGGGAAAAATACCGGACCTTCAAGCTGGAAGGGATCCGCGAGGCGCCGATAAACCTGCTGGTAACCTGTGACCGTTCGCGTACAGGCCCGGTGGTGATCGGCCGCACTGTCCAGCCGGAAATGGATGTCTACTCCACGGTCTGCGCGGTCCAGAACCTGTGGCTGGCCGCCCGGGCCGAGGGGCTGGGGTGGGCTGGGTCTCCATCATCCAGGAACGGGAACTGCGCGAGATCTTCGACCTGCCCGATGAAGTGGTGGTGATCGCCTATCTCTGCATCGGCTTTGTCAGCCATTTTCCAGAGCGCCCGGAGCTGGAGCAGGCCGGCTGGCTGCCCCGTCTCAACCTGGACGAGCTGGTCTTCTACGAACAGTGGGGCCGGAAAGAGCAGCAACAGGGTTCCTGAACTGCCTCTCAGGTCACCCCTCTCCTTCGATATCTTCCAGCAGGGGCCCCCAGTTGGTGGACTGGCTCTCCCGGGTATCTGGCAGGAGAATCACCTTCTCGGGAAAACCGTATTGGCCAAGCGCCCGGCGGAAGACCCGCAGGGAATCCAGGACGATCTCTTTGGGGTGGTCGCCATGGAGGTTGTAGACCAGGCCGGCCAGGTGGACACCGCGGGCCCTGATGGCCTCCAGGCTGAGCTGGGTATGGTTGATGGAGCCCAGCCGGGGCGAGGTGACCAGGATCACCGGGATCCGGCGCCCGCGGAGATACTCCAGCCAGGTCAGTTCTTCGCCAAGCGGCACCAGCAGGCCGCCGGCGCCTTCCACCACCAGCCACCGGTGGTGGGCCTGGAGCTCTTCCATGGCCCGGTCAAGCCGTTGCGGGTCAATGGCTGTATCCGCCAGCCGGGCGGCGAGATGGGGGGAGCCGGGAAAGGGAAAGCAGTAGGGGCAGGTCAGCCCCTGTTCGTCCCACTGGTCCCAGTCGGACTCCATGATCCGCCGGTGCATGAGAATGTCCTCCGGCTTGCCGAGACAGCCGGTCTGGACCGGTTTCATGGTGGTCACGGTGGCACCACCTGTTTTGAGAAACCTGGCCAGCAGGCCGGTCACCACTGATTTGCCGATATCGGTATCTATTGCGCAGACAGCTATCTTGGCCATAATCCGTTATCTGTGTTATCGAGAGGGCAGGTTCATCACGGAAAACGTTTTGTGATTACCATCCAGGCCAGGCTGTTGACGATGCATAGCGATGCGACCCTGTCCTGGGGCTGAACTTCTGTGGAACTCAAAAAAACGCTTTCTGGAGCAGCGTCGCCATGGGCTTATACGATATTCTGGTCATCCTGGTTACTTTGGCAGCAATTTTTGCCTATGTCAATGCCCGCTACCTCCGTTTGCCCCGGACCATAGGTCTGATGGCCATGTCCCTGGCGGTCTCCCTGGTCCTCCTGACCCTGGGTCGGGCCGGGATTCTGCCCCTGGAAGCGCAGGTGCAGCACCTGCTGGGCCGGCTTGACTTCTACGACACCCTCATGCACGGCATGCTCGGCTTCCTGCTCTTTGCCGGAGCGCTGCATGTGAACTTCGATGACCTGCTCTCCCGGGGATGGATCATCTCGGGCCTGGCCACGGCCGGAGTCCTGGCCTCTACTCTGCTGGTCGGCGGTTTTGCCTGGGCCATCCTCCGGTTTCTCGGTCTGGAGGTCGATTTTCTCTACTGCCTGCTCTTCGGGGCCCTGATCTCACCCACCGATCCCATCGCGGTACTGGGGATCATGAAACAGGCCGGGGCACCAAAAGAGCTGGAAACCACCATTGCCGGGGAGTCGCTGTTCAATGACGGCATGGGGGTGGTCATCTTCCTGGCCCTGCTGGCCACCCTGGCAAATGGCGGGCAGATGCACTGGCAGGAGGTGGGGGTGCTGTTTGGCCTGGAGGCCGGGGGCGGTATCCTGCTCGGGGCCGGGCTGGGCCTGCTCTGCTACCAGCTTCTCAAGCGGGTGGACAACTACCAGGTGGAAATTCTTCTCACCCTGTCCCTGGTCATGGGTGGCTACCGGCTGGCCGAACTCCTGCACGTCTCGGCGCCGCTGGCCATTGTGGTGGCCGGGCTGCTGGTGGGCAACCACGGCCGGCACCTGGGCATGTCGCCCATGACCCGGCGTCATCTCGACACCTTCTGGGAGTTGGTGGACGAGATTTTAAACGCGGTGCTCTTTGTCCTCATCGGCCTTGAGATCCTGCTCCTGCCCCATGATCTCTGGGCACTCGGGGCCGGGTTTCTCCTGATCCCCTTTGTTCTTCTGGCCCGTTTTCTTTCCGTGGGCGGAGTGGTGCGGATCCTGGCTCGCTTCCGTTCTTTCGGCCGGGGAACCGTGGTGATTCTCACCTGGGCCGGGCTGCGCGGCGGCATCTCGGTGGCCCTGGCCCTGGCCCTGCCAGCGGGCCCGGAACGTGACATCCTGATCCCGGTCACTTACGTGATAATGGCCTTTTCCATCCTGGTCCAGGGTTTGACCGTCACTCCGCTTCTCAGCCGTTTCCAGCCGCAACCATCCGGGGAGGAGGTCAGCACAACCGGGCCACCAGGTACATCGGATGATAGGTCAGGGAAAGCCCCTGGTCCCCACTGAACCGCTGGCGGTAGGCCTCGATAAACCGCTGCAGCCTGCCCTTGCTCCAGCGGGTGGAGCGCACGCTGTTGACCCCGGTCTGGCGCAGGTGCTGAAGTATGGCCATGGGGTCGGGGAAAAAGAATTCCTCCAGGTGCTGACTGGAGTGCAGAAGTCGGTAGTGGTCGGCCAGCATATCTTCCACCGTCGCCAGGTCCGGGTACTCCAGGCCGATACCGCTTATCTCCCGCACCTCGCGCAGATTTTCCGGCCCATACATGGAAAAGGCGAGAAAACCGCCCGGCTGCAGGTGGTTGCGCAGTTTGGCCAGCAGGGTCGGCAGGTCATGGAGCCAGTGGAAGGTGGACGAGGAGATAATCAGGTCGAAGTGGGCGGGCAGGTCAATGGTTTCGATATCCCCGGGAAGAAACACAGGAGAGAGGGCGTGCCCGCCAAGCTTTTCTCGGATGGTGACGGAAAAATCCACCAGGTCGTTGCAGTACAGGGTCTGGATGGAGGGGAACCGGGCGGCCAGCCTCCGGGAGAGCAGTCCTGTGCAGCAGCCTATTTCCAGCACATCCTGGGGCCGGGTACAGCCGGATTCCTCGACCAGGTCGAGCAAGCGGTCCGCCACCCGGTACTGGATGTGGGCCTGGCTGTCATAGGTGGCCGCAGCCCGGGCAAAGCGGCGGCCTATCTGTTTTTTATCTGTGGGCATGTATAAGGGACGTGCTACTTCAATGTGGGTTCGGTCCGGTTTGGACATTATTCAGGAGATAATAATCGAACCAGGGAGATAAGGACAGGAGAAAGGTTGACGTGTTACTGCAGGCGCCGGATTTCCACCCGCCGGTTGAGCCGCCGGTTGACCGCGCTGGTGTTGGGGACCAGGGGCCTGGTGGGACCGTAGTAGACCACCCGCAGCCGGGCCGGATCGATGCCGCAGCCGGCGACCAGGTAGTCGCGAACCGTGTTGACCCGGATTCGGGAGAGGTACATGTTGGTGTCAAAATCACCCCGGTCATCGGTGTGTCCGGAGAGTTCGTAGACAGCGCCGGCCAGCTTGTCGTTCTTGAGCGCCGGACAGATAACCTGGTCGATGATTTTGCGGGCCTCTTCGGTCAACTCTCCGGAGTTGCGTTCGAACTGGATGGGCATGCGCAGGCCCGGGGTGTCTGCTGCGGGGTCGGTGTTTTCCCGGGCCGGATGCAGTTCCATGAAGCTGACGATTTCCTCCTCGGTCAGGGCCCGGACCACGATCCGGTTCTTTTTCTCTTGTTCTTTCTTTTCCGGTGTGGCCGGTGCGGTCTCCGGGGCCGGAGTCGTCGGTGCCTTTGTCTGCCGAGGAGGCAGCGGTTCTATCGTGTCCCCGCGCCGTATCTCGCCGCCGGATGCAGCGGCCAGCTGCAGGTCTGCAGGCGCAGGAGGTGACGGCGGGGCAGGGGCCTGTTCCTTCCCGGCTACCGGGGCCGCCGCTGTATCGGTGGCCTGCCTATCCTGCGGCGGGGCCTCTTTTGCGGTCGTGACCTGCTCCTGGAGCGAACCGGCCGGAGCCTGGGAAGCTGTTTTTTCCCCTTCGCCTGCCACCGTCGGCGGTTCCACACCCTCCTCAGCTCCCCTGTCGACAGCAACGGTCGGCCGGGCGCTTTTCTCCGCTTCCAGGGCCTTTTGCCGTGCCTCCTTCAGGGAGCGCTGGGCCCAGATGTTGGCCGGCTCGATGGCCAGTCCCTTTTCCAGGGCCTGAATGGCATCTTCCGGGTCACCACCGGCCAGGTACATCTCGCCAAGACCGAACCAGGCCCGGGCAAAATCAGGGTCGAGTTCCACGGCCCGGCGGTAGAGTTCCCGCGCCTGATCATACTTGCGCAGCCGTTCCAGGTTGTAGGCAAAGAAGTAGGTGATTTTTGGATCGTCGGGGCACTCCTTGATCGCCTCTTTGAGGATTTTGTGGCGTTTGATCAGCCCCTTTTCCTGCCGCAGGCCGGCCCGGATTTTGACGCAGTCGGCCAGCACCGGCCGGGGAAGCGCAACCAGGGCCAGGAAAATCCCCGGTAACAGGACAGTGACCAGGCGACGGGAAACGGACAGGGGCAGGATCGTCATGACTGTTATTCCGATTTTTTCAGCAGGGTTCGTCGCAGGTGCTCCAGGGCCCTTGCCAGAACCCCGATCTCATCGTTGCGTTCATAGT
The DNA here is from genome assembly GCF_025998535.1 of Desulfolithobacter dissulfuricans. Taxonomy (NCBI): domain Bacteria; kingdom Pseudomonadati; phylum Thermodesulfobacteriota; class Desulfobulbia; order Desulfobulbales; family Desulfobulbaceae; genus Desulfolithobacter; species Desulfolithobacter dissulfuricans. Next base: position 3,368,753 of record NZ_AP024233.1, on the reverse strand, counting down.
CCACCTTTTCATCGAGAAATTTACCCACACTGATCTCCTCGGCCCGTTCGCTGAGATACTGGACGGGCTCGATGATACGGCGATCGATGAAGTAGCCGATGGCGAGCAGGACCCCGAAGAAGGCACCCAGGCTGACCAGAAAGAGAATACCGGCCGACCGTTTTGCCTGCTGCAGGGCCTGCTTGATGGAGACGTAGACCACATAGGCTGAAACCGTATCGCCCATCTTCCAGTGGTAGCCGGTTTCCGTGCCGTATATCTCGATCTGATCCTTGGGCGCCGTGTTCGGATCCCCGTGGCAGCGCAGACAACCCTTACTCTTCACCCGCACTGGCCTGGCCATGTAGTAATAGGTGGCGTCGCCTTTGGTGACCACCCCTTCAAGATGGGTGAGATCACTGTTTCTGCGAAAGGTTTCGATGAGTTGCTGTTCCTGCGCGTCGGCCAGATTTTCGTGGTAGAGCGGATCCAGGGTGGCCTGCTTGAACAGGATACCGCCCGCATCACCCTTGAATTCGTCCCACACCCCCCGGCTGATGACAAAGCCGGACATCAGTTCCGGGTAGAAACGGTTCTGTTCCACCAGCTCCAGGATGAGCGGCCGCTGCTGTTCCTTGAAGTACTTGCGCGAGGCCATGATGTAGCTAAAGATCATCTTTCCCTTCTGCCGCGCCTCCTGGATGGCGGTCTGTTCGCTGAGCTTGTAGCTGGCAACGCCGATGAGGATGGTGGCAAGAATGCTGAACACACCCATCAGCGCGAGTAACCGGGAACGTAGGTTCATCATTGCCCTCCTGCAGGGATGGATATGGCTGATTGCTGGATAAACGGCAGGTTGAGAGAGAAGTCTTCGGGCGAGAAAAAGAAAAAGAACACCGCGGCGGCCAGGACCACGGCCAGGAGAAAGAAGATCAGGAAAAGTCCCAGGCCACTGCCTTTTTTCCGGCGGCGGGAGGGAATTTCAGGCCCGGATCCGGCATCGTCGGCCGCAGCTTGTCGGGACGGCGAGGTGTTTTCCGGTTCGGCACTGGTTTCTCCGCTGTCCTGTTCCTCGGGGTGTAGGGGATAATCTCCAGCTCGGTGGCGCATTCGCGGATGATGTCCCTGTCAATGCTCTCTTTCTCATCGACAAAGCCGGTGAGCAGGGCCCGGTCGCAGATGATGTTGATGAGCCGCGGGGCGCCGCCGGAAAAGAGGTGGACCTCCCGCACCGCCTCGGCGGTGAATATGTCGCGCTCGGCGCCGGCTATCTTGAGCCGGTGGCTGATATAGCTGGCGGTCTCTTCTTCGCTGAGCCGGTTGAGGCAGTAGTTCACCGTGATCCGCTGGCGGATGGCCCGGTTTTCCGGCTTGAGGATGGTGTCGTGGAACTCGTTCTGGCCGACAAAGAAGATGTTGAGCAGCTTGGCGTGTTCCTTTTCGATGTTGGAAAGCAACCGGATCTCTTCGAGCATCTCGTGGCGGAACCGCTGGGCCTCGTCGATGATCAGCAGGACCTGGTCTCCCTCCTCGTAGGCCTGTTCGAGAAATTCCCTGAAGAGTTCGAGGAATTCGCCCTTGTTCTCCGGCTGGCGCGGTAGCTGGAAGGCCGAACCGATGGTCTTGAAAAAATCACCCAGGCTGAGGTCGGGATCCGAGATCCGGGCAACGATCACCTCGTCGTCCAGGCTGTTGATCAGGGCGTTGATCAGGGTGGTCTTGCCGGTACCCACATCGCCGGTCAGGAGCAGAAACCCCTTGTTGTCCAGGATGCCGTAACGCAGGGTGGCAAAGGCCTCCTGGTGTTTTTCCCCCAGCCAGAGAAACCGCGAATCCGTGGTGATCTCAAAGGGTTTTTCCCGTAACTGAAAATGTCTGAGATACATGGTCCTCCAGAAGGGCAGCTGTGGCTGCCGGCCGATGACGTTGCCGGGAGTTTCGCGGTGTAGAAAAAGAATAATTACCTAATAACATATAGTTATCCACGGGTCAACAGATAGTCCACCTGCGGTCCACTTTCCCGGTCAGCCGGGGGAGGCGGGCGAAAAAACCATTGGGCGACAAGAGGTCCCTGGTAGTTCCGACAGTCACGACCGATATGCCCTGACAGGGGGCGGGCCGCTCACAGGCGTGTTATTCTCCCAGAACCTCGGCCTTGAATCGGGGGCATAAAAGGGGAAATGGGGTAGCTTGATGCTCGTTGCCGTCCCGCGCCTCCAGGCCCGTACCTGGTTGCGGGGTGGAAAGATCCGGTCGCGGGTAGTGATGATACGCCTGGTATAGATGTCCGGTGCCGGGCCCAGATCGCTTACGGATCGGTCAAGCCGGGTGAGCTCTCCGTGCAGCGAGCTGCCGGTCCGCCCGGGTCTGGCAGCCAGGAAACGGTCGCACTGCGCCTGGTCGTCAAACATCTGGCGGTGGAACTGTTCCGGGTAGGCCGGGGTAAAATCGCGGATACTGGCCTTCCAGGCCCGGACCGGGATACCCCTGCGGTCGTCCACTGGAAAACAGGTCCCGCCCAGGGCCGTAGCCGTGACCAGGGGGATGTCGGCCAGGAGGTGGCCGGCAACCCAGACCCCCATGGACCAGGCCAGCAGCTCCAGGTTGCGGGAAAGGGTCGAAGACCGACGAGTGGAAAATATCTCCAGGTCGGGCAGGGTGAGGTCCCGGTAATCATAGAAGAGCAGCACGTCCCGCCGGCCCCAGTCCAGTTCCTGAAACGGCCTGGGATCCATGGACCAGCCGGCGAAAAAGAGCAGGCAGCGGGTATGCCCTTTTTGAACAAGCCAGTGGGTCTGCATCAGGCAAGCACCGATTCGATCCGATCCGGGAGAGTGGCCAGTTCCTCTTCGGTCATGGTGGCGCTCAGGGAGAAACGGAGCCGCGAGGTACCCGGCGGCACAGTGGGCGGCCGCACACCATTGACCCAGAAACCGGCCTCGCGCAGCCGCTCGGCCACGGCCACGGTGCGGCTCGCGTCGCCGATCATCACCGGCACGATCTGGCTGTTGCCGCCGGTGCGCAGGCCCCGCTGAAGGAGCCCTTCCCGGAGCCAGGCCGAGATGGCCCGCAGCCGGTCCCGCTTCTCCTCCATCCCGGGGATGATATGGCTCAGAAAGAGAAGCCAGTGCAGGTTGACCGGGGGCAGTCCGGTGGTGAATATCAGCGACCGGGCCTGGTTGATCAGCCCATCGGCGATAATATCCGAACAGGCGACAAAGGCGCCCTGGCCCCCCCATGCCTTGCCGAAGGTGCCGACCAGCAGGTCGATACGGCCGCTGACGTTCTGCTCCTCGGCAAGGCCCAGGCCCTGCCGGCCAGCGACCCCCACCGCATGGGCCTCGTCCACGTACAGGCAGAGATCGAACTCGTCCCGGATCCGGACCAGCTCCCCCAGGTCGGCCAGGTCGCCGTCCATAGAAAAGATGGATTCCGTGACCAGGAACACCTGGTCGAACCGCTCCCGTTTCTGTTCCAGGATGGTCCGGATCCGCTGGTAGTCGAGATGGGGATAGCGGATCACCTCGGCCCGCGAGAGCCGCATGCCGTCGATAAGACTGGCGTGGCAGAGCTTGTCGGCCAGGATCAGGTCGTCCCTGGTGGCCAGGGCCGGGAGGATACCGATGTTGATGTGGTAGCCGGAGTTGAAGACCAGCGCTCTTTCGCTCCCGTACAGGGTGGCCAGCCGGGTCTCCAGTTCCCTGTACAGGGAGCTGTTGCCGGTCATCAGCCGTGAGGCCCGGGCCCCGGGGGCAAAGCGTTCCAGCAGGTTCCGGTCATCGAGGCTGTCGTAGAACCGGCGGACCAGCCCGGGGTCGGCCGCCAGCCCCAGGTAGTCGTTGCCGGCCAGGTTGAGGTAGTCCCGGCCACCCACCCGGATACGGTTGTTCGGCCCGGGAATGAGTTCCACCAGGTTGCGGCGCAGTCCTTCGTCCTCCAGCCGCTCCAGCCGGCCGGCCAAACGTTTGTGCAATGAGGTCGTCATCGGATGCGACCGCTGTCAGCCCTGAACATACTGTTCATACATCGCCTCGTTGAAACCGACCACGACCCGGTCGCCGATCTTGAGGGTCGGCGCCCGCAGGTTGCCGGTCCGGCCGAGACAGAGCCTCAGTATTTCGTCCCGGTCGTCCGTGGCCGGATCCAGGACCTGGAACTTCTTCCCCCGGCCGACCACGATTTCCCTGGCCCCGGACAGGATGGCCCAGGCATCGTCCCCCTCGATTTTCTCTTTCCGGGCTTCCACCGTCTCTTTTATTTCAATGCCCTTCTCGTCAAACACAGCCTGTGCCCTGATGCACGATTTTCAGCCCTTGCGCAGGTATGCCCAGTCAATGGTCATTTGTTTCCTCCTTGCGGTTTCAACTGATAGAGTCCAGAATCGTTCGTCCAGTGTAGCGCATCTGCCGGTGCCTTGCCAGGTTCAAGTCCCGAAATCCTGGATCTGGACCTTCGGGATCCCGCTTCCGACGAAAAACCGGGCCCGGACGGGCTGTCGCCCTCCTGATCACCCCGGCTTTTTTTCTGGATGAACTGTCACCCGTTGTGGTACTGTGGCTGTTTTTTCATATCAGAGACATAACGGCTTTCTAACGGCTTACTGACAGAGGATCGGTATCCTCCGGGGCAGAGATGTGCGGAGACCCGGCCGCCGTCAGACCACCTGTTCCAGACCAGAAAAGAGACAGTGACCATGAAGATAACCGTACTGAGCGACACCCATACCCGCCATAACCAGGTCAGCATTCCCCCCGGCGATATCCTGATCTTTGCCGGCGACATGAATAACTGCCGGGACGAACAGGATGTGGCCGACTTCAACAGCTTTCTTGCAACCCTTCCCCACCACCACAAAGTCGTGATCGGCGGCAACCATGACCATCAGCTCGCCCAAAACCCCCAGGCAGCCAAGGCGCTCCTCCCCGAGGCCATCTACCTCCAGGATGAACTGGTCGTGATCGGCGGCCTGACTATATACGGTGCGCCCTGGCAGCCGGTCTTCAACGACCGGGCCTGCGATGCCTTTGCCTTGCCCCGTGGCAGGGCACTGGAGGAAAAATGGGCAATGATCCCCCCTGGTATCGATATTCTGGTTACCCATTCGCCGCCAGCCGGGATCCTGGACCAGGACGGCCCGGTCGCCCACGGCTGCTGCGATCTCACCGCCGCGGTCAATGTATTCAGGCCAAAGTACCATGTTTTCGGCCACATACATAGTAATCACGGGGTAGTGAAAAACGGCGCCACAACCTACATCAACTGCAATGTCAGCGGCCCGGACGGCAAACTCAGGCCGGCGCTCTCCTTTGACTATGCCCCGAAAGCGGCAGGGAGCTGAAACAACAGGACCCGGGCCACCATCCGCGTCCCTTTGATGTTGCCTCCCCGCCGGCAGCCCCGCTCCTCCCCGTGATTCCACGGTGCACCTGACGAGACGAAAATTCCCTTCGACGATCCCCTGTGTTTGCATTGCCCGCCAACGGTTTGCCCGCTGTCCGGACCGCCTGCTGAGTATCTGATTGATTTTTCGGCCAGGTACTGGTTATATATCGTGAATAAAATCCCGCTGATACAGAGAGACACGTGAGGGGACAGGCAACGTGCACACAGATGGGAGGGAGAAGAGATGATTGCACAGAAAAGGGAGCAGGTCGAGCCGGGCCAGGGCTCACGCAAGCTTGATTCCGGCTTCACCGAAAACCGGCGGGCGGTCCGGATTCCCAGGCAGGTGGTGGAACAGGCCCTGCTGGCGGAAAACGGCTCGATCAATGTCCAGGTGGCCGGGGTGGAAAAAACCAGGTGGCAGGATGCGGTACTCCGGGATCTGCACCAGAACGGCATGTCCTTTATCCTGCCAGGTCATTCCCTGCGCGAAGGGGACTTGATTCACGTGGAACTGCGGCTGGGCGGGCTGGATTTTGAATCCGACGCCCGGGTCCGCTGGACCCTGCGCCATCACGTGGGTATCGAGTTTCTCGATTCCCGGGCCCGGGACGCCGCCTTCCTGGCCGAGTTCTACACCACCCGGCTGCTGAACCTGCTCCGGGAGGATTCCGGCGACTTCGATTCCTGACCGGTCCCGATCGGCTGGTCGTTTCGGTCCACTGTCCCGAGCTCCTGAGGTCCGGCAGACAGTGCGCCGTATTTTCCGTCCCCCTTTTTCCGAGAGTCGATCTTTTGTTTATCTTTCTCCACTGCGCCGATATTCACCTGGACAGTCCGCTGCGCAATCTGGCCCTGCGGGAACAGGATGGCTCCGTGATTCGCGGCGCGGTCCGCCGCGCCTTTGCCGACCTGGTTCAGCTGGCCCTGGATCAGCAGGTGGCCTTCGTTCTGATCGGAGGCGACCTCTACGACGGGGCCTGGAAGGATTACCACACCGGGCTCTATTTCATCAGCCACATGCAGCGCCTCGGCCGGGCCGGGATCCGGGTTTTCCTGGTCTCCGGCAACCATGACGCCTCCAGCCGGATTACCACGGCCCTGCGGTTACCGGACAATGTGGTCCAGTTTTCCACCCGGCGGGCCGAGACCGTGGTCCTGGAGGATCTGCGGGTGGCGATCCATGGCCGCGGCTACGATCGGCGAGCGGTCACCGACAATCTGGCCCTTTCCTATCCGGATCCGGACCCGGACATGTTCAACATCGGCCTGCTCCACACCGGGCTTTCCGGCCGTCCCGGGCACGAACCCTATGCCCCGTGCACGGTGGAGGACCTGGTCAGCCGAGGCTACGACTATTGGGCCCTGGGTCATGTGCACCAGCGCGAAGTGGTGCACCGGGACCCCTGGATCGTCTTTCCCGGCAACATTCAGGGGCGCCACATCCGCGAGGCCGGACCCCGGGGCGCCACCCTGGTGACGGTGGAAAACGGGAAGGTCACCGCAGTGGAGCACCGGGACCTGGACGTGGTGCGCTGGAGCCTGTGCCGGGTGGATCTTACCGGTTGCACCAGTGTGGACGAGGTTCTGGAACGGACCGGTCATGACCTGAGTGATACCGCGGACCGGGCCGATGGCCGGCCGGTGGCGGTCCGTCTGGAACTGAGCGGCGAGGTATCCTGTCATCCGGAGCTGCACCGGGACCGGGAGCACCTGGTGTCGGAACTTATGGCCCTGGCCGGTGACCTGGGCGAGGTGTGGCTGGAAAAGATCCGGTTGCGTACCCGGCCCCCTGCCTGCGATCCTGTAACGGCTGACCCCGGGCTGGAAGACCTGGAGCGGTTGCTTGCGGAGATCGATTCCCCCCTGGAGCTGGCGCCGGAGCTGGAAAAGTTCCTTGGCAGGCTGCCCCCGGAACTCGGCGGCCGGGAATCCCTCCTCCCCGATGATCCCGCCCAAAGCCGCGAACTGCTCAGCACGGCCCGGGACTTGCTCCTGGGCCGGATCCTTGGCCACCGGGGGACCCCGTGAGAATTCTTCGCCTGGATATTGCCGCCTTTGGCCCCTTCACGCGCCGGGTTCTCGATTTTTCCTCGGACCTGCCCGGCCTGCACCTGGTATTCGGTCCCAACGAGGCCGGCAAGTCCAGCTCGCTGCGGGCGCTCAAAGCCTGGCTCTTCGGTTTTCCGGTCCGCACCGCTGACGCCTTCCTCCATCCCTACAACAAGCTCCTGGTGGGCGGCGAGATCGAGGAGCAGGGCAAGCGCCTGGGTTTCTACCGCCGCAAGCGCAACAAGGGTGACCTGCTCGATCCGGACGGCAATCCCTTGCCGACCGGGGCGCTTGATCCTTTCCTCCACTCCCTGGACCAGCAGCTCTTCGAAGCTCTGTACGGGATCGACCACGACCGGCTGGTCCAGGGTGGCCGCGATATTCTGGAACAGCGGGGTGAACTGGGCGACATCCTCTTTGCCGCTTCCACCGGGGTTGCTTCTTTACACCGGCTCATGGCCAGCCTGGACGAGGAAAGCGGCCGTCTTTTCAAGTCCGGCGGCCAGCTTCCGTTGATCAACAAGGCCATCGCCCGTCACCGGGAACTGAAAAAGGAGATCCGCGACCTGTCCCTGGCCCCGGAGCGCTACCTGGAAGCGGACCGGGAACTGCGGGAAGTGACTGACCGCTACCGGGACCTGGATGCAATCAGGCGGGAGCTGGAACAAAGGATCCGTTCTCTGGACCGGATCCACCGGGCCTTCTCCCTGATCGGTCGCCGCCGTGCCCTGCGGAGGCAGCTGGCCGAACTTGGCCAGGTACACCCCCTGGCGCCAGATTTTTCTGCCCGCAGGCTCAAAGTCCAGGAACAGCTGCGCGACCTGCGCCTTCAGGAGGCCGGTAACCGGACAAGACTGGCGGAACTGAAGACAAAACTTGGTTCCCTGGACACCGATCGGGCCCTGCTGGAGCAGGAGTCCCGGATCGAGTTCTTCTACCAGCAGGTGAGCGAGTACCGCAAGGCCCAGCGCGACCTGCCACGGATCGAGGGGCTGCGCGCCACCCGTCGGCGGGAGGCAAGAAGGGCCCTGAAAATGGCGGCCCCGAACCTGGAGCTGGACCAGGCCGACCGGCTTGGCGAATTGTGGCGCAACCGGGAAAGGGTGCGCCACCTGCTCACCCGCTTCGAGGCCCTGGATCAGGCCCGGCAGGACACCGGCCGTCGCCGCAGGACCATCCTGCAGAGGCTCAAGCAGTTGCAGGACCAGTCCCTGGTACCACCCCATCCGCGAACCATGGAAAGGCTGCGCCTGGCCCTGGACGCGGCCCGCCGTCTGGGTGACATCGACATCGCTATCGGGACGCTCGAGCGGGAAATCGCTGCCCTGGCCCTCCACTGCGACCGTGAGCTGGCCCGTCAGCAGCTGTGGGAGGGCACGGCAGCGGACCTGGTCCGGCTCCGGCTGCCCGGCGAGGAAAGCGTGAGTCGCTTTGCGGAACAGTTCCGGGACCTGGAGATCCGTCTGGCCGGCCAGGACCAGGCCATTGCCGAAACACGGGAACGGCTGGAGCAACTGCGCCGGGACCGGCGTGAACTGGAACTGGCCGGGACCGTACCCAAGGAAGAGGAACTGGCAACAATCCGCCGGAATCGGGATCACGGTTGGCGTCTCATCCGCCAGGCCTGGCTGCAGGGGGAGGGGATTGGTGACTTACTCCACCAGTGGGCTCCGGACGATCCGGCCGACCAGTATGAACAACTCGTTCTCCAGGCCGACACCCTGGCCGATCGGTTGCGCCTGGAAGCGGAGCGGGTCCACAAGTTCGCTGCCCTGGGTGCGGATGAACAGCTCTACGCCACCCGGCTGGCCATCCTGGAGGAAGAACGGGAAAAACTCGCCAGGGAACGGGAACAGCTCGCCCTGTCCTGGACCGGGCTCTGGCAGCCGCTGGGTATTACTCCGCTCACACCGCCCGAGATGCAGGCCTGGCTGCGACGCATGGAGAACCTGCGAACCGAGGCAGCTGCCCTGGAGGAACAGCAGGCTCGGCTCGGGGACCTGGCCGGTCGGCGGGAAGAACACCGGGCCGCGCTCCTGTCCCTGCTGGACAGGGAAACCGCACCGTCCGGCCCGGAGCTGGCCCCGGTCATCGACCTGGTCGCCGCACACCTGACCGACCTGGAAGAGCAGCAGTCCCTGGCCCGGGAACACGACCGCGAGCTGGCCCGCCAGCAGCAGCTTCTCGAAGAGGTGGACCGGGAACTTGCGGAAACGGCCCGCCAGCAGGAAGACTGGCAGGCACAGTGGCAAACAGCGGTCAGCCTGCCGGAGGGTGCAGTGCCTCTGGATCCGGGCAGCGCCCCGGGGATTCTCGAGGCAGTGGAAAAGCTCTTCCATCTCCTTGAGCAGATGGACGAGGATACCAGCCGGATCCGGGGCATCAACCGGGACGCCGAAACCTTTGCCCGGGAGATCCGCCAGCTGGCGGCACAGCTTGCCCCGGAGCTCGGTGAAGACCGGCCGGATGATTGCGCCGAGCACCTTTACCGGCTTCTTGGTCAGGCCCGGGAGATCGAGACCCGGCAGCGTACCTGGGAAGAACAGGTAGAAATCCTGGAGCAGGAACTGGGAGAGCTCGAAACCAGGATCGGTTTCTGGGAGGAGGAGCTGGAGAAACTTCTCACCGAGGCCGGATGCCGGGCGGAACAGGAGCTGGTCGAAGTCGAGCGCAGGGCCGCGGAACAGGCCAGGCTCCAGGAGGCGATCCAGGCTCTGGAAACCGATCTCCGTCCCCTGGCCGGCGACCAATCTCTGGACAGCTTTGAAAAACAGGTGGCCGCCGAAGACAGCGATACCCTGCCCGAACGCATCGGGGAGCTGCGACGGGAAATCGAGCAGGATCTTGAACCGGAACTCAGGCACCTGGCCGAGCAGAGGGGCGAACTTAAGCGGGAACTGGCCCAGATGGACGGCACCAGCCAGGCTGCGCTCCGGGCATCCGAGCTTGAGGAAAACCTGGCCCTGCTGCGGGAGCATGCCGAGCGCTATATCCGCCTCCGCCTGGCCGCCGGCCTCCTGCGGCGCGGGATCGACCGTTTCCGGGAAGAAAATCGCGATCCACTCCTGGAGGCCGCCTCGGCCATGTTCGCCCGGATCACTCTGCACTCCTTCACCGGCCTGGCCACCGACATCGACGGTCAGGGCAAGCCGGTACTGGTGGGATTGCGGGGTGACAACCAGCGCCTCGGGGTAGAGGGTATGTCCACCGGCACCCGCGATCAGCTCTACCTCTGCCTCCGGTTGGCCTCGCTTCTCCAGCGGGCCCAGGCCGGCCAGTCCATGCCTTTTATCGCCGACGATATCCTTATCAACTTCGACGATGACCGCTCCCGCGCCACCCTGGAACTCTTGGCCGAGGTGGGCAGAAAGAACCAGATCATCCTCTTCACCCACCACCACCGGGTGGTTGAGCTGGCAGGCCAGCTCGAGACCACCATCCATCTCCACACCCTCGAACAGGGATCGCCCCTGTAGGGCGGCCCCCCGCGGCCGCCCGGGTTTTACCCATGGGGTGACAGGATGTTATCTAACCCTTCGTCGCCCTGTTCGACCCAAATATCTCACCAGTTCCATGGCCGGCAAGGGGGAAATTTTTGTTCAGGTTCTCCGTGGCGAGCGGGCAGGCACAGGAGCTTGCCCCTGCGATGCGTGTGTCGGGGCATCTTCCCGTCACCAGGGGACCGGTGTCCATGTACCCTCCGGCACCGGGGAGACCTCCCCGGCCATCTTTCCGGGTCGTAAGCCGCTCAGGAGGCAACCATGTTGGAGCCATGTTGCTGCCTGGCCTGCTGAACAAAGGCCTCGAGCCGCAGCAACCTGCCTGTCTCCTGCTGACCGTCACAGGCCAGGACCAGGAAGGGCTTGGGACCAAGCTTTTTGCGGATTTTGGCAACCAGGGCATTGGTAATGGTTCCCGGCATGCAGGACAGGGGCATGACATTTATTATTCCATGGGTACCGTTTTCAATATAATCTACCGTGTTGCCGGCACCCAGGATGGCCTCGCCTTCGTATTCCAGGCTGATAAAAGGCTTAGCCCTGGTGAGCACTTTGCGGATGCCCTGCTCTTTGCCGCCCGGCAGATCAAAGACCATGCTTTCGAGCTTTCGGAGATCGCGGATCTGGATGATGTTTTCGGCCACAAGGCGTAAACATGTCTTCCATTCCCCTTTTCTCCGGGCCCTCCTCAGGGCCGTGAAGTTGGTGTAGAGAATCCATTCGCTCATGGATGGCAGGAGCACTTCAGCCCCCAGTTCCTCCAGGAGAGCCACCAGCGAGGTGTTGGCATGGGGGTTGACTCTGGTATAAATCTCGCCTATCACCGCTATGAGTGGTTTGTTTCGTGTATCGTGGCGCTTCAGTGCCAGAAAGGTATCCGCCAGTCTCCTCAATATCGGACCGGCATCACCTCTGGATTCCAGAGCCCTGCAGATCTCGCTCAGGCCTTCCTTATAGAGAGCGTTGACCTCCTGAGCGTTCTCCGCCCTGGGCCTGACCGCTCTGGTCATCCTGTCAAGCAGGTCTACAGCCACAACCCCCTGCCATGCCAGTCGGGGAAAGTTTTTTCCCAGCTCATCCGCCTCGCTGTAAAAGGAAATATCCTGATTCAGGCTGATAACAGGCACCTCGCTCAGGCCCAGACGGTCCAGAACCCGCCGGTGGAAGCTGGGATATTGCCCAAAACGACATGGGCCGGCGCCAGCCGGCATGAAGAAGGCGGCTCTCTTTGGATCAAAGTCCGGCCGGTTGATCATTTTAACCAGGTCTCCGGTGGTCAAAACGGCCGGATAACACTCTTTGCCGCTTGTATGCCTGAGGCCAAGTTCCAGGCTTTCCTCGTCGGTGGCGGGAAGTACCTCGGCCCTGCAGCCGCAACCTTTCATGGCGGCTTTTACCGCGTGAGAATGGTCGCACATATAAGGGATATAGACGGTCCTTTCCCTGGCTGATTTCCCGCCTTTGTTCCTGGTAGGAGACGCCTGGCTCCCAATGGACGAGGATAGGCTGTTAAACTGTTTCGCTCCTTCTGCCTCTCCCGCCGTATCCAGAAAGGCCTCTATCCTGGTAAGAGCACCGGCATCGGCACTGTGTTCATCGATTTCCAGCTCCAGAAACGGTTTGTCCCCCATTATATCCTTGAAAAAGTGCAGTAGAAAGGAGTCGGGACCGCAGCCGAAATTGGTAATGTAGATGGCTCGAAGTCCAGGGTCGTGCGCCACCTTGATAGCGGCTGCCAGAATCTTCTGACCATATCTCCAATACATGCTCTCGAGCGTCGGGATATCCCTGATATGCTCGTTCAGGGAGACGTGGTCCATGGGGATGGGCATTATCCCGAGCCTGAGAAGCTTGTGATGGACTCCCAGATTAGCTCCGGGATCCAGGGCGTTGTAGGGGCGCCCGACAAGAAGAACCGCCTTGAGGCCCGGCTCGAGGGCCTCGAGAGCCTCCCGTCCACGGCGCAGACACTCCGCAGCAAAGCCGTCCTGTGCTTTCCAGGCTGCCTTCCATGCCCTGGCAACGGTACCGGGTCCGGCCTTGAATAAATGGCACAGAGCAGCGGTGGTGCCGGGAGAGAGTTTCTCTCTTGCGCCCATCCTGAGGGCGACGGTCAGCAACCGGGTGTTGAGGGCCTCAAAATCCACCCCGGCCTGCACGGTATAGGGAAAGCTTTGCACATAGGGACAAACCTGTCCTCCTGTGGCAGGCCGGCGGAAGGGCAGCTCTATGACGGCCGGGATAAAAATTTTTCCGACACCTTGTTCTATCAGCTCCAGTACGTGACCATGGCCCACCTTGACCGGAAAGCAGGGTTCATTGGCCACGGCCTCCGCTCCTTTCCTGATAAGGGCCTTGCTGGTTGGCCCGGAAATGAGCGGACCATAGCCAAGTTCCCGCAGGAAGGTGGCGAAAAAGGGCAGCCATTCCTGGAGGACGAGGGCATAGGGAAGGCCCATGGGGCCCTTGGGGAAGCTCCTGGCCTCTTCCAGATCTTTGCAGCCATAGGACAAGAGAAGCCCCTGGCGCTGCTGGACCAGATCCGGATACCTTGCCGCACTGTGCCCGGAGGACGTTCCGCCTGTTTCATAGCGTTCACATCGGCCTCCGTAGAAAAAGGAATTTTGTCCCTGGATGCTTATTTTGCTGATGGAGCACAGGTTGGGGCAGGCTTTACACTCAAAGGTATGGGTCTTGAATTGGACATCGGCAGCTTCAAGACCTTTGAATCCACTTATTCCGGAAGTTCTTTCCCCGGCAATGAGCGCTGCTCCCAGCGCGCCGGTCAGGCCGCAGTTATCCGGCACGGTAACAGGACGATCCAGGATCGTTCCAAAGGCCGCCACCACTCCTTTGTTCAGAGCGGTCGCTCCCTGATAGAACACCCGTCTGCCTATGGGACGGCCTTCCACAACCTTGTTCATGTAGTTATGGGCTATGGCGTAACAGAGTCCGGCCACCAGATCCGGTGTCGAGGCCCCCTGCTGCTGATAGTGGACAAGGTCCGATTCCATGAAAACGGTGCATCTTTGTCCCATTTTCACAGGGGAGGAGGCTTCAAGGGCTATGGTGCCGAACTCTTCCAGACCCACCCCGAGCCTGGTTGCCTGCTCTTCAAGAAAAGAACCGGTTCCTGCCGCACAGGCCCGATTCATCATGAAGTCCTTTACGACCCCCCGTTCGATCCTGATATATTTGGAATCCTGACCGCCGATCTCGAAGATCGTATCCACTTCCGGATCAAGGACCATGGCAGCCTTGGCCTGGGCCGTGATCTCGTTGATCACCGAATCGGCACCAATGAAATCCGCCGCCAGATAGCGTCCGGAGCCGGTGGTACCTGCCGCCTTGAAAGTAGTGTCTGACCCCAGTTGCAGGCGCAGCTCCGCCAGCCCCTTTTTCAGGGCCTCGATTGGACGACCAGCGGTCGGACCGTAGTAGGAGGCGACAATCCTGCCTCTGCTGTCACAACCAATTATTTTGGTGCTGACAGAACCGACATCCACTCCCAAGAGCAAATTTTTTTCTCTCGCCCGACCCGGGCCCGGAGCATTATTTTTCCGGGAACCGGAGATGTTCCTGGGCACAAGTCGGGGAAGTCTCCTGAGCTGCGGAGCCCTGTCTTTGATAAAGGCCTCCAGGGCGTCCAGCCCTTTGAATCCCGGTTCCAGCTTCTCTTCCCGGGTCGCCTTGATAACTGCGCCGATGGCTCCCATCATGCGAAAATGGGGAGGGATGACAAGGCGGTCGTCGGCCAGGCGAAATACCTCCTTGAGCGCTCTCGCCACCCCGTGATTTTCCGCCACTCCGCCCTGGAAGACAAGCGGCGGCTGCAGAATCCTTCCTTTTGCCAGGGTGGCTTTGATATTGCGGGCCAGGGCCATGCAGAGTCCGGCAATGATGTTTTCTTCCGGTACTGCCGCCTGCTGGAGGTGGATCATGTCACTCTTGGCAAATACCGTACATCTTCCTGCCAGTCGGGCTGGGGATGTTGCCTTGAGAGCCAGACGGCTGAATTCATCAATGGAGATACCGAGGCGTCCAGCCTGCTGGTCCAGGAAGGCACCGGTGCCGGCTGCGCACAGGCTGTTGAGGGCAAAGTCTTCGACCTGCATTCGACCACCTTCGCCCGGGGCCAGAAGGACCAGCTTGGTATCCTGGCCGCCGATATCAAGAACCGCTCTGGCATCGGGGCAATAGAAAAGAGCGGCTTCCGTGTGGGCCATAATCTCGTTGACAAAAGTTCCACCCAGAATTTTTGACAACAGTCGTCCTCCAGTGCCGGTGAAGACAAATGATGCTCGCTTTTCAGGGGAATGGAAACCCTTCAGGATGCTTTTGAGAAGCCTGTAAACCGCCTCTGCGGGCCGACCATTCGTTCTGGTCCTTTTCTCATATAACAAGGAAAATTTTTGGTCCAGTATGGCGATCTTGGCAGTGGTCGAACCTACATCCACTCCGTATAACAGACCTGATACTCTGTTGTTCATGCCTATCTCCTTATTGCAGGCTTAGACATTCAGAGCAATATCCACGAGATTATAGCCCTGGGTATAGAAGCAATACCACGATTGGATACAACAAACATCAAGAAGAGTTGGAAGGAGATTCTCCATGATCTTTTTTGTACGTAGTTCCGGGGACATAGTAGTTCCGGAGACAACATGCCTAATTAATTGACTCCGGGTTGAAAAGTAGTATCCTTGAGACATGGTGTGAATAGCAAGAGTGGTAGCACCGGGAATACCCCATCATATTACCCGGCGCGGCAACCGTCAGATGGAGACTTTCTTTGCTGACGCTGACTATGAGGAACACCTGTGCCTGATGGCCGGATGGTGCAGTCGCTGCAATGTGCAGATCCGGGCATATTGCCTGATGCCGAACCATGTCCTGCTGATAGCAACCCCTGAGTCCGAAGATGGTTTGCGCCGGGCGGCCACTGGGAGGAGACACTTTTATTGATCATCTTGAGCAGCTCGTTTCCCGCCCATTGAGAAAAAAGAAACCGGGCCCGGAAAAAAATTATTAGAATAGTGGGTTCTGAGCTCTCTTAAGTAAAAATATTGATGATTTCACAACTGGCTTCAGCAAGTATGGAAGGTGAATTTATTGTCAGGAATTTGCAGCGCTCGCTCCTTTTCCAGGATGTCGGTGAATCAGAATTGGCATCCTATGCAGCGAATGCCCGTGTGCAAAACTTTTCTCAGGGACAGTACGTGTACAGGCAGGGTGATCCCAGTGATGTCTTTTATATCGTTGCCACTGGAGAAGCGGAACTCGTTGTAACACGGGATGATGGAGTGAAGAGTGTTGTCGGACGAATTGACGCAGGCGGTCATTTTGGAGAAACCGGCATTCTGAGCTCAAAACCACATTCGGTCGGGGCACGTGCACTTTGTGATCTTGTTGTTATCTGTTTTGACAAATATTTTTTCAAGACAACTATTCTATCCAACCAGAAGATCCACAATCGCCTCGATGCTCTTCTGGCAGAGCGGTTAAGGGTCGCATTTCATGACTATGCCGATCCTGCGGGTGTGCAACAGCCGGACAAAGAGACATTAAAAGCGGCTGAATTAATTCTCTTTAAGGAGAAATCCTTCTCTGCAGACCAGGTGTCCGGGTTAATAAAAAACAAAAAC
This sequence comes from Desulfolithobacter dissulfuricans, assembly GCF_025998535.1. NCBI lineage: Bacteria > Pseudomonadati > Thermodesulfobacteriota > Desulfobulbia > Desulfobulbales > Desulfobulbaceae > Desulfolithobacter > Desulfolithobacter dissulfuricans. The sequence continues at coordinate 3,352,195 of NZ_AP024233.1, read as the reverse complement.
GATACTATTCGGCCCTCCAGAACGGCTCAGAAAATCCAGGCTGCAATAGACAGGTTTGTTGCGGAGAGCGAGCCATATATGATCACTGGAGAAGCGGGCACCGGCAAGTCATTCATAGCCCGGCAAATTCACTCTCAGGCTGATTGGACAGATGGTCCATACCAGGAGATCGACCTGAGAGAATATGAACCGGAATGGCTTGAAAGAATACTTTTTGGTACGGAACAGGGTGTCTATCCCTTTGCGCAGATGCGACAGGCAGGTGCCCTCCGGGTCTCCGGCGGGACACTGGTTTTTACCAATGTTCATCTCATGGGTGAAAGGTTGCAGAGGCGCCTGCTCCAGGCAATAGAAAGGAAGACCTTTACCCCGGTAGACAGCGATCGCCAGTTGGCTGTAAGGTCTCGAATTGTTTTTATTTCCACCTTCTCTTTTCGCCAACTTGGAAAATCGAAAAAGCTTCTGCCGGAATTGCTTAATTTTTTTGAGAAGCACCATTTCCATGTGCCTCCCTTGCGCAAGCACAAAAAAGATATTCCACTGCTTATTTCATATTATCTCGATCGTTACAGCAAAGAATACGAGAAAAAAATCTACAGAGTGTCTTCAGAAACTCTCGGCATCCTGATGCACTATGACTGGCCTGGTAATTTGACGGAACTGGCCAGTGTTATGCGTCGAGCTGTAATGCTCGCCCAGAATGACGAAATACTCCCGGAGGAAATCCTTCTCGGCTTGCCAAAGAGTGAAGGAAAATGGGAATACAATATCTTACGGATCCCCTGGATAAGAAAATTTCTGAGCAGTTCGATTTTTCCGCTTGGCCCCCGGATAGTTGTTGGGTTCTTTTTGCTTATCACGGTTATCGCTCTTTTTTCCGGGCCACAACATGGTGTTTCAAATGCGGGAATAACAATGGGTTGGTATATTGGCTGGCCTCTGATGTTTTTCTCTTTTTTCTTTCTGGCCCGAACCTGGTGCAGTGTCTGTACGCTTGCTGTTCCGGGAAGAATACTTCAGAACCTGGTGAAACCACAAAAGAAGACGCCATCCTATATAAAGAATAATTCCGGCTGGATAATGGCCATTTTATGTATCCTTGTCTTCTGGGTGGAAATTGTCTGGGATGCGTACAATAGTCCCTGGCTCACCGGCGGAATTATCCTTGCCGTAACCACCGGATCAATCATTTTCAGTGTCCTGTATTCGAGGAGATCCTGGTGCCGTTATCTCTGCCCGCTTGGTGCGGTAAATGCGATTTTTTCCATGCCTTCGATTGTTGAATTACGCTCAAATCGGCATGTCTGTCTGAATCGTTGCCAGGAGCATGCCTGCTTCGTGGGAGGCGCCACTGGTCTGGGATGTCCCATGTTCAGGCATCCGTACCTGGTTGATAATAATCGAGACTGCATCATGTGCGCAAACTGCATAAAAAACTGTAACAACAGCTCGATTCAGTTAAATATCAGGCTGGCCCCGAATGAATTATGGACGCTGAAAAACCCGAGAAAGGCAGACAGTTTCCTTATAATTTCCATGGGGGCAATATTTTTTCCTTTCGCTCTGCACGAGAAGTTTTCACATCTGGTTGACCTGTTGGTGGCTGATTTAGCGGAAATTGGGGTGGTGCTACCAGACTTTCTAGCAGGAAGTTTGATTTTTTTTACACTTATCCTTGTGTTCCAGCTTGGTTACTATTTCATGGTTACGTCTCAGTGTTTATATGCCAAAATAGAAAGAGAGACCCTGCTCCCACTTTTGGGTTATGGTTTTATCCCATTGATCCTTGGTGGGTTTATGGCAGTCCATCTGGAAGCTTTTATCAGCGGAGCAGGGCGTATTGTCCCTAACATTCAAGAATGGCTTGGCCTGCAATACTCATACGAAAACATTCGATTGATAAGTTCAGACAGTACCTATGTGTTGAAAGCGCTGACTGTTATAGGTGGCTTGCTGGCATCGCTGTATGCCACGTACAGGTTGACTGAGCGTACCATTGCCGGAAGTGTTCTCAATATTAAGCCTCTGATGATCCCATTCAGTTTTCTTTTCACTTTAGCAGGACTTTTCCTTATCATGGTGTAAACTGGCATTTCTTCAGATCTGGGGACTACCTCTCCGGGTGGCTCCCCCGCTGAATATGGTGAAAAATTGACCGACAACAGGGTGGAACTCCGGTTGCGCTGTTTTTTTGATTCCCGGTTCGGGATCTGGCGCGCGCGATTCCAATTCGCCGAATTGGCCCCTCCATCTGACATTATTTATCATGGATGTGCCCTGAAATCTGGCAGGAATTACTAGGGAATTACAGGAAGGCCACATAAAGGCCGGCTTAGAGAAATAAGAATATGAGAATAACAGAGAGGGAGCACGGCCTTGGAACCAAGAGTGGCCAGGCTCCGTCCTGGGCAGGAGCTCACAAGTGCCAGCTACGTTGCAGAATCAGCGTTCCGAGACGAAGTATAGTTCGCCGGTATTCAGGACAGAGGTTCATCTTGACCGTCCCCGCCTGACAAAATACCTCAATGAGGCCTTTGCTGGTTTTAGCTCTGTTGTTATCGAGGCCCAGGCCGGACAGGGGAAAAGCATTTTGGCTGCTCAATATCTCAAAGACATTGAGCAGCCTTTTTTGTGGTACAATATCGATGAGACCGACCGGGATCTGATCACCTTTCTCCTTTCTTTCATCACCGGCCTTAAATCGGTTGGCTCCACTTTTTCAGCCCCGCTGGTTGAGAAAAAGATCGCCGGGGGCGAGGTCTTTCAGGAAACGTTGCCTGAAGTTGTCAACCTGATTCACCGGGGCGTGGAAGCCGCTTTTCAAGACGGGTTGCTTATCATTTTCGATGATCTGCATCTTCTTGAAAACACCGCCACTCTTGATTGTATCCGTGCTCTTGTTCAATGGCCGGGAAGCTCGAACCGATTTTTGCTGTTGAGCCGATCCTCGCTTCGGCAGGCGGGCTTTTATGGAGTCACGGGTTCTCACCGGCTGACAAACAGTGACCTGGCGTTTCAACCAGAAGAAATTGCCGAGTTGTACTGCTCTCTTCTCGAGCTTGCTCTTCCTGTTGATCAGATTGCCGAATTGCACACCCTGACAGATGGCTGGGTCATGGGGTTGGTTATGGCCCAGCATGTCTTGAGGCAAAGGCCACAGGCAGATTTTTATTTTCAGGGTGTCAATAGCCAAAAAAACTGACCCACTACCGGACGACAAAATTGACCCACCCGGACAAAAAAATTGACCCACCCGAGGCCCCTGGCCAAGAGCCTGTCCGGTGCCCGCAAGGAGAGCGGGCTGGGAGAGTTCCAGGTCGAGACCACGGAGGCGATATGCGTTGTCGTGACGCTCCTGCATGGCGGTCACCCTGTCAGCTTCTGGCGCAGCCTGTAGCTCTCGCCGCCGAGCATGAAGACGCGGGAGTGGTGGACCAGGCGGTCGATGATGGGCACCGCCACGTTGTCGTCGTGGAAGAAGTCGCCCCAGGCGGTGAACTCCTTGTTGGTGGTGACGACGATGGAGCGGTACTCGTACAGGCTGTTGACGAGTTGGAAGAGGTTGTAGAGCGCGGTTTTGTTCATGGGCAGGTAGCCGAGCTCGTCGATGATCAGGAGGTCGTTCTTGGCCAGGGCCGTTATCCTGGCCTTGAGCTCGCCCTTGGCCAGGGCCAGGTCGAGCGACTCCACCAGTTCGGCGGCCCGGGTGAAGAGGACCTTGTAGCCGGCCTCGACGGCCTTGTGGCCGATGCCGATGGCCAGGTGGGTCTTGCCCACGCCCGGGGGGCCGATGAAGATCAGGTTCTCGCGGTTGTCGATGAAGGAGAAATCGAGCAGGGCGTTGACCTGGCGCTTGGTGATGGTGGTCTGGTATCTGTAGTCGAACTCCTCCAGCCGCTTGATTGTGGGGAAGCCCGCCGCCTTGCGGTTGCGGAGGATGCGCTTGTGGTTGCGCTGCCGGCGCTCGTGCTCCACCAGCATGTCGGCGAACTCCAGGTATGAGACCTCGTTGGTCTCGGCGGCGGCGAGCAGGTCCGGGAGGCCGGCGGCGATGCTGGTACAGCGCAGGCCGCGGAACTTGGCAACGGTGGTCTCAATGGACGGCATCGCTCACCTCCCCTGTCTCGCAGATAGCGGCGTATGGGCGCAGCATGGCCCTGGTGGCGCTGTCGGCCGCGGCTGCCGGCCGCTCCCGGGGCTCCTGGCCTGTCCGCAGTTCGTCGAGCAGGTCCGGGCGCTTCCGGTACGCCTCCAGGTAGTCCTCGATGCGGGAGGTGGTCAGGCGCGGCTGGTCGAGGAGATGCGCCAGCAGGGGGGCCGGGATCCCGTGGCGGTCCAGCAGGCGGATCAGGCCGGTCAGCTGGTCCTTGTAGATGTCCGGCGCGCCCTTCTTGAGCAGGGCGCTCATGCGGATGCCGTCGTCGCCCAGGCGGCGCTGGATCTCCGCCTCGCAGTCGGCGATCCGCCGGGCCTTGTCCCGGTAGTGGGACTTCTTCTTGATCACCTGGCCCCGGCCGTGACACAGGGCGTGCCGCGTGATCTCCTCGCCGGTCTCCAGGTCCAGGAACACCAGGAAGTCCTGCTCCTCGCGCACCCCCACCGTGGCGCGCTGGTAACGCATGGGCACCGAGTAACGGTTGCTCTTCCAGGAGACGAGCCCGGTCTTGTCCGCCTTGCGGGTCTCCCGGCAGGCGGGGGTGAAGTCGATGCTCGGGGTGAGGTAGGGCCGCATGTGGCGCCGTTCGTCCCGCTCGTAGCGCTGCCGCGGTGACTCGCCAGTGCTGCCGTGCTTTCTGGCGTTGGCCGTGGCGTCGAGCCATTCGGCCATATAGGCTTCCAGGTCGGCCCAGGAGTCGAAATGCTCCCCGGCCAGTCCATTACCCTTTACGTACCGGACCCCGGCTTCCACCTTGCCCTTGCTCTCGGGGTCGTATCCCTCGCAGGCCCGGATCCGGAAACCGGCTACGGTGGCATAGCCATGGAACTGCTCGTTGAGGGTCAGCTCCCGGTAGCGTTCCTTGATCACCACCAGCCTGGTCTGGTCGTAGACGCACTCCTCGGGCCGACCGCCGAAGTACCGAAACGCTGCGTCGTGCATGCGGATGAACGTGCCGGTGTCGATAGGCCGGGGAGAAAGCCCCACGTACATCAGCCTCGAATAGGAGAGGACAAAGACCACGAAGTAGACGGTCGTCGGCTGGCAGGCCACCAGGACTCCCCGCAACTCCCCGGGGTCCACCTGGCATTGGACCCCGGGGACCATGTCCAGAACCGGCTCGTAATAGCGCTCCTGCTTGAGCGTGGAGGTCTGCTTGAGCCGGGCCACGTATCTTCGCACCGTCCGGATCGACACCGGCAGGTCAGGGTGTTTCTCCTTAAGTTTGCGGTGGATCTTCACCGCGCTCAAGCCGGGAAACGACTCCATGAGATGCCGGATGTAGGCCCGGTGGGGATCGAGGAGCTTGCGCCTCTCACGGTTGCTCTGCCGGGCCTGGATCTCCTCTTCGGACATGGCCAGGTACTTCCGGACCGTGTTGCGGGAGATCCCCAGCCGTCGCGCAATGCCACGGATGGACATCCCCGACCCATTGCTATGTAACGCTTTGATTTTGTGTATCATGTTCCACCCCTTCAAGGTTGCCTCCTCCCGGTTTGTATGGTTGGGAAAAGGAGAGAGGATACAGCCAAACGGCTGCCGTTTCAGCCTCGAAATGGGTCAAAATTGTTGGCCTTATGTGGGTCAATATACTTGGCCATTGACATTCAGGGGCCTTTGATGAATGATGCGGCTCGGTTGGAAATGTTCAACTATTTTGCCGGCGAACTCCTGGACCTTCTTCCCGCAGATCAGCAGCATATCCTCTTGTACCTTGCTCTTTTTGACGAAGTGCCGCTACCCCTGGTTCAGGGGTTATTCCCGGACATCGATATTGAAAGGTTTTTCGTCACCCTGGTCGAGAAAAATTTTTTTGTCAGCTACACGGATCCGGACAATCGTATTGTACTGTTCCATCATCTTTTCCGGTTGTTTCTCTGGCAAAAATCTAGAGCGATATTAAGCAGGGAGGAACAGAAGCGGGCCTATCTGGCGGCTGGCGCGTATTACCTGCAGCGTACAGACTGGAAGACCGCTTTGCGATATTTCCGGCTGGCAAAAGATTACCGGGCCATGGAAGAGATTCTCCGTCGTTTCGGTCTGACCCTACTGGCGACCAAACAGCTCCTGACCCTTAAAAAAAATATTGATGACATTCCGGAAGACTTCATCCAAAAACATGCCTGGCTGGTTTTTTTCCTCGGAACTCTGGCCATGGACACCCAACCGGCAAAAAGTTATCCTCTGCTTGCCAGGGCCCATGCTCTTTTTTGTAAACAGGAAGATATATTAGGGGAAATTATTTCAATCACCCAGCTGGTGGCGTTTCATATCTCCGTTGATGGGTTTTTCAAAAAGGGTTATCCGCTGCTGGAACGGGCGGAGCAACTGTATCGTGACCATGGCGACAGCCTGCCCGAAGTCGTGCGGATTCGTCTTCAACAGGCTCTGGGCGGGGGCTATTGTTTCTTTCATTGTGATCTTGAAAAGGCGCGATATTTTGCCGAGCTCAGCCTTGCAAGGGCACGGCGACACGGTTTTGAAGAAATTTCAGCCAGCTCAATCATTATCCTGTTCTACGTGCATGCCTTTGGCGGAGACTGGCAAGCCTTCAGCAGAGAGATTGAAAACTCCCTCTCGCTCATGCAGAGCTCCGGAGTCAGCCCTTCCAGCAGACAACATCTACTGGAAACCCAGATCACCTTTCTTGCCCTCAAGGGTGATTTTCAGAATTATCTCCGCTTGAAACGGGTACTGTTTGCAAAAGCAGAAAAGGACTTGGTCTCCCAGGGCCAGATCAAGGCCTTCCTTTATTCATGGTCTGCAACCTTTGCCATCGCCGAGGGCCGCCTTGGTGATGGGCGTGAAATTTTGAATACGGCTTTTGAGGAAGGATATGCCGCCGGCAGTCCCCATTTACAGAGTCAGTACAAGTACCTCTTAGCTTTTATCGCTGCTTGTGAAGGGAAGCGGGATGAGGCTCTGGCCGCAGCAAAAAAATCCCTGAAACACCGTGAACGGGCCGGTGGATATCGATTTCTGGGGTTGCATCATTTGTATACCGGGGCGGCTTTTGTCCAGCTCGGCCTGCTGGCCGAGGCGGAAAACAGTCTGGAAGAGGCCCTCAGGATTTTTACAGAGGTAAGTGATGCACACCTCCTGGCTGCTGCCTTCCTGCACAGGGCTTTTCTGTGGCTGCAACGTGGCGATGAGAAAAAGATGCGGGCGGATCTGCTCGAGGGACTCGGCAGGATGCGCAGGGGCGGTTTTGATTATTTCTTCAGCTGGGCACCACAGGTCATGGTGCCCCTGCTTGGAAAAGCCGTTCACCTTGACATAGAAAAAAACTATGCTGAGCATCTTGCCAGGCGTCGTTTTAATTCCGGGGTTCTCGACAGCGGTGAGTTTTTTCCCCTGCTCAGGGTACAGGTTCTGGGGCGTGTTGAGTTGTCAAACTCCGGGGCGAATACGGGTCATAAAGTGGTATTGACTCCGGCTCAGCGACGGGTGATCTGTTATCTTGCCTCGGTTCCGGGTCAGCAGGTTTCGCTTGAAGAATTTCAGCTTGTCTTCTGGCCGGACATTCCACCCAACAAGGCACGATCAAGATGTGACACTCTGATCAGTCGGCTTCGTACAGTTATTAATGAGCTGATGAGACCATCCCCTGCAAAGCGCTACCTGATGGTGGACAAAGGGATGCTCAAACTGGCCAATGCTCAGATAGATGTTGTGGAATTCAAGCATTTTGTAGAGACTGGCTTTGCTTGTATGAAAAAAGAAAATAAATGGCAGGCTGCCAATGCATTCCATCGTGCCTTTCAGCTCTGGCAGGGGCCTTTGCCGATGGAAACGGATGTGGACGAAGTCACCTCATGGTTCAGCGCGGAAATTTTGGACCTGTATATCCGTGGTGTTGAAAGCTGGGGCACAATTTTGAGGGAACAGGAATTATATGAGGAAGCAATAGCTCTGGTCAGGCAGGCTCTGCCCCATGCTCCAACAAATGACGCACTGGTACGATTACTTTATCATCTCTATGTCCAGGGAAATGACGCTTTTCGTGCTGCAACCGTACTTCGCGAATACAAACAGGCGCTTTTGCGGGAAGAGTACCTGCCGGCAGAGATTGATGAAATCATGGCATATTTCTGGCGGAAAAGGTAAGGCTTCTCGACGACTCGAGCGGAATCTGGTACTTTCCTGGCCCGGTGTCCATGCCATGCGGAGCACGGTAGTCAGCTTCGGTGGGGCTGACCGGGCAGGAGCGCAAGAAGGCTTTCCGGGGATGCGCCCCATTGACCACTTGCAGAGATGAAACAGGAGATCAGGCTCCAGGGCCATCGGCTGCAGATCAACTACGAGACAGCGGGAGATCCCCGCAGGCCCTTGTTCTCGTTGAGCCTACGCTCGGGGAAAATGATCTCTTCCTCTCCCACATTCTTTCAAGGACACCGGGACCGGTCCTGGTTTTTCTGAAGTTCCTTACCCTTCTTATTCAGTCCCAGTCCTGTACCCTTGTCCTTGCCTTTTGGTGGTAAGGTAGGGATAAAAGATTTTTGCCATGATCTCCCCGGGTATGTCCTCACCGGTATCCCGTACCTCGAGCATGGCATACCTGCCCGGCATATTGGTTTTATCTTCCAGGATTTCAACCTGAGCCCGGTGGTTGACGGTTTTTGAAAACATCGAATAGCCCCTGCAATGGTGCAGAACTGGTCGGCGGCGAAACGCAAAAAGCGGGTCCGGGAAGTCCTGGAGACCGTCGGCATGGCCGCGAGTTCCGGGGACAGGATACCCAACTAACGCTTTTTAGGACCGGGTTTCTGGGGTCTCAGAATTCTCCCCAGGGTTTTCTCCATGCTCTCCACGAAAGAGTCGCTGCCCAGGGGCCGGCCGGTATGCTCATGGCGTTTCAGTTTCTCAAGTTCTTCGGCTGTGGACAGGTGGAGGAAATCATCCCAACGAGGGATCAGTTCCGGAAAAGGGAAGGGAGACGCCAGTAGGTCGTCTGTTCCTTCAAGATGAGCACGGGCGCTGCTCCAGCGGTATTGACCCGGTTCAGACACCAGCCCAGCCGCCACCGGATTCATCTCCACATAGCGAATTGATGCAAGCAGATGATGCTCGTCCATGGGAAAGGAGGCAAATCGTTCCTGCCATAAATGGCCACGCCAGTTCTCCCTGAAATTGATTCTTCTGGTGTAGCGGCGATGGGCCTCGCCAATGGCACGGGCAAGCCCGGTTTCCGTTTGCGGCACAGCAACCAGATGGACATGGTTCGGCATTAGACACCAGGCCCAGATTCCGACACCATGTTTACGGCACCACTCCCCCATCAACTCGATATAAGCGAGATAATCATCGTCACAGAAAAAAACAGGCTGCCGTCGATTCCCCCGCTGGGTGATATGATGAGGAATCCCCGGACAGACAACTCTTGCTATTCTTGCCATACAAAAAAGGTAACAGATTGGCCTGGCGCAGTAAAGATATATATCCTGTCCCCAGAACCCCCGTCCAGGACCCCCCAAGACCATCCCTGGCGTGGGTCGCATCATTGCTCTGACAGGAGTTTAACCGATAAAAACCGACACTCCAGCATAAACTTGTAAAAACAAAAAGTTACTCTCCGGCCCTTTGTAAGACCCCACCGTCAATGTAATACCCGAACGCCTTCAGAATGGCTGCCTGTTTCACGCTCGGTTCCTCAAGCAGTCGCTCCGGTTTTCTCCTCCCCTTGTTCCACACCAGACAGGAGTGAAGCCTGTGCATGGTATCCATGATGGTTGCTGAGCTCATCTCTAATCCGGCACGACGTGCCATCAGCTCAATCCTGCGGAGATAGGTCAACGCAACAATGCAGGTAAAAATATGGCACCGAATCTTGCTGTCGGTCCAGTGCCGTAACGGCATCAGGCTGACCAGGCCAGTATCCTTACTCTGCCGAAAATTACTTTCCACGCCGTACCGGTCAAGACTGGCTCGAACTATCTCGTCGGTTGTCCAGGATGTGTTGTCGGTGATAAGAATATTCTTGCCGAACCGGTCAATATAACGGCTTATCCGGTAATGATTCTTGCGACAGGACATGCGCAACCGTCCATTGTCAAAATACAGCTCCATCTTGTACAGGTTGTCCGGCAGATGAAGACCTGCACAAAGCTCAACATACCGCCGCCAAACCCGGTCTCTGTTACGCCAGTTCCGTTCCCCGCCATTGACCTTGGCCCGCATCAGGGCAAGCTCTTCCCCAAGCCGCAGGAGCTTTTTCTCAAAACCGTAACGCTGCCTGGTGGCGGTCCTGGGATTATAGGTGACCACCACTGTCCTGTCCTGGCCCCAATACGCACCGCTTGTCCGCCACGCTACCAGCTGGTCATCCTCGCGACCTTGTTCACGCAACACCCGGTTTTTGTCCGTATCAACCGGCTGAAACTTGTTGAGATCAACGTGAATCAGGTCTTCGGCATAATAGGTGGAATAGGTGGTGATGAAATGCACATGGGGATTGGCATCAATCAAGGCAAAATTCTCTTCACTGTTCATGCCCTTGTCAATAACCAGGGTCATGTCGCTCTCCCGCCCGGAGAGCGTATTCATGACCGAAAACAGCTCCTCCATAACCCGCAGAAACAGTTTTGAGTCATGGCGATTTCCCTCGTATTCGCGATAGTACAGGGGCAACTTGCTTTTCCTGGACACCAGCAGGGCAACGCCAACCTGGCGCAACCAGTTTCTGCCTTCCTTGTTCTTGCCGCGCCGGGCAAGATCGGAAGGAGTATCACTCGCCATGAACGTGTAGTAGTTCGTCGTATCGAACAGGAAACAGTCAGATGTGCCAGGTTCCAGCTCCGCAATACGTTGAAAAAATCGGCTGGCGATCTCCCGCAGCTGATTCGCATCGACCCGGTCCCATTTCTTCCAAAATCTCTGCGAGGTAAGGGCGTTTATGTCCACTGGCCGGATATGCTGAACAGCGGTTGATGAATACCATTCGGGCAGCGCCCTTTTGGAGCGAGGGTCAACCATCCTGTTCAGGACGCCATACAAAAAATATTCACCTACACTGGGGCCTTTCTCCCGCGCGGACCTTGGGACAACGGAATCGACGATACCGGCAATATCGACCTCGCTGTCCATCAGGTTGGCCAGCCAGAGCGCGCCAAACTCCTGGATCTGGATTCTATCCGGACCTGACAGCTCGCCCGCGGCCATTTTCATGATCCGCTCGGGTGAGCCCAGGTAGACCTGGTTGATCACCCTGGGCTTGCCGTTAACCCTGGCGGTTTCCCTGATGTAGTAGTAGGGTCGCCCCTTTTTAATTTTCTTATGTATATGCGCCATACGGATATTATACGAGTAGGGGCCTACGTGATCAAGAAAAAATATTTATCAGATGGTTTTTTCGAAAAAATTATTGGCTGGAAACGTAAAACGGAAGGGGCCTACGGGTTGGCCGTAGCTATCATGTTGATATTAAATGGTATTTTTGCTGATCCGGGGGTTAGCGGTTAAACTCCTGTCTGAACCTGCTCTATGAGATCGAGGATATCGACCGTTTTCCCAGGGTGCAGGATTTCGCCTCCTACTGCCCCCTGGTCAAGTGCGCCAAGGAGTCCAATGGCAAAAAGTATGGCACGGCCGGCAGGAAGATCGGCAATGCCCATCTGCGCTGGGCTTTTTCAGGGCAGCGCAGCTTTTTCTCAAGGGTAACGAGCGGGGACAGCACTATCTCCAGAAGGTCACCAGTAAGCACGGCAAGGGCAAGGCCCTGTCCATCCTGGCCCACAAGCTGGGGAGGGCCGTGTACTTTATGCTCAAAAACAGACAGGGGTTTGATATGAACAGATTTCTTGCCGCATGAGCTGGAGGGGACGGATGAACCGGACGTCTAACTGGAGCCACCGTTGTTGTTTTTCAGCGAGCATGTATCTGCACCGGATATTGATGAACACGCATCATGTGGTGAAATCACACTGGTCGGTGCTATGCCGCATCTCGGCAGCCAGTTGCTTTGATTGGCCGTCCGTCCTGCTCCGTTTACATACTGATTCTTTGATATGGTTCTGCTCCTCCCCCGAACCCGACACTAACTCCGGCATGCTGAGTTTTTGCATGACCACGCTTCTTTGACTGGGACGGCATGAGGGTACGTGATCGTTTCTAGGACGCGGAAAGTTGGTAATTTTCTGCAGCTGTCCGACAGCGGGATCTATTGTGAGTCCGCGGACAAGGTGTCCGGCCTCCGACGAGCAATTTGAGGGCCCATTCTCGGCCGGACACCTTGTCCGCTCCGAGGTAGAGCCAAGTTCTTACCTGCTGCCGGAGGGTTGATCATCGATAGTGGTATCGTAAGATACGACGAGTGTTTGGTGCTGAATTGCTGTCATCGAATATGAAACCCAAGACAGGGCGTTTTCAAAGATCAGTCAGCCTTCGGCTGAAGGGCGATTAATTTTCGCTTCAAAATTATTTTTGTCTCTTGACAACCAGGGGCCTTCTAAGTGTTCGGCGTTTATTTGAGTGTAATTTTGAATAGCTAACTCGATTCGATTGAAAAGTGGTTTAAAACCTGTAAAGTCGATGTCGTTTTGGTTCATTCTAACAACCTTTTCTGCAAAAACTGTCTTGCTATATTCTTTCTTTTTATCCAAATATGATTTTGGATTAAATATTTTCCCATCAATTTTAGTTTTTAGCAATTCCGGATTAAATAGACTTTCAATTGAAACATTTTGTCCTTCTAGACTAGGTATATGCACAACATATAAATTATCACAAATATAATTAAATTCTCTGTTGCAATGATTGTTGATTTTATATTTATTCTGCAAAATACTATTTATTTTGCTTGCTCCATCATCATTATCGATAATTATTATCACTGGAAATACTTTTCCTGGTGCATAAAATTTACTCATTATTTTCGGATACATTTCAAGTATCCGGCAAAGACCAGATGTTCCTTTGGCTATAGCGAAAACATCTCGCAATTGTTTAGAAAACTTCAAAAAAGCAATATTAAAGTTATATTTTTCGTCTTTTTTTTCTATAAGTGTTGGAAAATCTTTTGCGAGTTGCTTAAGGGCGCATCTAAGATAGATTATATCCGTTTTACCTTCACATATAAGCAATGGACACTTAAGGGCATAAAAATATTTATAAAATAACAGTCGCCTGTATAGCTTTGTAATTGAACTAGGGTTGTAATGTCTTTCGTTCAGTTTTCTCTTATCATGCAATCGTTTCACATAATAAATAAAGTTTACAATACCAATTAATTGATTAACAGTTCCTTTCTTGGCCTCTTCCCCATCAATATCACTTTTTAAGTAAAACTCGTTAGTTGCAAATAATTCATTACACATAGCTCTCGCCATTCGGTAGTATTCTTTTTTTATGTTGACTTTTTTATTTACAATGAGGCCTGTAGTTATCTGACGAGAAGTTTTATACTGTAATGAAGTTTTTGATTCGTTTACCTCGAAGCCTATTTTCTTGATTTCATTTACTAAGGTTCTGCTAGGAATCCATATATTTGAACCATTTTCTTTTCTAACCGCTATTATGTTTGGAAACTCTTTCTTATTTGTAGAAAATGTGAGATCATCAGCATATCTTGAGTATGTACATTTAGCTCTTTTTGCAAGGTTCACCATCCTTATGTCTATTAAATGCCCTATCAAATTTGAAATAACCGGAGAACATGGACTCCCTTGAGGTAATTCGTTATTGTGGCACGCAATTTGAGCCAAAATTGTGGCAATCTTAGGTTTTAATTTAAAATGATGGTTTTTGATAAAAAAACCTCTTACTCTACCAAAGTTTATTGAAGGAAAAAAATCTTTTAGATCAACATTAAAAACATGCCGTTTTTTAACATGTTTTTGAGCATTTGATATAATCGAGTGGTTCCTCCTGAAACCATGTGAGAGTGAATGTTTATTTTCCGATAAGATCTCTTCAAGACAATCATTTAGGAGATCAGCAACCCTTCGCTGTAATTTTTTTAATCTACTAGTAGGCGATTTGATTATCCTTTCACCACCAGTTTTTTTAGGAACTTTAAATTCTATGTATTTTTTTTCATTAGGTATTTTATATATAATATAAGCAAGTGAGTTCGGTTTATATCCTATTAATTTAGCAAGATCACTGAGTGAATTTGTTTGTTTTAGTTTTTCGAGTGAAGACATTTTATCGAAATTAAAATGAGAATTGTGGCTTATAGGCACTCTTATGCGAAATGGAACATTTCAGGCATATAAATGATCAAGGAGTGTCGAAGGCAATCCGCCCTGACATTGGTTTCTTATATTGCGATACGCAATAATAAATCTGCCTATAAGCCACGTTTCTCACTTCATCCATAATCAGCCGAACGTCCAGCTTAACAGGCGCATTTGTAGGGAGCGCAGCGAGCGAAAAATGCGTCCTGCTTGAACATACTATTAGGCAGCCAGGCAAAAAGGCTTCTCCTTCAAGAGCTGATGTATAATGTGAGTGTTTCGATCACAACGGATACTATCAACACAAAAGGAGAAGCCACAATGAAAGTTACGCGAACTGCTCAGAAAATCAACATGGATAATATTGTCGATATTTCGGTGGATGTTCACAAAGATACCCTGTGCTTTTTCTTTGAAATCGACGGGGCTGAATTTTCCTACACCTGCAGCAACCGTACGACAATTATTGAAAAAAGGCTTATCAGTTATCGTGATATAGCCCTTGAGCATGGCAGAAAGGGGTTGCGGATCATCTGCGAACCGACCGGACAGTTTCAGAATAAACTCATGAGAACTGCCAGGAGACTTGGATTTTTCACCAACTATGTCAATGCCGAGTCCGTAGCAAAATTCCGAGTAGTGGAGTCCAATGATAACAACAAAACCGACAAAAAGGATCCGCGAGTTATCAATACCCTGGGAAAACTGAATAAGGTCATCAGGTTCCGCATGATCGGAGAAAAATATTTGATGCTCAGAAAACTGCACAAAATCTGCGATGAATGCGATGTTGCTATTACCAGCCATCGTTGTCGGATCAGCAAGTTGCTGGTTGAGCTTTTCTGCGATTATTCCTTTAAAAAAGATTTTCTGTACAGCAACTCCGGTCTTGCCCTGGTTGCGCAGTACGGATGCAATCCATACCGGATAGTCGATGATGGTTATCAGATTTTTTGCCGGAAGATGCGAAAGGCAGCACCGCGGATCATGTCCCGCACCTTGGAACGTTTGTGGGAAGATGCCAATAGTTCCGTTTTGAACGTATTGCCTCCTGGATATGTGCAGGTGCTTGAACAATATCTCTACGACCGACTGGACGACTATTTCAACGTATTGGAACGAAAAGAGAAAATCACGGAACAGATGGTTGAGATTCTGGAGAAACTGCGCCTGGATGACCCGTTGATTCCGCCACCAACACCGCATGTCATCTCTGAAAAAAATCTTGCCAGGCTGCTTGCGGAAACCGGCCCGCTCTCTGATTTCGCTAACTGGCGCAAACTCATGCGCTATGCCGGTCTCAATCTCAAAACCAGGCAGAGCGGGACATACCAGGGCCAGAATAAAATCAGCAAAAAAGGAAGAAAACTGCTGAGGAAAGTCCTGCAGGCAATAGTCCTGCCGCTGGTCAAGAAAGGGCGCCTCTATGGGGAATTTTATCACAAAAAGAAAGATGAAACCAAAATGCCCGGAAACAAGGCCATGACCATTGTGGCCAGGCATCTGCTCAAAAAGATATTTGGTTGGTATCGTTCGGGAGAAGCGTTTGATGAGCGACGATTTTTTACCTGTCAAAGCAGGTACGAAACGATGGCCAAAGCAGCATGACAGAGATGTTGTAGAAAAAACAGCAAGAAAAAGTCCGGTGAACCCCGGTCCGGAGATGACCGCAATTCGCTCGTGATCCTTTACGGAATCATCAGGTGCACAATCCGTCACTCGGGCCGGGTGTTCCCGACATGGCCGATAAAGTATGGCCGTCCCGCCCCCTGATTGGGCCAGGACCGAAGCTTGGTAGGATTGCCAGTCGTGAACGGATTGCATTGGACTTTAAGGAGTTTTTATTGCATTTTTGTATCTTCAAAGGAGAGGCTTGACTTTTTTCGCCTAAAGGTAGCGGCTTGTTAGGCGTCAGTGACTTTTGCATACAAACTAGCCGAAGTTTCTTCTATATCACGGTATGAGGCAGGCAAAAGTGGAACTCTAAGCTTTGCATTTTTCTTCTCCCAGGATACTGTAGTTCCATCCTTGTTCTTTCTGCGAAGTTTATTTCCCACACCAAGATTCATAGAAAAGAAATCTAGAAACCGTCTGGCCCCAACTCCGGTGAACGGCTCAAATACAACACGATCTGTATTAATCTCCGCATCCAGCTTAGTCTTCAATTCTATCGATTCCGAATGCAGCTCTAATGCTTTGCTCTTGGGGTACGGCTCGACATACACAACCCGAGAAATACCAGAAGCAATAATATGTTTAGCACAGTTATGGCAGGGAAATGTGGTGCAATACATTGTGGAATCCACACAATCGATACCAGCCCTTGCGCAAGAAATTATGGCCTCCATCTCCGCATGCACTACACGTCCAAACTCGGTTAGATCGCTGATACGGCTCTGCTCAAGAACCTTGGTAAACCTATCCTTTAGTTCTTCATCTGTACCAGCTACTGAAATGAGCTGGCTCAGGATGCTTTGGATGATTTCCTGCTGTTCAGCCTTGTTTGAGTCTTGCTCTCTCGTGTAGTCCTTGCCGTCGCCAGAATCAATAACCTCACCGGTTTCCGGGTCGACCTTGGACCAATAGAGACCTCCCCCTGATACCGGACATTCATTTGCTCCAGTGGCGATAATTTGCTGGTTTCGGGTTATTACCGCTCCAACTTGACGAGATAGATCCCCTGACCTAACAGAGCTCGAAAACGCCATGAACATCGAAAATTCATCGAAGGTTGGATTTTTATATGGATGGGAAAAAATCAGTTCGAGAAAGCGCTGTATGGTGTTTTTTACTTGGTCGTCATTTTTTCCAAAGTTCAGAAAGAAATCTGCCAAGTGGTAAGTGTCCCGTGTCCGTTGGCCATGAGGGATTTTCTCGTCTTCATCAATATCCGTGAGTTCGGCTGCTTGTGTCGGCGTTAGTCCCTTGTCGTTGGTTAGATAACTTAGCCTTCTTACTTTGTCGGCATGAACACCAAATAGGTAAAAACCCTGGCCATAAATTTTGCGTAGCAACCCGACTTCATCTGGATGCTTAAGCGAATTTATTATATAGGCCCGTTTAGCTTTACTTTCGTCTCGCCGTTCATGGATCAATTTGGCCGCACCATAAGCCAGAATTGCGTTGTTCCCGGAGTTTTTTCTGATTTCATCGCCCGCCGCCATGAGTCCCTTGATTCTTTCGTACTCGTTTTCTGCGTGTTCGGCGGTTAAAAGAGTCGATACGCGAATGTGTTCTACTTCATAGCCAAAATGTTTCAGCCGATCAGTCAATGGGGTTACTACACGTTCGGTCTCAGTTCCAACAGCTGTAACGATGCCTATTACAAGCTCAGATTCTTCGAAGGCTCCAGCAAGGTATTTCTCGGCTGGTGTTATCTCTGTACTGTCAGCATTCGTTGGTTCCTCTGGGGATTCGGAATCCCACGGGGCTTCAATGTCGGATTCTTCTGATGGGAATTCACTGGGAGAAAGAGCATATTTGGCTTGATTTTCTAACCAAGTTCTCCCCGGTTCCTTTCCCTGTAACTGTATGGTGCCAGTAGATACATACCAGTTGAGCACACCTCCACGCGCCCTCAGTACTTTCTTATTGGGTTGGGAAGAGTCCCATTTTCCATTAACGCCTGCTAAAGCAGCTTGGAGATCTTCAAACGATCCAGTAAAAACTAATTTCATAATCAAAGCTCGCTTGGCCTCCCAATTTTCAAGCGCCTAACGCTTGAGATCACTTGCCCGCCTTGGGTTTAGCAACCAAATTTATGCGTAGCACAATGCTTAGGGAAACTCAGGAAAACGCGCGTGCACGCGGGTCAAGTTAATTGATTTGTTATGTGGTTTCAAGCTGATAGGTAAATACTGATGCAGGGTCATTGTATTTCACTTATCATTTTTCGTATGGTTAAGTTCTCAAGCTTACCAGCTATTGCAGATTCATTATTTTTCCAATGCAAACCATCATTATAAATTATTCCAAGTAAGTAATGTGTTTCTGGTATTATTGCGCCTTTTTCCTCAGCATAATTTAATTTTTTGGGGGTAGTGTGGGTGGTTAAGAATTCATCTTTAAATATAGCATCATCTAGTTGATTATATGCCAATTCTTCGACTTTCTTCCTGATAGCACAGCAGACAGCATGGGGATCATAAACAGTCTCTTCGGCAAGGTATAATGAAAACTGTTCATCGATGTATGTTTCAAAATTAGAAGAAACTCCCCACGTTGGTTTTAGCCCTAAATTTTCAAATTCAGTCCGTATGTTGATGCCAGTTGGGTCAAAATGAAGATGGTATTTTGCTAGGTTCTCTTTAATAGATGGATCTTCCCTTTTTATTAGAATTTTTTTTAGATGTTCATTTGTTTTGGCTTCTTTTTGTTGAAGAAAAAATACTTTCTGATTGCTAAATGTAAAATTTTTAAAAAAATGTGGATTGAGGTGCGTTAAAATAATCGGATAAATTTTTTTCCCGTCATTAGTTTTGAATTTTTTTATTAACTTTGTGATGTAATATTGGGCTGCAATTAAATTAGCATCATCTAAGTAATCAAAAATTTCATCAATAATAAGAATACTGTTTTCTTTGGTAAGCTTGATTTCAGCCTGTATTAACAATGCCACAAAGCACATTATATCTCGTTGGCCATTTGATATGTGTATTGTTTTTGGTATTTCAGCAATTAGTTTTCCGTTTTTTTCTTTGGGTACGAATGACTTCCAGCTTGAATTGAAGTCGTTGAATAATTTTATGCATTTCTCTTTTTTTAATTCGTATATTTTCCTTTTAACCGCTGATTTGAATTGAGACCGATTTTCATTGTAATCACTGGCAATCTGAATAGCACTTAAATGAATTTCTGATTCATTCTCAAATCCTAAATCAAAAGAGGCTATTAGCTGCGAAATTATAGTTAAGTTTGGAATACTATCTAGAGATTCCAATTCATTATCATCAATCCACTCTAGTAGTTCGTTTCTTGTTCCTTGTTGTGCATTTACTCTGTCTTTAAAAGCGTTTATTCTGTTTTGGACGCCTTGGTTTGATATTCGCCCAAGTGTTGTAAACACCTGGGACAATGATTTCATAAACTTTTTGTTGTCATAAATATCAGAGATATTGGGTAATACCTTGCCATTGTTGCCAAACGAATGTCTTTGGTTGTTAACTGAATAACCAATTTTTATATTTTGTGGTATTGTGCTTTGCAAAACAATAGTGGGAGTTTCAAGTGAGGCTGAAGCCGTAAAATTACCACCATATTGTCTTGCTTTCGCGAAAACTTGACTGTTGATTACAAACCATCCAAATGTATCCTTAATTTCATTTGAATTGTTTGTAGCTGTTTTCAGTTGCAAAACCCCATCATTATCTATGTATGATATTTCTATTGACGGAACATTATCTTCATTTTCTTCATAGTGATGATCGCTATCAAGGTTAATCCTGTTTTGATTTAAGGACTTAAAAGCAATAGCTAGCGAGCTTTTCCCGAAACCATTTGGCGCAACAAAAATATTTGGCTTATTGGGATAAAGGTCAAACTCAAAACATTTATTTGGTGTGTCTGCCCCAATACCTTTGATGTTTTCAATTTCGATCTTCTTTATCACTTTTTACTTCCTAGTAATTTTCGCAACACATAACAAGTAATTATACAGGTCTGGATAACCTGCCCCAGTCCCTTGTGTTGACAACGTAAAAACAGTAAATTGAGTGCGTTTTGTCTGTATATCCTTCGGCTTTGGCAGGATAAAAAGCGCCTAATATCATTCCATGCTCACTTCCCCGGCAGAAGCGTTTCGGCTTCCTGGGCCGAGATCAAGTAGCTCCGCCCGAACGAACAAGCGCTACTATGTGAAACGGCTACAGTTAAGCGTTGCAGTGGATCGGGATTATTCCTGCAGGGTCAGGCTGGCCTGCTGTCGACCGGCCTTTTCTTCTTCCTCCATGAGGCGCTGAAAAATGGCTGAGGCACGCTGGCGGTATTGTTCGGCCTGGTCCTGTTTCCCCTGTCGCTGGCAGAGCTTGCCCAGTTCCTGGAGTATGCTTCCCACGGCCGGATGGTCGGGGCCGCGCAGGTCTTCGGTTATGGCCAGGCTGCGGAGGTAGTTTTCCTCGGCCTGGGCATACCTGCCGCAGATCCTGCAGGCCTCGGCCAGGTTGTTGTAGGCCATGATCAGGCTTGCCCGGTCCGGGTTACTCGACTGTTCCTTCACGGCGCAGAGGCGTTCCAACAGGGGAATGGCCTCTTTTTCCCGCTCCAGTTCCATGTAGAGCCCGGCAAGTTTTTCCAGGATTTCTCCCAGGGCCACGTGGCCATCCACCTTCTCCACAATGGCCAGGGCCTTCACATAACCATCTTCTGCTTTTTCATACCGGCCCAGGGCTTCCTGCAGTTTGCCGATCTGAAGCCAGCAGATGCCCAGTTCCGGATCGTCGCTGCCCTTGAGTTTGGACAGGCTGACCATGGCCTGTTTGTAGAGGCTGCCGGCCTGCTTGTGCTGTCCCACAAGGGCCGAGGTGTACGCCAGGTCGCGGCGGGCCAGGGCCAGTTCCACCGTGTGCTCGCCTTCGTCCTCCAGTAGCTCGACAAGGCGGTGGGACCAGGCCAGTGCCTTCTTATGGCGGTACAGTCTTCTGGCCAGTGCGGAAGCGGTCCGGAGATATTCCGGAGTGTTGTCGTCCAGGGTCACGGCCTGTTCATATCGATCCATGGCCCTGTTGAGATCGACCCGGCACTCGGCGAGGCGACCGCTGAGGTAGGCTGCCTGGGCGGCCCGGGAGGGATTTCTGGCCGCGACATCATCAAGTATCTGGCCGGCAACAGCGGTATCATCCTCTTCGATGGACACCCTGGCCTGTTCATACTCTTCCGAAGCCAGATCCATCTGGCCCAGAGCTTCCAGGGCCTGCTTCCGGCAGGCGAGTTCCTGTTCATAGCTGATTTCGAGGAAGTTCAGCGATTCGGTGACCACCACCAGTTCCGCCTGGAGCTGTTCCCGCTGCGCTTCATTCTCCTCTTCCATGGCCCTGGTCAGGTCGCGGAGACGCTGTTCCCGGTAGCCCATCAGCCGCTGTTCATACAGACCAAGCGACAGGGTGACGGCGGGCTGTTCCCCCTGGGATTCTTCGGGCGGGGCAGTTTGTTCCGTCAGTTCGGCAACACCAGGTTCGACAGAGGCCTTTTCCCCGGCAGAATCCTCCTCTGCCGGGATTTCAGCTTCAGGGACCTTTTCTTCGGCAACCGGTTCAATCTCTCCGTCTTCAACTTCCTCCTCCTGTTCTTCGGTCACGACCGGTTGCTCCTGGGTGGGGGGCGGGATGGGAGCTTCTGTTTTTTCTGCCGGTGGAGACCCTGCAGAACGTTTTCTGAGGATCAGAAAGAGAACAAGAATGGCCAGGCCCAGCAGGCCTGCGATCAGAAATATGGAGCTGTTCATTGTTTTTCTGTGGTTGCGTCTGCTCAAGCGCAGGAGACCGGGCCACTTGCAGTGATGCTCGGTTTGAAGGACCTGCGGCCGGCAAACAGATTACAGACCTGGCAATTTCCCCGAACCGGTTGAGCCGGAAGAGAATGCCACAGGTTGAACCAGGCTTGTTTGCTGTGGATATGGCAGGAAAAAGACGGCAGCCTGCCGGTATCAATCGGGATTTTTTCAAGTACCTCTTTTATGGGTATAGCAAAGCGTCCGCCTGTGAACAAGAAAATTGCATATTTAGTATACGATTATTTGCATTGTCCTCCTGGACACACAGTTCAATTAAACGAATGCTGAGGCAGAGGGATAAACTGATATCTTTCCCGACGCCTCCTGGCATGTTGTCCAGGCGATCATGGTTCTGCAGCATCTGTAAACCCTGTTAGTCTCCTGTTCAGGTCCGGTTACCGGTACTTCCGTACAGTCGGCGCCTTTTGTTCTATCTTGTTGTTTTTTCATTCATGACGACCCGACATCGGGTTCAATTTCTCCCTGTTTGGCCCCGTATCGTCTTTTTTCATTCAGGCTGCTGCCCTAATGTTGGAGACAAACAGGCCGATCATTGTTCATCAAGCAGCCGGATCAGGGCAGCCAGGCCTGGCCGGTGCAGGGAGGAAATTATGAAAAACAAGAAAACACTGTTATTTTCCGTTGCCATTACCCTGATTCTAACCTGGACCATGCAGACCGAGGCCCGTTCTCTGAACCACTATTCCATTGATGTCGAGGTTGTCTCCGATCACCGGGGCGAGCTGCAACAGTATCCGGCCCCGTCCACCGGACGGGCCTTGCGTAGCTATATCGCGGTCCGCCGGGATGAGCGTTACCGTATCCGTATCCGGAACAACTCCGGTGAGAGGATCGGGGTGGTGATTGCTGTTGATGGACGCAATATTATTTCCGGCCGCCGTTCCGATCTTTGTTCCAATGAGCCGCTCTATGTCCTGGGGCCATGGGCAACGGCCGAGTACAGTGGCTGGCGGACCAGCCTCGAACGGGAGAGTCGGTTTTATTTCACCAACGTATCGGATTCGTATGCTGCCGCCTGGGGTGATCGCAGCGCCATGGGAGTCATCGGGGTGGCTGTCTTTCCCGAGAAACAGCGGAGACATGAGCGCCGCTACAGCCTGCCGTCCGACCTGTCGGGACGCAACCACTTCCGGTCGCAGAAGCGGAATTTCGCCGGCACCGGTTTCGGCGAATCCGCCTGGTCGCCCGCTCGCCGGGTGAACTTCAGGGCGGCCGGAAAGCCGGTACTGGTCAAATTCATCAAGTACGAGTGGCGCCGGACCCTGTGCCGACGGGGGGTGATCGACTGTGGTTCCCACCACTGCCAGCGGCAGCCCGGCAACCGTTTCTGGCCGGAAGAGAAATGCGCTCCGGGCTTTGCACCCCCACCCATTATCCTGTGGCAGCTCTTTCCATAACAGAAAGTGGATCCGCCCGGATCCGCCCTTATCCACCCGCGCACAACAGCCTGTCTTTCCGTGTTATATCAGCAGGCGCGGCCCCTGTTGCCGCGCTTGCTTTTGTGTGTTTGCCCGGCATGGCGGGCAAACCCAGCCTGCGGAACGCAGGCGTCACCCCGACCAGGGGAAGACAATCCGAATCGCAAGGGCGTTGCTGGCAACGGCAGGGTCTGAAGGAAGCGATAGGAAGTGAGCGGTACATAGCGTAAGTGAACCTGATTCGGCGTCATAGGTGGGTAAGCGTGCACAATAGCGTGAAGCCCGATACCTGGTCAGACCTTTGGCGTGATTGAGGATGGGATTGCTCACCGGGAGTTCGCCTTAACCGGGGAAGCCTCCTAGCGTACTTGCAGTACGAGAGTTAAGGAAGGTTCAAGGAGAGATCCAAGGCCTACCGAAGCGGTGGGAGGTGGCAGATGATTCCGTAGTAGTGATGAAATCCCGGCCGGAGAAGCCTGGTAACAGCGTGGAGGATAAAACCGGGATGACCTGTCAGCGTTGTTTGACAGGGGCTGGTATTTGCCAAAAGCGGTATCAGTTGCGAAGGGATGAAGTTTATTTGAAGGTTCCCTGAAGATCATGGAGGTCTGGAGTCAGAACACAAGCTGCCCGACGGGGCGGGGCACATTTTCGGCGGTATGCTGTGAGAGGCCGTCTGCTGATTTTGGCCGTTCATCGGAGTAACCTGAACAGTTGAGCGTACATTGCCCATTGGGATAGAAGGCGCTCTCATTTGGGTGAAGACCCGGGGATTCCAGGCAGAAGTGGAGGGATGGGGACGCAGGACAGGAGCATGGTTGACGTTTGGTACAGTCTGTATGACCGGATGCTGAGCAGGGACGCTCTGCACAAGGCGTTTGGGAAGGTGAGGTCTGCGAAGGGAGCTGCCGGAATAGACGGCCAGTCCATCAAGGACTTTGCCGCATCAGCCGAAGCCAACATCGACTGTCTCCTGAAGGAACTGTGGGAAAAGAGTTACCAGCCACTGGCCGTGCGCCGGGTAGAGATACCCAAGCCAACCGGAGGAGTTCGGTTGCTCGGTATTCCAGCAGTCCGTGACCGTGTAGTGCAGCAGGCACTGCTCGACATTCTCCTGCCGATATTCGATCGGGATTTCCACCCGTCGAGCTATGGCTATCGCCCAGGCCGCAGTTGTCATCAGGCGATATCCAAGGCGACGATGTTTATCCGTGACTACGATCGAAAGTGGGTAGTTGATATGGATCTGTCCAAATGCTTTGACACCTTGGACCATGATCTCATCCTCAGCGCCTTTCGTCGCCGGATCAGGGACGGGAGTATCCTCGGTCTCCTGGAGAAGTTTCTGAAGAGCGGTGTAATGACGGATTCGGGATTTACGGCTAGCGAGATCGGCAGTCCACAGGGCGGCGTGATCAGCCCTCTGATAGCCAATGTGTATCTCGATTCTTTTGATCAATTCATGAAGAATCGTGGCCACCGAATAGTCCGCTATGCGGACGATATCCTGATTCTGTGCCAATCAAAGAAAGCGGCCGAGAATGCTCTTGAGCAGGCACGGCACTATCTTGAAGGAGAATTGCTGCTGACTGTCAACCGTGAAAAGACCCATATCTGCCACAGCAGTCGGGGCGTAAACTTTCTGGGAGTATCCGTATGCTCTCAGTATACGCAAATCCAGCGAGGCAAGATTAAGTCTTTCAAGGCAAAGGTCAAGGCAATGACCCGGCGTAATTCCCCGGTGAATCTTGAGAAAGTGATTGCAGATCTCAATCCGCTCTTGAGGGGATTTGCCAACTACTTCCGGATAGCGAACTGCACAGGAGAATTTTCAAGGCTGATGAGATGGATTCGGAGAAGACTGCGAGCCATCCAGCTGAAATTGTGGAAGAAGCCCAATCGGCTTCACCGCAGGCTGAGGCAGCTTGGATACAGGGGGAAGTTTGATGCGATCAAAATGAACTCCTGGGCCAATGCGGCAAGTCCTTTGAGCCATTATGCCCTGCCCAACGGATATTTACACCGGGGCTTGGGTCTCTTTGATCTTGGTGCTGTATCTACTGGAATCTCTGTTTCAATATGAAGGAAAATAAACAGGAGCCGTATACGAGACCCGTACGTACGGTTCTGTGAGAGGGATGAGGCAAGCGTAATTAACTTGCCTCACCCTACTCGATTTGCCCGGCATGGCGGGCAAACCCAGCCTGCGGAACGCAGGCGTCACCCCGACCAGGGGGAAGACAATCCGAATCGCAAGGGCGTTGCTGGCAACGGCAGGGTCTGAAGGAAGCGATAGGAAGTGAGCGGTACATAGCGTAAGTGAACCTGATTCGGCGTCATAGGTGGGTAAGCGTGCACAATAGCGTGAAGCCCGATACCTGGTCAGACCTTTGGCGTGATTGAGGATGGGATTGCTCACCGGGAGTTCGCCTTAACCGGGGAAGCCTCCTAGCGTACTTGCAGTACGAGAGTTAAGGAAGGTTCAAGGAGAGATCCAAGGCCTACCGAAGCGGTGGGAGGTGGCAGATGATTCCGTAGTAGTGATGAAATCCCGGCCGGAGAAGCCTGGTAACAGCGTGGAGGATAAAACCGGGATGACCTGTCAGCGTTGTTTGACAGGGGCTGGTATTTGCCAAAAGCGGTATCAGTTGCGAAGGGATGAAGTTTATTTGAAGGTTCCCTGAAGATCATGGAGGTCTGGAGTCAGAACACAAGCTGCCCGACGGGGCGGGGCACATTTTCGGCGGTATGCTGTGAGAGGCCGTCTGCTGATTTTGGCCGTTCATCGGAGTAACCTGAACAGTTGAGCGTACATTGCCCATTGGGATAGAAGGCGCTCTCATTTGGGTGAAGACCCGGGGATTCCAGGCAGAAGTGGAGGGATGGGGACGCAGGACAGGAGCATGGTTGACGTTTGGTACAGTCTGTATGACCGGATGCTGAGCAGGGACGCTCTGCACAAGGCGTTTGGGAAGGTGAGGTCTGCGAAGGGAGCTGCCGGAATAGACGGCCAGTCCATCAAGGACTTTGCCGCATCAGCCGAAGCCAACATCGACTGTCTCCTGAAGGAACTGTGGGAAAAGAGTTACCAGCCACTGGCCGTGCGCCGGGTAGAGATACCCAAGCCAACCGGAGGAGTTCGGTTGCTCGGTATTCCAGCAGTCCGTGACCGTGTAGTGCAGCAGGCACTGCTCGACATTCTCCTGCCGATATTCGATCGGGATTTCCACCCGTCGAGCTATGGCTATCGCCCAGGCCGCAGTTGTCATCAGGCGATATCCAAGGCGACGATGTTTATCCGTGACTACGATCGAAAGTGGGTAGTTGATATGGATCTGTCCAAATGCTTTGACACCTTGGACCATGATCTCATCCTCAGCGCCTTTCGTCGCCGGATCAGGGACGGGAGTATCCTCGGTCTCCTGGAGAAGTTTCTGAAGAGCGGTGTAATGACGGATTCGGGATTTACGGCTAGCGAGATCGGCAGTCCACAGGGCGGCGTGATCAGCCCTCTGATAGCCAATGTGTATCTCGATTCTTTTGATCAATTCATGAAGAATCGTGGCCACCGAATAGTCCGCTATGCGGACGATATCCTGATTCTGTGCCAATCAAAGAAAGCGGCCGAGAATGCTCTTGAGCAGGCACGGCACTATCTTGAAGGAGAATTGCTGCTGACTGTCAACCGTGAAAAGACCCATATCTGCCACAGCAGTCGGGGCGTAAACTTTCTGGGAGTATCCGTATGCTCTCAGTATACGCAAATCCAGCGAGGCAAGATTAAGTCTTTCAAGGCAAAGGTCAAGGCAATGACCCGGCGTAATTCCCCGGTGAATCTTGAGAAAGTGATTGCAGATCTCAATCCGCTCTTGAGGGGATTTGCCAACTACTTCCGGATAGCGAACTGCACAGGAGAATTTTCAAGGCTGATGAGATGGATTCGGAGAAGACTGCGAGCCATCCAGCTGAAATTGTGGAAGAAGCCCAATCGGCTTCACCGCAGGCTGAGGCAGCTTGGATACAGGGGGAAGTTTGATGCGATCAAAATGAACTCCTGGGCCAATGCGGCAAGTCCTTTGAGCCATTATGCCCTGCCCAACGGATATTTACACCGGGGCTTGGGTCTCTTTGATCTTGGTGCTGTATCTACTGGAATCTCTGTTTCAATATGAAGGAAAATAAACAGGAGCCGTATACGAGACCCGTACGTACGGTTCTGTGAGAGGGATGAGGCAAGCGTAATTAACTTGCCTCACCCTACTCGATTCTGCTGATGATTACTTTTTATGTGAAAGTCTTGTTCCATCCTCCAGGGGGACAACAGCTTTCATGTTTTGTTGTGCAGGTCGTGGGAGCGTGCATGGGTGTTAAATATATCAGTCACCGGCTCGACTCCCTGCCGGGAAGGATCGGGTGGTGCGGCTCATCTCTGTTTATTTATCGTTCTTTGTTCCTGGGGGTGCAGAGTCGGTTTCGTGCATGGCTGATCCGGCACTCTTGAGCCTGTGGCATTCTCCGGTGGCGTCTTCACGGTGATGAACCGGAGAGAAAGGTATGTCTTCGGAATGCGGGGATGAGGTCTGGAGGAACAGGCCATGATTGAAGAGCTGATGATCGAGTTTGCCCGCCGGACCGGGTTGTCACCGGCCACGGAACAGCCCCGGCGGTACCTGTGGACCGACGCCTTTGCAGTCTGCAATTTCCTGGGACTTCATGACCAGACCGGTGAGCGGAAATATCTGGACCTGGCTCTGGCCCTGGTGGACCAGGTACATCACACCCTGGGGCGCCATCGACCCGATGACGCACGCAAAGGCTGGATCAGTGGTCTTGGCGAGGCGGAAGGCGAGCACCATCCCACCATCGGCGGCCTGCGCATCGGCAAGAAAATGAATGAACGTGCTCCCGGAGATCCTTTTGACGAAGCCCTGGAGTGGAAGCGGGACGGCCAGTACTTCCATTATCTGACCAAGTGGATGCACGCTCTGAACCGGTTGAGCCGGGTCACGGGCGATCCCACCTATAACCGCTGGGCGGTGGAAATGGCCAGGGCCGTCCACGCTCGCTTCACCTACCTGCCTCCTTCCGGTGGTCCCCGGCGGATGTACTGGAAGATGAGCATCGACCTGAGCCGGCCACTGGTGCCCTCAATGGGGCAGCATGATCCCCTGGACGGCTACATCACCTACAACCAGCTCCAGCTTTGCCTGCCAGAGGGCGAAACCGATCCCGCGGCTGTGGATCTTGGCAACGAGATCAGGGAACTGGCGGAGATCTGCCGGGACCGGAACTGGGCAACCGATGATGCGCTGGGCATTGGCGGGCTGTTGACCGACGGCTGGAAGCTGGCGCAGATGATGATCCAGTGTGGATTCAATCAGCCTGGACTGCTCACGACCATAGTGGACAGCGCTGCGGCTGGCCTGCACGCTTTTGTTCTCACCGAACCCCTCCGGTTGCCGGCACCGTACCGGCTGCCGTTTCGGGAATTCGGGCTCGCCATCGGCCTGCGGGCCATGGAGCGGCTCCATCGATCGACCTGCCAACAGCCTGAACAGTATGAAAGTCACGGTCGCCTGCCGGAAGTGGTGGGCCGCCTGAGGGGCTATCAGTCCCTGGCCGGAGAGATCGAGGCCTTCTGGCTCGATCCCCTCAACCGGGAGGCTGCAACCTGGAAGGAACATCTGGATATCAATGCGGTGATGTTGGCCACCAGCCTGGCCCCGGACGGCTTTCTCTCCCTCTGACCACCCGTGCCATCCTGTCGCAACTCGGCCATCCGGAACCTCGAAGGGGGAGATAATAGGTAGAACAGGGGATGAGGAGGCTGCCATGGACATGAGTTTTGCCAACCAGCTTTTCTGTGCAGTATACCTGGCCCGCCACGGGCAGGCCCTGGAGAAACGGGTTCACGGAGTGCCACAGGAAATCGACAGCGAAGTGGCCCGACTCAAGCTGGCAGCCATGGACATTGCCATCGATGAGCTGACACCGGAACAGCGGGAGTATCTCGCATCCTGGGAGGAGGGTACATGAACAGGAAGAACGGGCAGCAGCGCATGATCGAGGACATCGAAAGGGAGGTGGCCTACACCCGCCAGCTGATCGGCCGGAATCATCTGGACCCAAGGGTCATGGACGCCATGCGTGAGGTACCAAGGGACGCCTTTGTCCCGGATCACCTGAAACATGCCGCCTTTGACAACGGCCCGCTGCCCATCGGTCACGGCCAGACCATTTCCCAGCCCTTCATCGTGGCCCTGATGACCGATTTGCTGCGGACCAGGCCGGAACACCGGGTGCTGGAAATCGGGACCGGTTCCGGCTACCAGAGCGCCATCCTCTCCCGGCTGTGCAAAGAGGTGTACAGCGTGGAGGTGGTGCCGGAACTCAGCTCCACCGCGCAGCGACTGTTCAGGGAGCTTGGCTACGACAACATCCATCTCAAGACAGGCAACGGCTACGAGGGCTGGCCCGAGCATGCGCCCTATGATGGCATCATCGTCACCGCTGCCGCCAGTCATATTCCTTCACCGCTCATAGAGCAGCTCAAGCCCGGATCCAGACTGGTCATCCCGGTGGGAGAGCCCTACAGCTATCAGAAGCTCTACCTGGTGGAAAAGGACACCGGGGGCAACATCAAAGCCCGGGAAATCCTCGGTGTCTCCTTCGTGCCGCTGGTGTAGCGGGCCTGCCGGGCGACCGACATTCCATTCCTCCGTTCATGTACGGATGTCCCTGAAGAGGGATCACGCCGTGTTTTGCAGTGTGATCCCGTCCTTGAGCGTGTGGATTACAGGGCTCTTTTCAGGTCCTCCCACAGGTCTTCGATCCACTGATACCGTTTCGCCGGTTCCCAGGCCATGGCCCTGAGAATGATCTGTTCCAGCTCCGGGGTGATGTCCGCACCACGGGCAGAGGGGGGCACCACCTCTTTTTTGGCCTGGAGCCAACCCCTGGGGCCTGAAGGACGGGCTGCAAACGGCATGGTTCTGGTGACCATCCGGTAGAGAAGTACTCCAAGTGCATAGATATCGCTAAGCGGATTGGACCGCTCACCCCGGAGCTGTTCCGGGGCCATGGAAGCAAAGTCTCCCTGGGGGCCGAGACCCGAGGAGAGGATGACATCGGGGATTTCGCGCCAGGAGGCCAGTCCCATGTCGATGATTTTTATCTCCTTCTCCGTGTCCCCGACGAGAAAGATTTCCGGCCGCAGATCATGGTGGACTATGCCGGCAGTGTGCATGGTGGCCACCAGGTCGCAGAGCCTGGCCAGGATGGTTTTCCTGCCCAGGGTGTGGTTTCGGGTCGATTCTATCCATTCGGCCAGATCCATTTGCGGTAGCGGCTCCATGACCAGCATATCCTCGCGTGTTGCGATGATCTCCGGCACGCATTCATGGTGGAAGCTGGCAAATATCCTGAGCTCGGTCCGCAGGCAGGTCTCGTACAGGGGATTGGCCAGGACTTCGCTCAGGCCGATCTTCAGCGATATGTCTCTGTTTACGGCCAGGTCCCGTCCCTGGTAGATCCAGGAAAGGGTGCCGCCGGTTATCGGCGGTCCGATGGACCAGGAGTCGATGAAATTCGGCTGCAGGCCGGCTCCCTTGCGGGCAGCCCGGACATACCGGGACAGGGAGGTTACCGATTGCCGCAATATATCCAGCTCATCCTGGTTCGGCTGCCTGGAGGTTTTCTTTGCCACCAGGGCGTGGTTCACATGGGTGAGCCGTCTGATGACCAGGTTGTTGAAGAGGACGCTGAAGAGAAACAGGAGCAGGGCGGCGCCTGCCTGGATGACGACAAAGACGATGATGGAGTTGCGCCTGATCCGGGCAAAGGCCTCGGCCACCGGGATGGACACGGAATTGATACCGGCCAGGTCCCCCTCCTTGAAGCGAAAACCGCCCGCAGTGCCGTACCGGCGGACCACCTCGGCCGGGGCCCGGGAGGCATCGCCGTGGCAGCGCAGGCAGCTTTTTTCCATGTAGTCGGGGATTATGGTCACAAAAGAGAGCTGGCCGTTTCGCACCACGATGCCGCGCCACAGGGTCCGTGAGGGATCCTCTTCGAACCAGGAGAACATTTCCTCTTCAAAGTCATCGGCCCGGTTGTCGGGATTGAGTGGATTGAGGGCGGCCCGGCGAAAGCTGTAGCCCTCCATTTTGGTTCCGAAGCGGCGCATGATGTTGAGGCTGACAAAGGTGGATGACATGGCCTCGATGATAAAGGTATCCGGAGGTTCGCGGCGGGATATGGTCGGCCGCAGCACGTCCCGTACGTATTCGCGAATGGATTCCACTTCCAGGAGAATCACCTCCGAAGTGTCGAGTGCGTCCCGGACCAGGATGGATTTGAGGTGAAGGTAGTAGAGGGTGGAGGCCAGGAGGCCAAAGCCGACAAGGAGCAGCGCCGACCAGAGCAGGAATTTGGTGCGCAGGTTCATATCATTCACGTACTTGATCATGGTTTCTTTCCCTGTCTGTTCCGGTGACGGGTCCCGATCAGAGATGGGGTCTGGTGCGGGAGCAGCCGCCGGTCATTTCCCCTGGAGCAGCCGCTGGACCAGGGTGTCGGAGAGGCCGTCGATGCGTTGTATTTTTTTCGCTGTTTGGCCGATATCATATTCAACTCTGCGAAATTCCAAGGTGTTTTTTCTGGTGTCGAGAATGCAGTAACAGGCCCTTGGGTCCCGGTCGCGGGGCTGGCCGACAGAGCCGCAGTTGATGATATGGCGTTTTTCCGGGTTGAGACTGCAGGTGATCTCCCCTTGTGGCTCGAAAAATTCGACCTGAAAAAAGTTTTTCCTGGTGATGATCATCGGCCGATGGGTGTGGGAGACAAAGAGGAGCCGTGCCCGGGTAGCCCGGAAGGAACGGAGGGCGTACTTGCTGCTGAGAACATAGCGATAGGCCCCCGGGTTATAGGGGTTGGCATGGGCAAAGAGCATGTCGCCCATGGGCAGGATCAGAGGCAGGTCTTCGAGAAAATCGCTGTGCTTTTTCGTCAGCTGGTCCATGGTCCAGAAGATGGCCTCGGTGGCCTTCCTGTTCATATTGTAGGGCGAGTATCGCCAGGTGACGGCGGCATCGTGGTTGCCGGCGAGGCAGTTGGCCCGGGGCAGGGAGCGGACAAGCTCGATGCACCCGTTGGGGTCTGGTCCGTAGCCGACGATGTCCCCGAGACAGAAATAGCGATGTACGTGGCGTCCGGCGGCATCATCGAGTACCGCCACCAGTGCCTCCAGGTTGGCATGGATATCGGCAAATACGGCCAGACGCATCAGTTGGATCTTCCACTGGTACCGGATGTCGATGGTCCGGGATGATTTTCCATGTATTGCCTGATGGTGTGGAGTTGGAGCAGCGGTCCACCGAAGGGCATGGTGGTGGCATACACCGGGCAGCAGGTCGCCGACAGGGTGGTCAGCTGCTCCAGCTGTCGCTGGCCGGACAGGTTGCGGACAAGTCTACTGACCTTCTGGAGCTGTTCGCGAAATCGGCAGGCACAGGGCAGGGCCCGGTGGAGATAGAGAGATTTCAAGGCCTCATCCTCTCCGGCACGGGTCCGCATGTCTTCGCCAATAGCGTGTATCTCGGTGTGGATCGGCTCCAGGAGTTCGCCCACCTCCTGCCAGCCGGGGGAGGAACGGAGAAGCTCAAGCCACTCCTGGATACAGCAATGGTGTGCCCCCGGATCCGGGGGCGGAGCATTTTTCCGTACCAGGGCCAGAGCCAGGTCCCCGATCCAGGCCACGTGATCGAACCAGCAGTCGATCAGAAAAAGATCCAGGGCCAGCACCTGGCGGCCGCTCAGGTCGTGGGGCGGACGCTCGACCAGTTTCCAGATCTCGTCGTTATCGAGCGGATGAGCGATCAGGACCGGAGCATGGCTGCCGGCCGTGACCGCATCGACCACCGATTGACTGAAAAGAGAATCGGGTCGGCGGGGCGGACCGAGAACGATCAGCTCAGCCTGAATTTTGTCGGCAATTTCAAGGATGGTTTCCACGACATGGCCGCGTACCAGGCGGATGGTGGGATCCAGGTTATAATGACGAAAGCGCTGAATAAAGGTTTCCAGGCGCTGGCGAAACTGTTCGCCTTCTATTTGCCGGCGGTATTTGAGGAACTGGTCGTCCCCCTCATCCTCGATGACAAAGAGCAGTGTGGCCCGGCCGTGGTTGAGCAGGGCCTGGTGCCGCACTTCCTCGACCACCGGTTCGGCGGCGTTGTCGTTGATCACCGCTCCGAGCACGTGGTAGCACTTCTTTCCATCGCTGAGGTGGTCTGCTGGATCCGCTTGTGCCAGTGGCGGTGGTGAGGGAAGAAGAAAGGCGACCCATTGCCACGGATTACGGGTTCTCGTGCCGAGCTCGGTTACAGGAGCATTCCGCCAATGATCCAGGGCCCGGGCCAGCTCCAGACCGCTCCCAAAACGGGCCGTGATGTCCCGCTCAAGACAGGTGAGGATGATTTCCTGGAGCTGGGGCGGGAGGTCCGGGGCATGACAGCGTGGCGGCACCGGCCGCACCTTGAGGCGCCAGCGGGTGATGGAGAGTTTTCCGGACCTGGGAAAGGGCAGGTGGCCGGTGAGCATTTCATAGAGTATCACCCCCAGACTGTAGAGGTCGCTTGCCTCCACGTATTGCCTTTTCTGCAGCTGTTCCGGGGCGATATAGTAGGGCGTTCCGTGGGGGACCGGGAAATCTTCGCCCAGCAGGTCCTCCATGCCTCTCCTGGTCGCCAGGCCGAAATCAAGCAGCCGGGTGGTTCCCTGGCTGGTTATGATGATGTTTTCCGGCTTGAGATCGAGATGGCAGATACCCTGGTCGTGGAGATAGGCAAGGGTCCGGGCGAGTTGGCCCACCAGGCTGCAGGCCCGCTCCAGGGGGATGGTCCGTCCGGGACCGACCAGGGTCCGGAGTTCCTGTCCTTCCACGTATTCCTGGATGATATAGGGCCGAGATCGTTTCCGGTACAGGAAGCGGACGACACCTGGATGATCGAGGAAACGGCCGATTCGTTCCTCGTTCTGGTAATGGTAGAACCGCATGGGATGGTTGAAGATATCGCCCAGGGGGATCTTGAGGACCACTCTCTGGTCAGTGAGCAGGTCCACGGCCCTGTAGATACGGGCCATGGCCCCGCCATGGACAATCCTGTCGATGGCGAAGGTGTCGAGGGTATCACCGATCTGGAGGGTGGACATGATGGCGCACTCTTGAACCAGGATATTGGCAGACTGTTGGTGGTGGCGACTGAACGTGGTGAGGCTTGGTATTGATGGGTCAGGGCGCCTTCCACCTCGTTGGCAGGACTCTGACGTGGGATTTCCGCAGCAGGGCAGCCTCTGTCAGCATACCGGGTTTGGTTTCCGGTCCGGGGCAGAGGGATGAAATCAGCTGGTCAGGGGTTCCGGGAGAGGAACCGTTTCCGACGGCTCCTCCTTAGCGTATGAAATAAGCATACCCCAAAACGAGGACCAGGATAACAAGAAGTTCAATGATCGTGATCTTGGTCAGCATCAGGCAGATCTTGCGCTGGGACGGGTTCATCTGCAGGACCATCCTGTTCATGAGCAGACGGAAGAACAGCGTCCGCGGCGTGGTGGCGGTATAGAGCCTGAGGTATTCCTGAATCGCTCGTATCCACAGGAGGATATCCTGTTCCTCCTCGTCACTGACCCGATCGGCGACAAAGCGGACCCGAACCCGCGATTTTTCCCGGTCGGCGAAGAAGAGCAGTTCCTCGACATGATAATCAAAAAGAAAGATCCGCATGATCAGCCGGCAATCCCCGGGATCGTCCGGTGCCGGGACCGACGACAGGTCCAGGCGCAGTTCCAGGGAGAAGAACTGGTCGGTGGCATAGTCGCGCAGGATTGCAAACAACCCGATGTCCCGCGGATCAGTTTCCTCGACAAACCAGTGGGGGTGGAGATGGAGAAGTTTCTCTTCATCGAGAATCCTGCTGATATCGAGGTCTGCGGCCGAAACCGGCAGGTACAGGTCATAAATACGTTCCATGTCAGCTCGCAGGTCCGGGAAGTGGCGGAGCAACCAGCATCGGGCAGGGCAGTATCTTGTGCAGACCGGGCGCATCGATTCGGGACCTCAGCCCTTTTTCCATAGCCAGGTTGAACAGTCTCCGGCTCTCCCGGTAAGGGCCGATGACAATCAGATCGCAGTTTCTTTTCCTGGCCTCATCGGCAATGGTCTGTTCGATGGGTCCAACCACGCCGGCAAAGACCGCCCTGGCGGCGGCAGGGTATTGTTCCCTGATTCGCTGCCAGTCTTCTTCATTTTCCTCCTGCATCTGTTTTTCCACGTGGTCCAGGAAGGTGGTGTGGGTCTTGCTGGAGTTGAGCCAGTCATCGCCGGTCATGGACTGCCAGTCCTGGTCGATGATGGTCAGGACCGTGACCTGCAGTTCAGGATTCCGGGTGCACAGCTCGGTAAAGACAAGTTGTTCGGCCCGTCTGGCGCCGTCTGTTCCATGGGTGCAGAGAAGAAGAGAGGTAAACATATCTAAAAGAGTATCTGAGGTTATCCGCGCTGGCAGGCGCGGGAGAAAACACCCCTTCCGGCACGGAAATGCCGGAGGGGGTGTTGTTTGTGATAATTCTGGAGCCAGCTTACATCCACTTGGTGAAAAGCAGGACCAGAAAGGTGGTAATCAGTGACAGGATAAGGGCCGTGAGATCCTCATTTCGCTCACTGGAGAAAACAGAAAGGGCACGCTCTTCGAGCTCGTCCGTGTTGGCCTCCCGGGCGATTTCAGTCTCTCCTTTACCGGCGTCACCGGTCTCTATTTTCAGTTTATCATCACTCATTGTATTACCTCCGGAAAATATACCGGAACAGGGAGCCAGGGCTCCACATTCCGGGCTTTGCTTTCATCGCTTGCTGGTGCCGATCCGCTATTTGAGCACCACATCTTTTACCAGCCAAAGGACAACCAGGAAGGACAGGCTCGCCTTGGTGATGCCGGAAATAACACCTATGACCAGGGGCCAGCCACCGGCCTGGAAGATGGCCTTTTTCGTGATCTGCATACCAAGCCCGATCAGGCCGAAGGCAAAGAACCAGATCATGCAGTCGGTCAGGGTGGTGACGGTTTTTGATTTCTTATGAACCTGCTTGACAGCATGTTTGATTGCCGAGGTCACCTCGGATGGCATCTCGATGGCTTTGGCCTTGGCCGCAGCAACCACGGATTCAAGCTGGAACATCCGCTGCTCACCCTGCTTGTAAAACAGCTTTTTGTCGTTACGGTTTTCATAGTTACCGGCGATCTGCCGCTGGGCGACAAGGTCCTTGACCGCTTCCATCTGCTCGGGAGTCAATCCCTGGATCGCACCTGTCTCCACGGCCTTTTTCAGGGTTTCCCATTCCTTTTCCGTCACCTGGGTCCTTTCATTATAGCTGAAATCGATGAATTTACCCTTGTAGTGGGTCGGGGGTGAAAAGAGACCCATGGAGGACATGGCAAACAGCAGCAGGAAGCCGAGGATAAAAATCGGGAACTTGTCGATAACCACTTCCTTGAAGGTCAGTTTCTTGCCGCTTTCCTTGCCAAACCAGGTGGCCAGCACCAGAACGATGATCGGCAGGAAGAGGATACGGGTGATGTTGAAGATTTCCGCTACTTTCAGGGTTTTGATATCCACCGCGTTGAATGCCAGGGCCGCGGCCGCGACCTGGGCCGAGTTCAGGATACCGGTTCCGGCCCAGGCCCCGAACTGGACCGCGTTCATGCCGGCCAGGTGGCCGATGGTGGGGAAAACGAACATGCAGATGATACCGAAGGAGAGGATGGTTCCGATGGTATAGGCCATCTCTTCACTCTTGGCCTTGACTACCGGCGCCACCGCTACCGTTGCCGAAACACCGCAGACTCCCATGCCCGCGGAGAGGACACCGGTCATGGTCTTGGGCTGTTTGAATATGTTGCCCAGCCAGAGAACAAAAAAGACCGTGCCAAGGACAAAGGTGCCGACCAGAAAGATGCTGTAGGTGCCAAGCTTGGCCAGCTCGGCAAAGCTGTACCGGGCGCCGAGCATGATAACGCCCATCTTGAGGACGAACCGGGCGCATTTGACCCCGGCCTGGGCGAACTTGGGAATGCCGTAGGTGTTGGTCAGGATGACACCGGCCAGCAGACCGAGAATAACATAGTTCAGGTTGAGGACTTTGTAGATTTTAAAACCGAGGACCGGCTGCAGGCTATGGCTGATCAGCTTGACCACCGGCTCCAGATACCAGCGGATGGCCATGGCCATCACCAGGATGAGAAGAATACCGGGCAGGGGCTGGAGGACAAATCGGTCAAGGATGGTGTTGCCGGGTTTGCGCACCGAGTTGACAATGGCACCCAGGATGCCGATGCCACCGGCTATGAAGCCCATGGTAACCTGGAGATCCGCTGTCTTGGCGGTGTGCAGATATTTCATCAGTGGATGCAGGATGCCGCTGCTGGCGAGCATCGCGTAGAGTATCATGAGGCCGCTGATTATGAACAGCGGCTTATTGTCCTGTGTCTGGGCCATAATTTCTCTCCTTTTGCGTTTATCGAAAAATCACCCGGTAACCCCATGCTGCCGGATGGATTTTTCAGGGGGGTATCAATGGTTGTCTTGCGGCCGGGCCGCTGCTCCATGGTCTGAAAAATGCATTGTCTGTCTCAGGGTCGGTCACCTCCTTGTACTGACTTTTCGGTTGAATGTAGGGAATCGAGCTTATGCGAGTAATAGCTGCCCACCATGTCGAGGAGCAGATAGATCAGCCAGAGGCCGAGGATGCCTGCCACCGTGGTGGCGATGAGCTGCAGCGGGGTTCCCTGGTCAGTGTCCAGGATAAACCGCATCACCGGGACCATGAGATCCGTTCTGGCGATGAGAAGAAGGGCGGTGATGATGCCCAGCAGGAGCAGGATGATTGTACTCTGGCGTGGTCTGTCCATAACGGTCTCCTTCTATCTTGTTGAAAAAATATCTTTTTAAGCGGCGGTTCCAGCTGGAATCTTTTTAAAGCAATTTCAGGGCCCAAAAGTTACTTGCCCTGGTTTTTTGGAAGATAATTATGAAATCACAGGTAGTTAGTTTATGTTTTCCAGGTTTTTTGTCTGCTGGCAGGGAAAGTTGTGGCGCAAAAACACGATATGGTGCTTCCTTAAGGATGCAGTCAGCCCTCTGCCAGGGCTGTACCAGGCAACAACGGCCAGGTGCCTCCGCGTGGATGCAGTGTGTACGCCGGGAGGCAGCCATCGTTTTCTTTCCCGGCCTGTCCGCGATATGAAGTGAAAAGGAAAGACAATCATGGAACAGAACCACACCCTTTCTTCCGGCATCAGCAACTCCTCCATCGGCCTGCAGTCGAGGTTTATGCTCGGGCTGGCCTGTATCTTCATCTGCTTCTGTATCGTGGTGACCGCCTTTCTCTACCTGCACGAAAAGAAACTGCTTGAAGAGGATGTCTATCAGAAGACAGAACTGATCATGGCGGCCGTGGAGTCAACCAGGGGGTATGTGCGGGAGGTACTCCGGCCGAAGATGTATGAGGTGCTCGGTGATGAAACGTTTGTTCTCGAGGCCATGTCCACCTCGTACATCGGCAGGGTGGTGATGGATCGTTTCCAGGACAAACTGCCCTCCTTTGCCTACCGGCGGGTGGCCATCAATGCCCGCAATCCGAAATTCGAGGCCAATGATCTTGAGCTGGCAAAGATCAACTACTTTGCCGAACATCCCGAGGAAGACGACTGGCACGGGATTGTAAAATCAGGGAGCCGGCACATGTACATGCGTTTCCGGCCGGTGCGCTTTACCCCGCCGTGTTTCCGTTGCCACGGAGATCCCGACGATGCACCGCAGGCTGTTGTCGATCTGTATGGCAATGAGCGTGGTTTTGGCCGTCGGCTGGACGTGGTCAGCGGGGTGGTCAGTGTCGGGGTGCCGGTGGACGTGGGCCTGGTGCCCATCATGGAGGTGGCCTGGAAGGTTTTCTGCACAACCTTTATTTCCGTTTTTCTCCTCTACGGTATTGTCTGGTTTTTCTTCAATAAACTCATTATCCGCGACCTGCGCGGCCTGCTGGAGATCTTCCGCGACAACCTGCGCGACGAATACGGCGTCCAGCTCTATGAGCAGGCCCGGACAAAAGACGAGTTCGGCGAACTGGCGGCCTCGGTCCAGGCGGTGGCCCGCCATCTCCGTACGACCCGGCACCAGCTCGAGGATTATGCCAAGAATCTGGAGAAAAAGGTGGAGGAACGGACCCTGGCCCTGCGGCGCTCGGAACAGAGCCTGCGGGAAAAGGTGATCACCCGCGGCCAGGAGCTGCGGACCCTGAATACCATCAGCGAGCTGATTACCCAGTCTGTTCATCTGGCCGATATTCTGCCCAAGGTACTGCAGCAGGCCCTCAAGGTCATCCCGGCCGAAGGGGCGGGAATCTATCTGCTTGACCGGCAGCGGGCCAGGCTGGTCCTCCAGTGCCGGGAACGGGCTGAGATTCTTGATGAGACCATCCCCTTTGATCCCCTGGTCTGCCTTCCCTTTCTGGACGAGAAGATGCTTGATTTTGACCGGTTTATCCAGGAGGCGGCCTGCAGCCGCCTCAGTCTGACCGGGGAGGAGGCTGTGCTGGTGAACAACTTCAATGTCCCGCTCTGCTGCCGGTCCCAGGTCCTGGGCGTCATGACCTTTGTCGGCCGCGACCTGGAGGAGGTGGATGTCCAGCTTCAGGAACTGCTCTTCTCCATCGGCCACCAGATCGGCATCACCATCGAGAGCCTGCAGAATATTGCCCGGCTCGTCGAGAGCAAGGAACTGCTCCAGTCGGTATTCGACGGGATCACCGACGTGGTGATCCTGCTCGATGCCGAGTACCGGATAAAGATGGTCAACAAGGCCTTTCTCGACCGGCACGGGCTGCATCTGGAAGAGATTCTCAACCGCTCCCTCATCGAGCTGCCCCTGAAGAACCCCTGTCCCTTCACCGCCTGCAGAACCCCGCTTGCCCAGCTGCCCGAGACGCCGGTGGTGGAACAGATTGACGGCCGGGACGGCCACATCTATGAGGTCAATTTTTACCCTCTGTTCTCCGACCGGGGCGAGGTCCGTAACGTGGTCTGCTATGCCAAGGACATCACGGAGAAAAAGCAGGTGGAGCAGCGAATCCAGCAGACGGAAAAACTGGTTTCCCTCGGCCAGCTGGCCGCAGGCGTTGCCCATGAGATCAACAATCCCCTGGGGATCATCCTCTGTTACACCGACAACCTGCTCGAAGACAACGAGGACCTTGATCCATCTGTCCTCGAGGACATCCGGGTTATCGAGAAACACGCCCGGTCCTGCCAGCGGATTGTCACCGACCTGCTGAACTTCTCCCGGAGCCAGAAGACCGACAAGCGCCACGGCTCCATCAACCGGGCCATCGAAGAGGTGGTGGCCCTGGTGCGGCAGCAGTTT
Source organism: Desulfolithobacter dissulfuricans (assembly GCF_025998535.1). Lineage (NCBI taxonomy): Bacteria > Pseudomonadati > Thermodesulfobacteriota > Desulfobulbia > Desulfobulbales > Desulfobulbaceae > Desulfolithobacter > Desulfolithobacter dissulfuricans. Next base: position 3,311,470 of record NZ_AP024233.1, on the reverse strand, counting down.
CTCAAGCAGAAAATCCGCCTGACCCTCCATCTCGAGGATGAGCTGCCCGATATCTTTCTTGATCTTGACAAGATGAAACAGGTCTTCCTGAACCTGTTGATGAACGCGGCCCACGCCATTGACGATGAGGGCGTCATCCTGGTGGTGAGCCGTTATGAGGCTGAGGATAACCGGCTGGTGGTCACGGTGGAGGACAATGGCCGCGGCATCGACCGGGAGGTGGTGGACAAAATATTTGATCCTTTTTTCACCACCAAGTCCCAGAGCGGCGGCACCGGGCTGGGGTTGTCGGTCAGCTACGGGATCGTCCGGGACCACGACGGCGATATTCAGGTGGAATCAAAACCGGGCAAGTGGACCCGTTTCACCATTATCCTGCCGGTGCAGCCTTCCGGGGCACGCTGAGCCAACGATGGACGGTAAGGTACGAGAGAGTTTATGGAAAACGATTTGGTATTGCAGAACATTTTGATAGTGGATGATCAGCCGGACCTCCTCCAGGGGTTGAAACGGATGCTTGGTCGGGAATTTCCCGGGCTTTCGATCTTCACCCGCGTGGACACCGTGGAGGCCCTGGACCTGGTGGCCTCCAAGTCCATCGACCTGGTCCTGCTCGATATCCAGATGCCTGAAATGAACGGCTTCGAGATGCTGGAAAAGCTGCAGCGGGCGGACAGATGCATAACCGTGATCATGATGACCGGCTATGGCAGTATCGAAACCGCGGTCGAGGCCATCAAGGCCGGGGCCTATGATTTCATCACCAAGCCCTTTGACAAGGCAGGGCTGTTCCGCACGGTCCGCAAGGGGTTGGAGCATAACCTGCTGGTGCGGGAAAACGCCAACCTGCGCCAGCGGGTCCGGGAAACGGCGCCCTTTGCCGATTTTGTCGGTGAATCCAAGCCCATGCAGCAGCTTTATCATGCAATCAGGACTACAGCCCGGACCGATTATACGGTCCTGATCCGCGGGGAATCCGGTACCGGCAAGGAACTGACCGCCCGGGCCATCCACAGTCTCAGCAAGCGGCGCAACCGGCCTCTTCTGATGGTAAACTGTCCGGCCATTCCCGAGCATCTCCTGGAAAGCGAGCTGTTCGGTCACACGCGCGGGGCCTTTACCGGAGCGGACCGGGACCAGAAGGGGCTCTTTGTCGAGGCTGATAAATCCACCCTGTGCCTCGATGAGATCGGAGACGTGCCGGTGGCGGTCCAGACCAAGCTGCTGCGCGTTCTCCAGGAGCATGAGGTCAAGCCGGTGGGCAGCACCAGGACCCGGTCTGTCGATGTGCGGATCATCGCCTCGACTAACCGTGATCTGGAGAAGAAGATCCGGGAACGATCGTTTCGGGAAGATCTTTTCTACCGGCTCAACGTGGTCACCCTGCACACGCCCTCCCTGGCCGAGATCCGGGAAGATATTCCCCTGCTCGTCGATCATTTTACCAGAAAGGTCTGCAGCGAGCTGGAGCTGCCGGAAAAACAGTTTTCCCTGGAAGCGGTCGAGGAGCTGGTGGACAGGGAATGGCCGGGTAATGTCCGGGAACTGCAGAACGTGATCCGGGGCGCGGTCCTTTTCTGTCCCCACGAGATCATCGATGCCCGGTATCTGCGGAGACCGGAGCAGGAGAGACGGGTCCGGGGCCGCCATTCCCCCCGGGAGGTGGAGCAGTACAAGGTGGCCAAGGACAAGACTATCAACACCTTCACTGTCAAGTATGTCACCGAGCTGCTGGAGAAAACCGGTGGCAATGTTTCCCGGGCCGCCGAGATGTCCGGCCTGACCCGGGCCGCCCTGCAGAAGATCATGCGGCGTCACAATATCGTTGCCCAGCAGTACCGGGAAAAGGGGGGAGCGTCATCGCCGGACTAGGAAAATTATGTACCGGGCCGTTTTTCCGGGTCCTGTCAGCTTGACATTTGTCATCTGCTGGGGCACCATATGGATATCTCTTCTTTCCAGGGGAATACATGATGCCGGATTCAATCCTTTCTTCCAGACAGCAGCAGCTGCTTGAATATCTGCGCCGGACCATCCGGGAAACCGGGATACCGCCCACCCTGCGTCAGGCCGGTGAGGCGCTGGGGATCAGCCATACTGCGGTTTCCAATGGCTTGCGGGTCCTGGAGGAAAAGGGCTATATCCGCCGCCGCGGCCAGTCCAGCCGGGCCATCAGCCTGGTGGAGCCGGTCGGGGAACTCTCCGGTACGGGCCGGAAGGTGCCTGTCATCGGCCGGATCGCCGCCGGTCTGCCGCTGTATGCCCAGCAGGAATGGGACGGCTACCTGGTGGTGGACCCCCGTATCTACCGCGGCGACAACCTCTTTGCCCTGCGGATCCAGGGCGATTCCATGCGGGATGCCGGGATCCTGGACGGCGACCTGGCCATCTGCGAGCCGCGCCAGTTTGCCGAAAACGGTGAGATAGTGGTGGCCCTGGTTGACAACGAGGAGGCCACGGTCAAACGATTCTGGTACCATGGCGATCATATCGAACTCAGGCCGGAAAACCCGGCCTACCAGCCCCTGCGCTGCCAGCTTGGCGAGGTGCTCATTCAGGGCAAGGTCATCGGTATCCACCGCGGCCCGGAGGGTTTTGAAACCCGCTGACCATTCCTCCTTCTCTCCCGCGATGTGATCCCTTGGATCCCATCGCCTTTACCCGGAACATGGGTGTGCTCGACAGGGGATCACACCGTTCCATACGGTGGTACCTCTGTTCCGGGGATGGTTCCGGGCACCCTCTTTTTTTTGGCCCTTCTTATTGACAAATGTAAAGTTATATCTTTACATTTGCTCATGCAACGCACTGTTCTCCATCTCAACATTGCTGATTTCGCCACAGCCGTGGAACGGCTCTGCGATTCCAGTCTGCGCCACCGGCCGGTGATCATCGGTCTGCCGGTGGCGCGCAGCCTGGTCTATGACATGAGCGATGAGGCCTACCGGGAGGGGGTACGCAAGGGTATGCCCCTGTGGCGGGCCCGGCGTCTCTGCCCCGGGGCGGTGATCCTGCCGCCACGGCCGGAACGGTATGGAAAGGCCATGCTGCACCTGCTCAAGCTGGCCCGGCCCTTGACGCCGCTGGTGGAACAGGCGCCCGGCGATGGACATCTCTACCTTGATCTCTCCGGTACCCGGCGTCTGCACGGTCCTGCCCGGGACGTGGCCTTACGGTTGCGGCGCCAGGTGCGAGGGGAACTCGGCCTGGAGCCCATCTGGACCCTGGCCCCCAATAAACTGGTGGCCAAGGTGGCCAGCCGCCTTGTCAAGCCCGAGGGCGAGTTCCTGGTCGAGTCCGGCCGGGAACAGCAACTCCTGGCCCCGCTGTCCCTGGAGTTGCTGCCGGGGCTCGGCCGTCGGCTGCGCGAGCGGCTGCGCGAGTATAATCTTGTGCGGGCCGGCCAGGTGGCCGCTCTTTCCCCGGCCGAGCTGGCCGTGATCTGTCCGGGCCGGGAGCGGTTTCTTTTTCAGGCCGTGCGCGGGATCGACCACACCCCGGTCCAGCCCCGGACCCGGTCCCGGGGTGTGGTGCGTACCTCCCACCTTTTCACTCCGGACAGCAACAGGGAAGACGAGGTCCGGTGTGGCCTGGCCCTGCTGGTGGAGGAGGTCGGCTACCGGCTGCGGCAGCAGGGACTGGGCTGCTGCCGGATGAGCCTGGTGCTCACCTACAGCGATGGGATCTCTACCCGCCGCCAGGCCTCCTTCCGCACCATCCTGTCCGACAACCGGTCCCTGTTCCTGCAGGCGGAGCTTCTTCTTCACCGGGCCTGGCGCCGTCGGCTGCGCATCCGTTCCCTGGCTCTCGTCTGCGACCGGTTGCGCACCCCGGTCCACCAGCTTTCACTTTTCGGACTGGTCAACCAGCGCCAGCAGCGCAACCATGCCCTCAGTACGGCCCTGGACACGATTCATAAACGTTTTGGCCGCGCCAAGCTGGTCCGCGGCTCCCTGCTTGCCAAGTGATAGTTCCAGCCCTGGGTATGCACTCACATTTTTCTCTGCTCGCCGGCACTGGTTCACCCGCCCGGTTCTGCCGGGCCGCGGCAAGTCTGGGGTACACCCACCTGGCCCTGACCGACAGCGGTAACCTGCACGGCCTGTGGGACCTGGTCGCCTCCTGCCGGGAGACAGGTCTTGCCCCGATTATCGGAGCGGAAACGGGCCGGCGGCCAGGGCGGCTCTTTTTTTTCGTGACCTCGGCCACCGGCTACCGGAACCTCTGTTTTCTGCTGACCCGGTGGCATCGTGGGGCTGCTGACCGGGCAATGGTGCCCGGGGATACCAGCGGCCTGGTTCTGCTGGTCGAGGACCCGGACCGGCTGGCGGATCTGCACCGGGATGGTCACCGGGTGGCCGCGGCCCTGACCGGGGCGCCGGATGGTCATAATTACCGGTTGCGAAGCCGGGCCCGCCAGTTGGGTTGTCCGGCCGTGGCCCTGCAGGACAGCTGGTTTATCAGACCGTCCGATCATGGACTGCACCGGCTCCTGCGCGCTGTGGCCGGCCGCTGTCGCCTGGACCAGGTTCGGGATCATGTTCCCGCCAATCGTTTTCTGCCGGATCCCGGGCTTTTTGCCCGCCGTTTTGCCCCCTGGCCCGAGACACTGAAGGCGGCCCGGGAGTTGGCCGAAGAGTGCAGCGGTTTTCAGGGGCCGGAGTCCGGCCTGGTGCTGCCGCCGTACCGGAACCACACCGCGAGCCAGGCCGCGGCCACCCTGCGCCGCGCCGCCCTGGCCGGAGCCAGGAAACGCTACGGCCATCCCCTGCCGGAAAAGGTACGCCGGCGGCTGGACCATGAACTCGCAGTGATCCACCAGATGGGTTTTTGCAGTTACTTCCTGGTGGTGCGCGACATCGTCAGGCCGGTTTCCCGCACCTGCGGCCGCGGTTCGGGGGCAGCCTCGCTGGTGGCCTATTGCCTGGAGATCACCAATGTCTGTCCCATTACCCATAACCTCTACTTTGAGCGGTTTCTCAATCCCGGCCGCCGGGACGCCCCGGATATCGATATCGATTTTGCCTGGGACGAACGGGACCAGGTCCTGCGCCAGGTCCTGGACCGGTACGGGGACCGGGCCGCCATGGTCTGTTCGGTGATCGGTTTCCGACCCCGCATGGCCCTGCGGGAGGTGTGCCGGGTCATGGGGCTGCCCGCGGCCGAGATCAAGACCATGGCCCACCACCTGGAGCTGGAGGCTGATCACCGGTCACCGGAAGATCGGGATACCCTGGAAGCGCCCTGGCCCGAAGTGCTCTCCCTGGCCCGGCAACTCGTGGGCAGGCCCCGCCATATTTCCGTGCACCCTGGCGGGGTGGTGATTACCCCCAGGCCCCTGTGCGGCTATGTGCCGGTGCAATCCAGTGGTCGGGGGATACCCATTGTCCAGTGGGACAAGGACGGGGTGGAGGCGGCGGGCCTGGTCAAGATCGATCTGCTGGGCAACCGCAGCCTGGGGGTGATCCGCGACGCCCTGGCCCGGGTGCCGGGGAGCGCTGTTCCCCGCCCGTGGCGCCCGGAGGAGGATCCCGTTACCCGCCGGATGCTGGCCCGGGGCGGGACCATGGGCTGTTTCTATATCGAGAGTCCGGCCATGAGGCTTCTCCAGCAACGTTCCGGCCGGGGTGATTTCGAGCATCTCGTACTCCACTCCTCCATTATCCGACCGGCGGCCAATACCCTGATCCGCGAGTATCTGCGCCGTCTGCACGGTGGTTCCTGGAAGCATCTTCATCCGCTGCTGGCCGGGGTGCTGGACGAGACCTACGGGATCATGGCCTACCAGGAGGATGTTTCCCGGGTGGCGGTCCGGCTCGGTTTTACCCATGAGGAGGCGGACCGGCTGCGCAAGATCATGGCCAAGAAGGACAATCAGAAAACCCTGGAGATCTTCCAGGACAGGTTCTTTGGCTGCACTGCCCGGTGCGGGATCGATCCGGATACAGCCGGGAAAATATGGGAGATGATGCGCAGTTTCGAGGGATACTCTTTCTGCAAGCCCCACTCGGCCAGCTATGCCCGGGTTTCCTTCCAGGCCGCCTGGCTCAAGGCCCATCATCCGGCCCCGTTCATGGCTGCGGTGATCAGCAACCAGGGCGGCTACTATTCCACCCTGGCCTACGTGGGCGAGGCCATGCGCCTGGGGCTGCGCATACTGCGGCCTGACGTGCAGCAAAGCGACTGGCAGTGGCAGGGAACGGCGCAACATCTGCGGGTGGGGCTCATGGCCGTGCGGGGACTTGGCCGGGAGACCGGGGAGCGGATCCTGGCCGGGCGGCCTTTTGCCTCCATGCTCGACTTCCTCCACCGGGTCCGGCCGGACGAGGACGAGATCCGGGCCCTGGTCCACAGTGGGGCCCTGGACAGCCTGGAAGAGGTCGGCCGTCCGGAACTGCTCTGGATGGCCGCTGCCTGGCACCATAAGCGCAAAAACGGCCAGACCCTGTTCCCGGTCCGTGTCCGGCCGCCGGTCCTGCCCCAGCCCTCGTCGCTTGAGCGGTTGCGGGCCGAGTTCCGGGTTCTTGGTTTTCTCTGCGAGCGCCATCCGGTCACCCTGTATGATACGATACGGAGCAGGCTGCGCACCATCCTGGCCAGGGACCTGGAACACCATGCCGGCCGGCGGGTACGGTACCTGGGCTGGTGCATCAGCGGTAAGATCATCTCCACCAGGACCGGTGAAGCCATGGAGTTTCTCAGTTTTGATGACGAAACCGGGGTGGTGGAATGTACCTTTTTCCCCCGGGTCTTCCGGCGCTATCGAGGCCTGCTGCTGGATGGCGGCCCACTTGTCCTGGAGGGCCTGGTGGAGGAAGATTTCGGCGCCTGCACCCTGACCGTGCAGCGGGCCTGGAAACCGCATATGCCGGCCGGCACGGGTGGATGCTGGTGCAGGAAGAAATACCAGGCGGATGCCAACCCTGCTGGCCCACCGGCCACTCTGGGGGCAGGAAGAGGAAGGCAAGCGATGCCTCCGTGACCTGGACCATCTGACCGATCCCGAGCACGCCCTCTACCTGGAACTGCGTGAAGACCGTCTGGGCAGGGCCGTGCGTCTGGAGCAGGAGCGGATCCGGTTTTCCGCTGTGCGCGACGCGCTGGATCGGATCCTGGCCGGTCTTGAGTTGCGGTAACGTTTTCTGCCGAGGCCCGGTCACCATTCTGGAGACGTCCCGAACCCCGTTGGTTACCGAGCCTGTTTTTCTGTGTTTCCGGAAAAGTTGACGATAAAAAACCGGATTTCAGCCTGGTTTTGTCGCTATTTCCCTCCAGTACCCCCCTCTTTCTCCCCCTACCCGATCTTTTTAGTCCTCTGGAACTGATGGTTTTCCAGTTTTACGGACTAGATTGAAATTTTTCCGAGAAAGTGGTCATTTTGTCTCCGGCCAGATTCCCGCGTAAAAGTGCATGGTGTAAGTTATTGTTTATGCGTGGTAATTTTAGATAATAGCACATGGCATGATTCATGCTTATAAAGGGCAGGTCAAGTTGAGTTTTTTAGAAGAACACCGTGCGCGGGTAGGCGGTCGCCGCCAGCCCTGTGAGGGTACCTATGAAAGCTTCCATCAAATTGCTGTCCTGTTCCATGGTTCTCGCAGCAGTGCTCCTGGTTGCCGGGCAGGTAATGGCTGCACCGCTGGATGTGTTCAGCGCCGATCCGGCCTGGATCATGATCGCCGATGACGACGGCGTAGGGAACAACGGGTTTGTCGATCCAGGCTGGGGTGGACAGGATTTTGATGCCGAGTACCTGTTTTACAGTCTGGAGGGGGACACGCTCTCCATCGGGTTGCAGACCGGCTTCGACGTTGAGGACGGCCGTGTCCGGCACGGTGGCAAGTGGTATTACAGCGGTGATCTGGCCCTCTCCTTTGACGGTGACCCGAGCAATTACGAGTATGCCTTCGACTTTGGACTGTACACGGATTCTTATTACGGTACACTCGGAACCACTGACGACAGTGGTCTCTACGAGGTTACCGAGTGGAATAACGACATCTATTTTGCCGAGTCCGCTCCCTTTGCCATGGAGGAGGGCAACCTGGTCACCACCGGCTCCACTTCGGCCGGCTACGACTCGGCGGCAGATTCCTATTACCGGATCGTCTCCTTCGATATTTCGTCCCTGAGCCTGTCCGCCTTTACGGGTGTTGATGTGCACTGGACCATGTCCTGCGGCAACGATGCCATTGACGGCACGGCCCCGGTACCCGAGCCGGCCACCATGCTGCTTTTCGGTACCGGCCTGGCCGCGCTGGCCACGGTGGCCAGGAAAAAGATGCTGATGCATGGCTGACACCTCCTCGTCCCATCCATCGCTGCGGCAGGGCTTTCGGGCCCTGCCGTTTTTTTTGTCTTCCCGCCGAGTTGCCAGCCAGAAATCCACCACGAATTTTTTCTGCGCCTTTTGCTTGCTTTTGCAGGCCTGGATGGATATTATATTGATAATCGTTCTCAAAGACAATAAAGAGGTCATGCCATGCAGATATCCCAGGCAAATAGCAGTATGCAGACAGCGATGTACCAGTCCCAGCAATCCCAGAAAGGGCAGCAGGCGTCGCCTTCGTCCTCGGTGTTGAAATCGGCCAACCGCCAGACGGAACTGGCTGGTCAGCTTATCCAGAAGACCGTCCAGAGTCAGGCCGGCATGCAGATGCAGGGTGGGCAGCAACCAGCCCAGGCTGCCCAGGCAGCTGGACCGACCCAGGACGGGCGGGGCAACATCATCAACGTGGTTGCCTGAACAGTAGCTGGGTTCATCACGGTTTCTCTCCAGGGGCCGGTCTTTTCCAGGCATTTTTCGCCGGGAAAAGACCGGCTTTTTTGTCAGCGCGGTTGACAGTCCAGGGAGGATTGTCTACCGATGGAAGGTATGTTTTCGCTTCCAACCCGGCAGAAAATATCGGCTTATATCACGGGAGAATGGCTGCTCCTGGCCTCGGTGGCCGGCCTGCTGGTCACCTCCCTCTGCCGGAAGGGTCTGCCCGCCTTTTCCCGCGCAGACCTGGAGGTCGTCTACCTCCTGGCGACACTCCTGGTCGCGGTCCGGGGCCTTGAGGCCAGCGGCCTGATTGACTACCTGGCCCACCGCCTGGAGCAGGGCAGGTACATGGCCCTCAAGCTCACCGGTGGTGCCTTTTTTCTCTCCATGGTGGTGACAAACGATGTCGCCCTGGTGGTCCTGGTGCCGTTGACCCTTTCCCTGCGGACAGACCGGAAGGATATCCTGGTGATCCTCCAGGCCCTGGCGGTCAATGCCGGTTCCGCGCTCACCCCGTTTGGCAATCCGCAGAACTTGTTTCTCTACTGGTACTACCATATCGCTCCGGCCAGATTCGTGGCCGCGATCGCCCCTTTTTCCGCCATATTTTTTCTCCTCATCATGCTGGCTGCCTTCCTTGTCAGGGTCCAGGACAGCACGGAAAGACGGGATGGAGCCATCCGGATTGGCGGGCAATCAGTGGTTCACGCGGTCCTGCTCGTGCTCGTCCTGCTCTCGGTGCTCCGTGTCCTGCCCCTGGCGGTCACCGCGGCTGTGCCGCTCTATGCGATCTGTCGGGATCGAAGGGCCCTGCGGATAGACTACGGCCTGCTGGTGACTTTTTTCTGTTTTTTCGGCCTGGCCGAGAACCTGAAAGAACTCCTCGCTCCCACTCTGGAGCATACCGACCATGTCTTTCTCCTCTCGGCCCTGGCCAGCCAGATGGTCAGCAACGTGCCGGCCACCCTGCTCTTTGCCAAGTTCACACCCCACTGGCAGGCTCTGCTGTGGGGCTCTTCGGTGGGTGGCTTCGGCAGTCTGGTCGGTTCGCTGGCCAATCTCATCGCCTGGCGGCTCTACACAAACCACAGGTCGACAGGCCAGCCCTTTCAGTTTACCCTGCAGTTTCTGGGTCTGGGGTACCTGGCCTTTTTTCTCGGCCTCGGGCTCTATTTTTGTCTTGAATTCACAGCATGAGGATTTCCATGAACAATATCGATGCCCTTGAAGCGGTATACCGGTTTCACGATTCCCTGACGGCCCGTTTCGGGCTGGTCTGCACCGGTGGCTGCGCAACATGCTGTTCGGTCAACGTGACCATGACCAGCCTGGAGGGCGACTACCTGCGCCGGGCAGAAGCGCTTCAGGAGCCGGAACTGGGCAAACGACTGGGCCGGGCCGCCGACAGGCCACATTTTCGGCCCCACCTGACCACCAATGAACTGGCCGAAGCCTGTTTTCTGCGCCGCGATGCACCTGTGGAGACCGGGGAACACGGAGAGGGAAGCTGCCCTTTGCTGGACCGGAGCGGGCACTGCACGGTGTATGACCACCGACCCTTTGCCTGCCGGGCCATGGTCTCCCTGGAACGGTGTGTCGGACAGGGGGAAGCGGTGATGCCGCCCTTTCTCTTCACCTTCAACCTGGCCCTCTATCAGGTTATCGAGCACCTGGATCGGGACGGGGTCAGCGGCAACATGCTCGACCTGCTCACCGACCACCGGGACAGGAGTGTTCCCAACCGGCCCCTGCCGGGATTTCTGGTCCCACCCGAGGAGCAGCTGCGGTTTGCCCGGGTCCTGGATGAGCTGAAAAAGGTGGTGGTGGGTAACGGTGTCCTGGCGGATTTTCTTCCCGATTCGCTGCCTCTGCCGTGAGTGGCGGGAGAAAGCAGGACCGGATGGTGCAGAGATTCGCTGATAACAAAAAACGGGGAGGTGGGGGATGATTGCCTATTGTGGACTGGACTGCAGCCGGTGCGAGACCTACCGGGCAACCAGGGATGATGACGAAAAGACCCGGGCGGAGATCGCGGCGAAATGGTCTGTCCGCTACCAGTGTGAGCTGACGGTAGACGATATAAACTGCACGGGCTGCAAGGAGGAAGGGGTCAAATTTTCCTTCTGCGGCCAGTGTCCGGTCCGGGCCTGCTGCCGGGACCGGGACCTGGATCACTGCGCCCTGTGTCCCGACTATATCTGCGAAAAACTGCAGCGGTTCATCGACCAGGCCCCGACCGTGGGCCGGGCTCTGGAAAAACTGCGGCAGAAAAACAAAAACAGGTAATTTGCCGTTGAGCCGTTCTGTGCCCGACCCCGGGTTTACCAGACCGCCCGCAGCCCCTTGCTCTTTCTGATCTGGTCGATGCGCCGTTCCAGCTCGATGCGCCACTCGGCATGGATGCGCGCGGCCGATGGCGCGATCAGTTCGGGCAGGCCGTAGACAAGCCGGTCCGCGGCCCGACTGGCCTCGATGACCGCCTCGATGGAACGGGCTCCGAACTTGTAGCGGGCCAGCAGCAGCCGCAGGAGCAAGCCCGAGGTCTTGCGGGCCGCGGTCCGCCAGTGGGTCTGCATCTGGTGGGCAATGATGAAGGCCCGCTTGAGCAGGATGCGGCGCAGCTCTTCCAGTTCCTCTTCCGAGGCAGAATCCCGCAGCAGTTCGTCCGGAATTTCAATGCCATCAATATCCAGTACAACCCGCAGCCGACTCATGAAGTCGGGAATCTTGAGGGTCTTTGCCAGTTGCAGCGCTTTCGGGTCCTCCGGGGTGAGCAGTTCCTCCATTCCGGCCCAGCTGGCCTTGACTCCACCGGCAAAGACAAAGATTGCCCTGCCGATGTGGTAGGGAATACCGTGGACGTAGGTGACGCCATCCTGCATGGAGGGCAGGAAGTAGCGCAGGTAGCCGAACTCGTAGTCATCGTAGCGGCAGTCGAATTCATCCCAGAAGGCGATGGGGACTTTGCCCTGGGCCACCGAGGCCCGGATGGGATCGATGGCCGAGTTGATTTCGTCCGGACTGGCGAACTGGGTCAGGTTGAACTCAAAGAAATCAAAGGGGTTGCCTTCGAAATTCTTGGAGATCACGTTGGCCACCTGTTTGACGGCAAAGGATTTGCCCGAACCGGGAGGGCCGAACACTCCGATGCACAGCGGCCGCAGAACCCGGTCCTTGGAGACATAGGAGTCCATGACGTTGTGGAGGGTGATTACCGGGTCGATCTCGGCCGGGTCCGTGGTCCGCAGGTGGCCGACCTGGAAGATGGGCAGGTCGTTGAAGCCGCGGCCCCGGTTGACCTCCTCCTTGAGGCAGTGGAGCACCGAGACGATCACGTCCATGTAGTCGTAACTGGTCGTCTGGTAGATGCCGGACGGTGAGTAACGCCGGTGGCGGAAAAAGGAGCGCAGGGCCTTTTTCTTGTCCTCGTTCCACACCTGGCTCGAGACCAGTTCCAGGGTGGAGTCGAAGTCGGCCGAGAACTTCGGCAGTTCGACAAAGGAGGGATCCGGGCTGTTGTCGATGAACGAGCAGGGCGAGCCGTCCGGATAGGTGGAGGAGAAATCCAGATTGGGGAACTCCAGCCCGTCGTTGAAGTAGTAGCCGCACTCGTTGAGCACCTGCCAGTTGAGCAGGACCCGCTTGGAAAAGTCGTAGAAATAGTTGCGGCCGAACTGGAAACCGTCAAAACGCATGGCGTCCATGGAAAGCATGGAGGTCACCATGGTATCGTAGCAGGGCACCGAGCCCCGCTGCCGGGGCGCGCTTTTCTCCGGCAGGTGTCCTTTGCGGTAGCGGAAGAAGGTGCCGACCGGGCCGACGTAAAGCAGGCCGTGGGGGAACATCTCCACCACAATATGGCAGAGAAACCGGTGCTGCTGTTCGTCCCACAACCCCACCTCGGGCGTGCGCAGGGCCCGCAGGCACATGGCGACAATGGTTTCCCAGTTGACCGAGCTGTCCATCTCCATCCGGGTGGTTTCCAGGTCGGAGAGCCGGCAGAAGAGGGTGAACCGGTCCTGGAGGATGGTGGCCCATTTCTGCCAGTGGGCCACCGAGATGCCCATGGCGATGCACCACATGCCGGGGTTGAGTTCGACGATATCCTCGCAGACCTGGGGCGGAACCCCGGAGTCGTCGATAAGCAGAATACCGTTGTTGCCGGCGATGATATCCAGGTTGTTGCCGTTGACCACAAAGGAGTCGTTCTGGACCCCACGACCCTCGGAAGGAAGGATCTGGTTGATCATGTACCAGCCGTGATCCGGCTTGTCCACCGCCCCGGAAGAATGCTTGCGGAAGATCTGGTAGACGTGCTTTTCCTTCCCGTACGTCAGGGTGTTGAGCCTGGGCGTGAGCTCGGAGCTGGCCAGGTAGGAGCTGAGCCAGGTCAGGCACTGCTCCAGACGTCCGTTCTCGATACTGACCTTACCGGCCAGAAGGTCGATGTCATCGCCGGGATTGTATCCGTAGGCGGGCAGGCTGCCCTCTTCCAGAAGGCTGACCTCCTTGACGGGCAGGTTCCAGATTTTTACGTTCGAGCCGAGAAAGAGAAGTTTCAGCGTTGCCTGGTCGGTCATGGTCGGACCCCGGGGATAAGGTGGATAGGATAAGTGTGCAGCAAGGGCTGCCGGGCGGAAGGAGAAGCAGGAAGAAAACCGCCCGGCAGACTTGAAGATATTATTCTATAATAGGTTCGCCTTGTCCAGTGCTATGACCGCGGCTTTGTAGGATACGCCGATCATGGCGACCCAGAGAAGAAGCAGAAAAGTTTCCATGGTGTTCCTCCTGTGGAATGCAGCCGGTGCCAGCCGTCAGCGCCGGCACCGGGATATTGAAAAAAGATCAGTAGGCCTCGCTCTGTACCTCGTCGGCGGTCAGCTTGGTCCGGTCCATGGCCCACCACACGTAGGCCACGTAGGCCAGGACAAAGGGAATCGCGATGGCCACGTAGGTCATGGCGGTCAGGGTGTAATGGCTCGACGAGGCGTTGGCGATGGTCAGGCTCGACTGCAGATCCGCCTTGGACGGATAGAACGGGGTGTTGTTATAGGCCGGCAGCAGGAGGACTGTGAGCCCCACCAGAACCGTACCAAGGCCACCCATCCAGATGCCACCGGTTTTGCTGGTTTTGGCGGTGGACAGTACACCTGAAATCACCAGCACAAGACCTGCGGCCAAAAGTCCCAGCAGCCAGGGATTGGCCAGCAGATTGGCCAGATATTTGCGCGATACCATGGAGACCACGCCATTCCCGTCAACGGTGTATCCTTTCATCAGCAGCAGGCTGACCAGGACATAACCCAGGAAGGGCAGGGAACAGAGAAAACTTGTCCAGCAGGCGTTGCGCAGCCGGGTCTCCAGTTCCGGGGTGGCGCTAAAATCGATATTGTTGATCAGATACATGGAGCCAATCGTCCGGGCATTGAACACCAGGAAGAGCCCGAGCGACAGGTTGAAGAGCGAAAAGGCCGCCTCCAGGCCGCGCAGCGGATGGGTCCAGGTGACAAAATTGTAGCCACTGAGGACAAAGTTGGAGCCGGTGAAAAAGGTGCCGACTGCCGCCCCGATCAGGAGGATGCCCACCGAGCCGTTAATAAACAGGAACAGCTCGTAGACCTTTTCACCCAGCAGGTTGTTTTCCTTTTTGCGGTACTCGTAGCTCACCGCCTGGACGATGAAGGTGAACAGGATAAGCACCCATACCCAGTAGGCGCCGCCAAACGAGGTGGCGTAGAACTTGGGAAAGGCGGCGAACAGCGCCCCGCCGAACAGGACCAGGGTGGTGAAGGTCAGTTCCCACTTGCGGCCGAGGGAATTGATGACCAGGGATTTTTCCAGGTCGCTCTTGGCCACCTGCCAGAGCAGGGTCTGCCCACCCTGGACAAAGGTGAGAAAGATGAACAGGGCTCCAACCACGGAGCAGAGCAGCCACCAGAGATGCTGCAGTGTCGTTGTATCAAGGCTTCCGATCATTTTACTCGCCCTCCGGTCCAATGGAAATCTGTTTGGTCATGATCCGCACCTCGGCAAAGAGCAGGATGGTGAACAGGATCGCGAACATGAAAAATGTGGTCTGTACTGTGCCGGCGGTCAGGTTGGAGCGCGCGACCGAAACCGGCAGCAGCCCCTGGATGGCCCAGGGCTGACGGCCGACCTCGGCAACAACCCAGCCGGCCTGGGAGGCGATCATGGCCAGGAAGAACATGGGTACGCCTGCGGCCAGCAACCATCTTTTGTTAAGGAGCTGGTCCTTCATGGTGAAGTAGAGGAAGGCCAGGCAGACCAGCGGAAACAGCGTCCCCAGAGCCACCATAATATGGAAGCTGTAGAACGTGGTCGCCACCGGCGGCACGATATCTTCGGGTTTTTCCAGGAAGCCGTAGCCCATGTATTCCTGGTTCTCGTTAAAGGAGGCCAGGGCGGCGGCCGCCATGTCCCCGTTCCCTTCCTTTTTAGCCTTCTTATAGGTATCCAGGGCCGAGAGCGCTATCTTGCCACGCTCGATCTTCTCGCCCGCGCCCATGATGTTGTATTCCTCGTTGCCGTAGACCAGATCGTCTATGCCGGGGACAAAGCTGCCCGGTGAGCGGTTGGCCAGCAGGGAGAGCAGGGCCGGGATACGGATCTGGAAGTTGAAGGGTTTCTGGTCATCTCCGGGTTTCTTGTCGCTGTTGAGCATGCCGATGGCAACGATGCCGGCATTTTTCTCACCCTTATACAGTCCCTCGAAGGCGGCCAGCTTCATGGGCTGATGCTGGGCGTCTTCATAGGCGGCCTCGTCCCCGGTGAAGCCGACAACCGCCGAGGTGATCAGGCCAAAAACCGCGGCCACGATAATCGACCGTTTGGCCATCTCGATGTGGCGGCCCCTGAGCAGAAACCAGGAAGAGATGGAGATGATGAACAGAGAGGCCAGCAGCATGGAGGAGCTGGTGGTGTGGGTGAACTTGGACACCGCCACCGGCGAGAGGATGACCTCCATGATGTTCTGCATTTCGAAGCGGGCCGTGTCCGGATTGAAGGCCATGCCGGTGGGGAAC
Organism: Desulfolithobacter dissulfuricans; assembly: GCF_025998535.1. NCBI lineage: Bacteria > Pseudomonadati > Thermodesulfobacteriota > Desulfobulbia > Desulfobulbales > Desulfobulbaceae > Desulfolithobacter > Desulfolithobacter dissulfuricans. The sequence continues at coordinate 3,295,663 of NZ_AP024233.1, read as the reverse complement.
TGCATCCAGCCGTTGGCCACCAGAATCCACATGGCGGACAGGTTGGAGCCCAGGGCGACCATCCAGGTGGAGAAGAGGTGGAAACGCTTGGAAACCCTGTTCCAGCCAAAAAACATCACGGCAAAGAACGTGGCCTCCAGGAAAAAGGCGATGATGCCTTCGATGGCCAGCGGGGCGCCGAAGATATCACCGACCATCCAGGAGTAGTTAGACCAGTTGGTTCCGAACTCGAACTCCATGATGATACCTGTGGCCACACCGATGGCGAAGTTGATACCGAAGAGCTTGGCCCAGAATTTGGTGATGTGTTTCCAGTGTTCGTTGCCGGTCTTGACATACAGGGTCTCGTAAAAAGCGATGATCCAGGTGATACCCAGGGTCAGCGGCACAAAAATCCAGTGGTACATGGCTGTCAGGGCAAACTGGGCCCTGGCCCAGTTCACCATTGACATGTCAAAGTTTTCAATCATGACTTCCTACCTCCTTACATTTGGTTGGCTTTGGACTGGCCTGGTGATCTGCTCCAGCACGTAACCGGCCCGTTCCTCATCTGTTGCAAAGCGTGATTCCAGGAAATCCTGGAAAAAAAATAACTTGAGCACTCCGAACATGATGATCAGCTTGATGATGATCACCTTCCAGAGCGTTCTTCCCAGGGTCATTGAGCGAAATCCGTCCATATAGAAGCGGATGATGCGGGTGATAATACCGGGTTGTTCCATGGCAAGTTGTGGTTCCATACCCTCCTCCTACTGTATTTTCTCGACCTGGTCGGCGGCCTTGTCTTCCGGCGGAGTTTCGGAGAGTTCGGTCACCGGGAAAAGCGGGATACAGGAGCCTTCCTCCACCAGCTGGTCAAAGGTGACCGCGTTCAGGGTGCTGCGCAGCTGGTCCCTGGCCTCCATCCAGACCCGGTGCACCGCGCAGCCATAGGTCACCTTGCAGGATGCCGGCCGGGCCACGCAGTCGTTGAGATAGATCTCGCCGATCATGGTCTCGACCACTTCCAGCAGGCTGATCTTGTCCGGATCCCGAAGGAGAACAAACCCGCCCCGGGCTCCCTGGCGGATCTCGATAAAGCCGGCCTTGGCCAGGTCCTGGGCGATCTTGGCCAGGAAATGGGATGGTATGTCGGCTTTTCTGGCAATTTCCTGGCGGCTGGTCAGAACGCCGCGTCCCTGTTTTGCCAGATACACCATGCAGCGGATGGCGTATTCTCCTGCTCGGGTCAGTCTCATGGTGTCAGTTATAATACGATAAAGATGATATATAAGATTGTTTATGTCTTATATTGAAAAGAGAAATCGTTGTCAAGTGGAAAATATTCCCGTTAACAGCTTTTTTCCCCGGGACCGGGGAAGGGAGAATGCGATGGTATCCGAGGGGATACCATCGCGGTGCCACCTGAAAACAGATCTGCCTGCTAATAGACTTCCCTGGCGTTTTTGCCAGTGAGTTCAGCCAGGGTAAGTTTTTTACGGTCCATGGCCTTCCAGACATAGGCCACATAGGCCAGGACAAAGGGGATTGCCAGGGCCACCCAGCTCATGGCCTGCAGGGTGTAGCGGCTGCTGGAGGCATTATAGATGGTCAGGGAGGACTGCAGGTCCACCTTGGACGGATAAAAGGCGGTGTTGTTGTATCCGGCGGTGCCGAAGACAGCCAGGGCAAAGAGCACCGTTCCCAGGCCGGCGAACCAGATCCCGGCGGTGGAGCGGGTCCTGCCGGTGATGAGTGCTCCGGCGGTCACCAGGATCAGGCCGGAGACCAGGGCCAATCCCAGGAGCGGGTTGGCGTTGAGGTTGAGCAGGTACTTCCAGGTCTGGCGGAAGACCTCGCCCTTCTCGTTGACCGCAAAACCGTCCATGGGCAGGAGGTGGATCAGCATCCAGATCAGGAAGGGGAGGCTGAGCTTGAAGTTTTTCAGTGCTGCCTCGCGCAGCCGTCCTTCCAGCTCTTCGACGCCGGTGAAGTCGATGTTGTTGACCAGGTACATGGCGCCCAGAGCCCGGGCATTGAAAACCAGGAACAGTCCCACCGAGAGGTTGAACAGCGAAAAGGCCGCTTCGAGTCCGCGCAGCGAACTGGTCCAGGTGACGAAATTATAGTTGCTCAGGACAAAGTTGGAGCCGGTGAAAAAGGTACCCACGGCCGCGCCGATGAGCAGGATGCCCACTGAACCGTTGATGAAGAGAAAGGCCTCGTAGGTCTTGGAACCGAGCAGATTGTTGGGTTTCTTACGAAATTCGTAACTGACCGCCTGGACAATGAAGGTGAAGAGAATAAGGATCCAGACCCAGTAGGCGCCACCAAAGGAGGTGGCGTAGAACTTGGGAAAGGCGGCGAACAGGGCACCACCAAAGAGCACCAGGGTGGTGAAGGTAAGTTCCCATTTACGGCCCAGGGAGTTGATGATCAGGGTTTTCTCATCTTCGGTCCGGGCAACCTGCCAGAGCAGGGACTGACCGCCCTGAACAAAGGTGAGAAAGAGAAACAGCGAGCCGACCACGGAACAGAGCAGCCACCAGAGTTCCTGTAGCTGCGCCAGGGAGGCGGATTCAATCCAGTAGGCAATCATTGGTACACCCCTTTTTGAATAACATGTTGATTTGATGGAACAAAAAACTGAATCAGGGCAGGGCCCCGCGAGCGCTCAAAGAAGATATATGAGATAATTATAGTCTTGTATAAAGGAACTCCCCCGGCCTGTCAAGAAAAATTCTCGTTTCTGTCTCCCGGTCACCCGGAGGTGAAAAGAGGGAGATAATCAGTAATCTGGAAAGGTTTCCACCACCTTGCCCCGGCCGTCCAGGCGGCAGGCCAGCATGTGGATATCGTGATAGAAGGTGAACCACCACCCCTTCTGCTGGTAGCGGGGCAGGAGCTCCTGTTTCCGGTCGATGATATCCAGCGGGAAGTTGTCATAGGCCATGATCCACAGGGGATTGGTGTGTGCGTGGGTGGGCAGGACATCGCCAAGGTGGACGGCCGAATCCGCTTCGCCCCGGATCTCCACCAGCTGGTGGCCCCGGGTATGGCCACCGGTGAGGCGGACCGTGACCCCCGGCACGATCTCACGGTCTCCGTCTACCAGCTCGAGCAGCCCACTTTCCGCAAGCCCGGCGAAATTCTCCGGCCAGTAGGTATGGCTGGAGCGGATATTGGGGTGGAGGATATCCTCCCATTCCAGGGTTTGGAGCACATGTCGCGCCCGGGGAAAGGTCAGTTCCGGTTCACCGCTATTCCCATGCATGACCACCCCGCCGGCATGGTCAAAATCACCGTGGGTGAGGATGACCACGTCGATATCCTCCCGGCCAAGACCGAGGCCGGCCAGCTCGTCCACCAGGTTCCACCCTTCGTAGACCCTGAATATCTGCTTCTGCTTGTCACTGAGCTTGTTGCCCACTCCGGTGTCGATGATCAGGCAATGTTCCGGGGTCCGGACCAGGAGCGGGGCGTTGAGCATGCGGATATAGTTGTCCGCGTCGGCCGGATATTTTTTACTCCACAGCACCTTGGGTACAGCCCCGAACATGGTGCCGCCATCCAGTTCGAAATGGCCGCCGGTGAGCCAGCTGATGGTTGTTTGGCCAAGGTCAAGGGTCGGCAGGCTGCTCATGGCTTCTCCACCGCGAATTCAAGGATGATCTGGTCGACGAACAGGGAGTCGCCGGGCTTGGCGATGATGTCGGCAATGATGCCGTCGCACGGGGCCCGCAGGACGTTTTCCATCTTCATGGCCTCGATGATGGCCAGTTCCTCGCCACTCTTCACCGAGTCGCCGACCTGAACACTTACCTTGGTCAGCAGGCCGGGCATGGGGGCCAGCAGGTAGCGGGAGAGATCGGCTTCTTCTTCGGGCGGCATGAGCTGGAAGAGTTCCGCGGCCCGCGGGGTGAGTACCAGGGTATGGATCCGGTTGCCCCGGTGCTGGAGGATGTAGCCCACCCCGTCACGCTCCACCTGAAAGACCACCTGGCGGTTATTGATCACGCCGCGGAACAGGAGCTGGCAGAAGGACCAGTCCGTGGTCACCCGGTAATCGCGGCCGTCGTAGTCCACCAGGTAGCCGCAGTCGGCCTGGAAGGGTTTGACGATGATATCGTGCCGGTGTCCGTTGATGATTACCACCCAGTCATCCTGGACATTGCGTTCATGGCCGGGCAGCTGACCGCTGATACAGGCCGCCCGGTCCATGTAGAGGCGGTGAATGATGCCAGCCACCACCACTGGCAGGGCCGGGTCTTCCTGCAGGGAACAGGAGGGATGGAAGCCGTCCGGGTACTCCTGGGCAATGAAGTTGGTGGACAGCCGCCCCTCCTGGAACCGGGGATGGGCCATGATCGCCCCGAGAAAACCGATGTTGTGCTCCACGCCCCGGATCACGTATTCATCGAGGGCGTCCTGCATGTGGGCGATGGCCAGCTCCCTGGTTTCGCCCCAGGTGATGAGCTTGGCGATCATCGGGTCGTAGTACATGGATATCTCGCCGCCCTCGTACACCCCGTCATCCACCCGCACCCGGCGCTCCTCCCCGGGCGGCAGGTAATGGATCAGCCGGCCGGTGGAGGGCAGGAAGCCGCGCAGCGGATCCTCGGCATAGATCCGGCACTCCATGGCCCAGCCGTCGAGGGGGACCTCGTCCTGGCCAAGGCTCAGCTCTTCCCCGGCAGCCACCCGGAGCATGAGCTCCACCAGGTCGAGCCCGGTGACCATCTCGGTCACCGGATGCTCCACCTGCAGCCGGGTGTTCATCTCCAGGAAGTAAAACTGGCCCGGCCGGGCGGCATCGACAATGAACTCCACGGTTCCGGCCGATTCGTAACGAACAGCCCGGGCCAGGGCCACGGCCTGCTCGCCCATGGCCTGCCTGGTTTCCGGGTCGAGGAAAGGCGAAGGAGCCTCCTCGATGATTTTCTGGTGTCGCCGCTGGATCGAGCATTCCCGCTCGCCGAGATAGATCACGTTACCGTGGGAATCGGCCATGATCTGGATCTCGATGTGACGAGGCTCCTGGATGAATTTTTCCATCAGGATCCGGTCGTCGCCAAAGCTTGATCCGGCCTCGGAAGCGGCCCGGACAAAACCTTCCCGGCACTCATCCTCGTTCCACGCCACCCGCATACCCTTGCCGCCACCCCCGGCCGTGGCCTTGAGCATCACCGGGTAGCCGATATCGGCCGCCACCTCCAGGGCATGGTCCACATCGCGGATCACTCCGTCGAAGCCCGGCACCGTGTTGACCCCGGCCCGGGCGGCGATCTGCTTGGAGGTGATCTTGTCGCCCATGGCCCGGATCGCCTCCACCGGCGGGCCGATGAAGATCAATCCGGCCCGTTCCAGCATCTCGCAGAACATGGGGTTTTCGGACAGAAAGCCGTAGCCCGGGTGGACAGCCTCGGCCCCGGTCTTCAGGCAGGCGGCCACGATCCGGTCCATGTCCAGGTAGCTCTCGGTGGCGGGCGACGGCCCGATATGGACGGCCTCGTCCGCCATCCGCACGTGCAATGCCCTCCGGTCGGCGTCGGAGTAGACGGCCACGGTCGCAATGCCCATTTTCCGGGCGGTTTTGATGACCCGGCAGGCGATTTCCCCTCGGTTGGCGATCAATATTTTTTTAAACATATATTTTTGTTTTTTCTCTTGTCCCGATGCCCTGT